>JAVWUU010000024.1:0-17659 GCA_036666995.1 Thermomonas sp.
GAGGAACTGAAGGTGATCCGCGGCATCGTCGGCGACATGCCCCTGCTGATCCCCGGCATCGGCGTGCAGGGCGGCGATGTGGAAGCCACCGTGCGCAATGGCAGGACCGCGGATGGCACCGGCCTGATGATCAATTCATCGCGCGGGATCCTGTACGCATCGAGCGGCGCGGGCTACGCCGACGCCGCAGCCGATGCCGCGCGCGAACTGCGCGACACGATCAACCTGCACCGATAAGTGACGCGCGCTAACCGAGGAAGCCGAGCTTCTGCTGGCTGAAGTTCTCGATGCCGGGGAAGATCGACCCCACGCTCGATGAGGGCAAGCCGAACCACTGCGACAGCGTGGAGCCCACCTGGTTCACCGACATCGTCGGCACCATCCGCCCGCGTCCGACTGCCTGGGTGCCATCGAGTTCCAGCACGGGATAGTTGCCCCACACCTGGCGCCCGCGCAGTGCGCCGCCATTCGCGGCCGCGCCACCCATCACCAGCTGCACGCCGCCCCAGCCGTGGTCGGTGCCGTTGCCATTGCTGTTGAGGGTGCGCCCGAAGTCGCTCATGGTGAAGGTAGTGGTGGCGTTCAGCGCGCCGATCTCCGCGAGCGCCGCGCGGAACGCGGCCAGCGAGTCGCCCAGTTGCTTCAGCAATGCACCATGTCCATTCGCGGCCATCTGGTTCTCGTGTGTGTCGAAGCCGCCCAGGCTGACGTAATACACCTGGCGGCGATGACCGATCGCTGCTGTGCGGCTGGCCTTGATCATCCGCGCGACCATGCGCAACTGCGAGGCCAGGCCACCGGCCGGGAACACCGTGGCGATGTCGCCGCCATTGGCCGGATCGAGCACGGTGCGCAGGCTGCCGTTGAGTTCGATGGCGCTCTCGCCAACAAGCGCGTATTCGTCCTGCAGCACCGGCGTGTAGCTCGCATCCACCAACGCACGCAACGATTCGTAGCGGATGCGATCGGCATTGCCGGCATCGTTGCGGAAGCGGGTCAAGGTCGGCGGCCCGCCGGAGGACAGGGTGAACGGCAGGGTCATGCGCCCGACCTGGAACAGGTTGCTGCCGGCGATCGAGATCGATGGCGACAACGACTGCAACCCGGTATTGCTCGCCTCCATGTAATCGGACAGCGCACCGCCCCAACCCACCGCGGTGTTGGCCGACGACTGCCCGCGCATCCACAGTTTCTGCTGGTCGTTGTGCGAATACAGATACGCAGGAAGACGCTTGAGCTTGCCGTTGACCTCGGCTTTGGTCACCGGCTCGACCAAGGTGCCCACGTTGGCCAGGAACGCGAGTTCGCCGGCTTCGAACAACGGCTTCATCGCGGTGCAACCCGGATTGAGTCCCCAGGTCTTGCCGGCGGTGTCGGCGATGGTGATCAATTGGTCGCGCGCATAGCCCAGGCCGGTCGGGTTGGTGGCGGCGTCGTACACGCCACCGCGGCTGGTCGAATACGCGTTGTACTCGCCGCTCTCGTGCGGGATCAGCATGTTGAAGGAATCGCTGCCGCCGAACAGGAAGATGCAGACCAGCGCCTTGTAGTCGTTGCCGGGCAACGCGTCGGCAGCCATTGCGCGACCGACCAGATCGAGTTGCGGCAGCAGTGCGAACGCGGTGCCACCGGCGACCACCGCCTGCAGACGGCGCAGGAAGGCACGACGGTCTTCACGGATTTGACGTGTCATGGCGTGCTCCTAGCGCTGGATCGCGAATTCGGGGGAAGCCAGCGCGAGCAGCACCAGCGATTTCGCGCGATTGCCCGCGTTTTCGTTGGCCGTCGCAAGGCGATCGAGCATGCGCACCATCGCCTGCTGGCTGGCATCGCCGAGCGCGCCACTGAACAGCAAGGTGTTCACCTGCTGGACCATGCTGGCGTGGTTGCCGGCTTCCGCCATGGTGGTCAGCGCGGCGATGTCGAGGATCGGCGCCGGTGTGGTCGTGGTCGGTGCCGCGCCGGTGTAGTTCCAGACCAGGGAATCATGCTGGTTGAGCATGCTGGCGTAGGTCGCCTCGGTGAGGATCTGGAACTCGGGCGCATACGGGCCGGTGGCGCCATCCGCGGCGGGCAGCCGGTAATCGGGCTCGAAGAAATTGAACACCGATGGCGCGCGTTGCGAATCCTGCAACAGCGATGCCGTCAGGTCGCCGGCATTGGAGAAGGTGAAGCGGATTTCGCCGGTCGCCGGTGGCACATAGCGCGCGCCGAATGCACGCCACAGCGTGGTCACTTTCAGCAGCGGCTCGCGCGCCTTGCCGACGCCCGCGACGGTCGGCGGCACGCGCGCTTCGGTATCGAGCAGGATCGTGCGCACCACGCGACCGATGTTGCCGCCACTCGCGATCCATTCCGTGCTCACCCGCTGCACATAGGCCGGGCTGGGATTGCTGGTGACCAGCCGCTGGATCAGCTGGCGGCTGATGAAGGGCGCGACATTCCGGTGCGCGGCCAGTGCATCCAGGGTCTTCTGCAGGCTCGCGGTGCAGTTGCTGCCTTCGCTGACCACGACGCCACCGAAGATCTGCTTGGGTTGGTCGTCATGGAAGGCCGGGTGGCATTCCATCGGCGCGTAACTGGTGTTGTTGCCGCGCCCGTATTGCGCATCGGTCTGGCCGGCGTAGGTCCAGCCGGTGAACACCCGGGCCATCGCGCTGACGACTTTCTCGTCGTAGGTCGGCGTGGTCTGCCCGGCTCCATCCAGCACGGGACTGAAATCGCGGTTGCGCTCGACCAGGCCGATCGAGAAGAGCTGCATCAGCTCGCGGCCGTAGTTCTCGTCGGGGGTGATGTTGCGCGCGGGATCCGCCTTGCGATTGCCGACATGGCTGAGGAAATAGCCCATCGCCGGATGCAGCGTCACCTTCTCCAGCAGGCCGCGGTAGCTGCCGAATGCGCCGCGCGCCAATGTGTCCTGATAATCGGCGATGCGATAAATCGTCTGGTTGCTGTCGGCGACGTCGCGGTCGGAGACCACGAAGATCTCGCTCAACGCGAACGCCACCCGCATGCGCAACTGGTCGCGTCCATTCGCTGCCTGCCACAACCACTCGTTGCGACGATGCTGCGGGCGCAGGTCGGCGACCGGGAAGCCGTTGGCGACGACCTGCTGCAGTCGCGGCAACACCAGCGTGGGCGGTGTGCGCGCCTCGTCCAGTTGCTCATCCAGCCACTGGCTGTAGCCGATCTGCCGCAGGCGCGCGATGTCGGCGCTGGTCGGGCCGAATGTCGCCTGCGCCAGGAAGCGTGCGGCATCCGCATCGGTCGCCGGGATCGGCGCATAAGGTGGCGGCGGGGGCGTGGTCGGGGTGGTCGGAGGCGTGGTCGTCCCGCCTCCAGGTGAACCACCACCTCCACCACCACAGGCCGCCAGCAGGCAGATCGCAGATGCAAGCAGGGTGCCGCGCACCCATTGCATGGTCTCCATGGAACAGTCCCCATCGCCATCGCACCCCTGCACAACGAGCCTACCCGCATTGCGGTTGACAGGATGCGGAGTGGATCAGGGTTTCAGGATGCTGAATGCGTTGGCGGAACTTGCCCGGTGCCGGTCAGCCGCGCATTGATCGCGCCATCACGCGTGCCACGGCAAGCGGGAAGCGCAGCCAGATCATCGTCCACACCGCGATGCGCTGCGGCCAGCTGCGGTGCGCGGCTTCGAAATGCCGGAAGTAGCGCCAGAGGCCGCGATGCTTGTGCCATTCCACGAACAGCGGCCGCGAGCGCGACGAAACACCGCGGACATGGATCACGCGCACGTCGTTGGCGCAGGCGACCGTTGCGCCTTCGGCGCGTGCGCGCCTGCACAAGTCCAGGTCTTCTGCATGCAATCGGTACGCTTCATCGAAGCCACCGATGCACTCGAACAGTCCGCGCGGCAACAGCATCAACGCACCCGAGATCGCATCGACGACCTGCAGCGGCAGCGATGCATCGATCGCAACGCCGAGCTGCGTCCGCGACGGATCGCGCAGCATCGCGGCGAAATCCGGATCGCGCCGACGCGCCGCGACATCGCGCACCCCGTCCTCGCCGACCAGGTCAGCGCCCAGCACGACATCGCCGCCTTGCCCGCGCAACGCGACATCGACGTACTCGGCGATATCGGCGATATCGCGCGGCCCATCCTCGCCGAAGCCCATCAGTACGTTGGCATGCGCACGCATCCGCGCCAGCGAATCGCGCTCGACCAGGCAGTCCGGATTGACGAAGGCGAGCCACGGTGCGCGGCTGTCGGCCGCACCCTGGTTGCAGGCCACCGCGAAGCCGGGGTTGTCGGGGTTGGCGATGAAGCGCAGGCGCGGATCGGCCAACGCATGGCGCTGGACGATGTCGAGGGTGCCGTCGCGCGAGTCGTTGTCGACCACTCGGATCTCGGCCACGCCATCCGCCGCACGCAGCCGCGACAGGCAATCGTCGAGGGTCTCCTCGCTCTCGTGGCTCACCACGATCGCGGCGATGTCGGCGCGGTTCATGCCGGATCCGCGAACAGGTCCGCTTGTGGCGGCGGATCGTCTGCTTGCGCGAGCGACTGCACAAGCCGCTCGCGCAGCGCGCGCAACGGATCGTCCATCAGGACATTCGCCAGGCGCGCATGCCACGCCGGCCAACGCACGGAGAGCATGTCCATGTCGCCATCCGAAGGGAGGCCTTCGACATCGCGCAGGACGAACGCTGTTTCGCACAGCACGTTGCGCCAACCCAGTCCCGCCATCCGCAGCGACAGATCGATCAGCGCCGCATACCACGACCGGTAACTGGCCGGATCGAGCCCGCCTGCACGCACGCGCGCCGCACCGCGCAGGAGCACCGCGTGGGTGACTGCGCTGGGCAAGCCGGGATACACGCCACCGAGATGCGCGCAGGCGCGTGCGAGCCGCGACGGCGCGATGTCGAGCGGCACGATCTCGCCGATGCGTGGCCATGCGGCCGCTTCGCCGGCGTTGCTCCATGGCGTGGCTGTCGCGATGGTCGGATCGCTTGCGAAGCAAGCGTGCAATCGCTCCAGCCAACCGGGCGTGACCTGCGCATCGCTGGCCAGGATCGCGACATCGGCATCGCCACAGGCACGCAGGGCTTCGTCAAGATGCGCCGCCTCGCCGATCGGCGATGCGCGGCGCGTGTGCGCCGCCTGCAACGGGGTGCGCGCCAGCCAGCGCTCGATGATCGCGTTGCCGCGCGGCCCGACCTGCGCGTCGTCGGCCAGCCAGACCCACGTGCCGGCGGGCGTGCCGGCATCCAGCGCGGCCAGGCAGGCGTCGAGCGCGTCCTCATCGGTGCCGACCGGCACCAGCACGATGGGAAGGGACGCGCCCGCCGGGCTCACTGCTTCGGCTTGTAGATCGGATCCAGCGCGCGGAACCGGCGACCGTATTCGTCGGTGAGGTTGCGCGCTTCCAGCGGGTTGCGCACCACGGTCGGGGTGATCAGCACCACCAGTTCGTCGCGGGTCTTGGACTGGCCCTGCTGGCCGAACAGGCCGCCGAGCCAGGGGATGCGACTCAGGCCGGGGACGCCGGTCGAATTGCGATCGGTGCCCTCGCTGATCAGGCCAGCGAGCACGATGGTTTCACCGCTCGGCGCGAGCGCGCTGGTCGTGACCTTGCTGGTGTCGATGCGCACGTTGCCGTAGTCGTCAGCGATACCGGTCGGCTTGCTGACTTCCTGCACGATGTCCAGGAACACCAGACCGTCGCGGGTCACCCGCGGGCGCACCTTGAGGATGATGCCGGTGTCCAGGTACTGCACCGAGCTGTAAGTGTTGTCATTACCGTTGCCCGGGTTGAGGCTCACTGAGGCGATCGGAATCCGCTGACCAACATTGAGGCTGGCCTCGCGATTGTTCTGGGTGAACACCGAGGGCGCAGAGAGCGTGCGCACGTCAGTGACATTGTCGAGCGCGCTGACGATCGCCGCCGCATTCTTGCCCAGGAAGCTCCAGCTCAGCAGGTTGCCGATGGAACTGCCATTGGGCACGTCCGGTTGGCTGATACCACCGGAATAACTGCCGAAACTGTTGCGACCGGTCGGATACGGGAAGCCGGCCTCGCCGACCGCGTTGTCGAAGAACCAGCTGACGCCGTACTGCAGCGCGCCCTTCAACGCCACGCTGACCACCTGCGCTTCGATGTGCACCTGCATCGGCATCACGTCGATGCGCTCGATCACTTCGCGGATCGATTTCCACTGTGAGGGATTGGCGCGCACCAGCAGCGAGTTGGTGTCCTCGACTGCGGACACGCCGACTTCCGAACCTTCGATCTTGAGGGTGACCTTGCCGTTGCCGCTGCGGTTGCTCGGCAGGTTGCCGCCATCGCCCAGGCCGCTGTTGACCGGCGCGCTGGAGGTGCCGGACTTGTTGTCCAGTCCGGCATCGCTGATCTCGGTGGTGCCCACGCCGGGCATCATCGACGGCGCGTCGCTGTTGCTGCCGCCGTTGCCGCCGCCGAACACTTCGGCCAGGCGGTCGGCCAGGTCGCGCGCCTTGATGTACTTCAATTCGTAGGAGAACAGGCGGCCGTCGCCGCTGCCACCCTCGATCCGGTCGATCCACTGCTGGATGTCGTCCAGGTACTTCGGCTGGCTGGTGATGACCATCACTGCGTTGCTGCTGTCCAGCGGCATGAAGCGGAACATGCCGGCGGTCGGCGACTTGCCCTGCTCGCCGAACACGCGCTCCAGGTCCTGCACCACGTCGCTGGCGCGGCCCGACTGCAACGGATACACGCCCACCGACATGCTCGCCATCCAGTCGACGTCGAACACCTGGATGGTGCGCAGGTAGTTCTCCAGTTCGGCACGGGTGCCGGCGATGGTGAGCATGTTGCGCGCGCCGTCGACGCTGACGATCGCGTTCGGACGTGCGTAAGGCTTGAGGATCTTTTCCATCTCCGAGGCGGAGACGTAGCGTAGCGACACCACCCGCGACTCGAAGCCGCGTGCCAGCGCGGCGGAACCGGTGCGCGGAACCACGCCGCTGGTCAACGCCTGGTCGGCGGTGACGATGTTGTAGCGACCGTCGCTGTAGACCATGCGCGCGTTGTTCTGCGCCAGCACGTTCTCCAGCAGGGCCAGCGCACCGGCGGCGCCGACCGGGCGTTGGGTGGCCACGGTGACCGTGCCCTGCACACCCGGGGCGATGCTGTAGCTCTGCCCGAGCATGTCGCCCAGGATCGCCTTGACCACCGCGTGCAGCGCTTCGCCCTCGAAGTTGAAGCTGGCCTGGCCGCTGCTGGCCAGCGAGGGCGGCGGCGCGCTGGCGGCGGCCTGGTTGATGGTCGCGCCATTGCCGCGGCGGATGACGGGCTTCGGGCCATCGCGGCCCAACTCTTCAAGCACTTCCTTGCGGGTGCTGGTCACGCCGGACGCGTCTTCGCCGGCATTGCTGCCCGCCTGGGTGCCGGGCAAGCGATCCGCCTGGCGAATGTGCGGCTGCGGATTGCTGGCGCATGCCGCCAGCAGGCCGAGCAGGCCGGCGATCAGGAAGGGGCGCAGGTTCATTCGGGAAAACTCCACGTTCATGGCGTGTACTTCTTATTGCCGTTGCCGCGCGCTCGCCGGCGAGGGCGGTTGCGTGCTGTTGGTGTTGCCGTCGGCCGAGCCCGCGCGCAATTGCGCACGGCGTGCCTCGATCCGGCGACGGATGGTTTCGATGCGTGCGGCTTCCGATTGCGGCGCCTGCTCCGCACCCTGCTGCGGCGGTGGCGGCACTGCCACGGCGCCGTCGGGCGTGTTGCGGGCAACCGCCGCCGGTGGCGGTGCGCTGCCGCCGAAGGTGCGCAGGTCCAGGGTGACCTGGCCACTGCTGCCTTCGAAGATGACCCGGCGTGGCTGCACTTCCAACAGGCGCCAGCCGTTCGCGCCTTCCGGCGTGGTGCCTTCGCGCACGCGCTGCGCTTCGCCGCCGCCGCTGGGCTGGACGATCGCCAGGCGCACCTGCGGGCTGATCAGCACGCCGGTCAGGATGAAGTCCAGCGAGGCGCTTTGCGCTGCATCGCCCTCGCCTTCCGGCACCGTCGCCAGGAAGCCGCGTGGACGACGGTCCTGGGTGAACAACGGGCGTGCCGCAGCTTCCGCGTACTGGCCCAACGGCCCGATCCGGTCCGGCACCACCGGCCTGGGTTGCGGCAAGGCACTGGCCGGCAGCGGTTCGACCGGCGCGACGCGTCCGCCCATGCCGAACAGTGCGCCCAGCCACAGCAGCAGGGCCCAGCCGCAGAACCCGGCCAGCAGCCAGGTCAGCGGCCGCGACTGCGCGAAGCGTTGCAACAGGCTGCGCTCAGTCCGCACGCGCCACCCCCGTTGCCGGTCGCAGGTAGCCGTACAGGTCGAAGCTCACGTCCAGCCCGCCTTCCTGCGGTTGCGCACTGCCGGGAACCGCGAAATAGCGTTGCGCCGAGATGCCCAACATGTCCACGAACAGGTAGGGACGCGCCGACTCCAGCATGTGCAGCACCGCCAGGGTTTCCGCATTGCCGCAGCGCAGGCGCACCTGCACGGTGACCCGGCGATAGCGGCCCACGGGCGGATCGCCGTTCAACGGAGCGCGGTTGACGATCGCACAGCCGCGGTTGCCCGGGCTTGCTTCGCCGACCACGCGCTCAAGCTGCTGGATCAATGCAGCAGTCGCCAGTTCGGTGGTCGGTTCGGCGAGGAAGCCGGACGCGCCGCCACGTGCGTCGATTTCGGCCAGCCGCTGTTCGATCTGCGGCCGCTGCAGCAACAGGCTGCGCACGCGGGCGTCGCGTTCGCGCAGTTCGGCGATGCGTGCATCGGCCTCGCGCAGGGGCACGGTGAAAAGCGGATGCACCAGCAGCAGGTAGAGCAACCCGCCCACCGCCAGCAGCAGCGCCAGCGCCAGCCAGCGATCGCGATCAGCGCGCGCCATCGGCGGCCTCCGGCCTGTCGCCCGACGCAGTGTCGGTGGCGGCGGTGTCGCGGAGTTGCGCAACCAGGGTGAAGCGATCCATCCGCGTGCGCGGATCGGTCTGCAAGGCGCCACTCAATGCCGGGTTATGCCATTGCGGTGTGTCGCCCAGCTTGCCGACCAGCGCCGCGGCCTGATTGGACAAGCCCAGCAGGGTGAGTTGCTCGCCTTCGATGGTGAATTTCTCGAGATAGGTGCCATCCGGCAGGCGCGGCGACAACGCGTCGATGACCTCGATCACCGAAGCGCGGCCGTTGCGCTGCCGCTGCAGGTAGCTGCCGCCCTCGACGGCATCGACAAGGCGCTGGCGCTGCTCGCTCACCCCGCGCGCCTGCCCGCTGCGCGACGCGACCTCGGCCTGCAATGCATCGGCGGCGGCACGGCGATTCTCGACCACCTGCGCCAGCGCGAACGCCAGCGCGACGAATCCGGCGATGCCGAATGCAATGTTCCACAGCCGCCACGGATTGCGACGGTGCAGACGTTGCGCCGGCGGCAGCACATTGACGCCAAGCGTGCGGCCTTCCGCATCCAGCAGGTCCACGCCGGACAGCGATCCGGCAAGCGCGCCCAGTTGCGTGGCCTGCGCATCCAGTGCGCGGCGCGGTACCACCACCAGTTCCACCTGCAGCTGGCCATCCTCGCGCACGCCCAGCAGGCGACCATCGTGGACGACATCGGCGGCGGCGAACGGCGTCTGCCGCTCGATCTCGAATCCCAGCACCTCGCGCAGGCGCTCGCGCGCGGCGGCGGGCAACAACAAGGTCCGGCGCAGGCCCTGCGATGCCGGCAGCACCAGCCAGCGCGGCAGGTCGGCGGCGGCTTCGGCCAGCACGCCGGCCAGCGGATCGCGGCCATCGGCGGCGCCGGGCAACTGCAACGGCAACATCGCCACGTCGCGCACGCTGTCGTCGCGCTGGCGGCGCAGGTGCACGCCCTCGCCCTGCACCTGCAGCAGCAGGCGATCGCCATTCGCGGACAACAGCCGCTGCCAGCGCAGCGGCAACCAGGCGCGCAGGCCGGCACTCCACCAGTGGAGGAAACCGCGCAGGCCAACGCCGGCATTGCCCAGTCGTGCAGGCATCGCGCTCACCGTGCGTCGCTCCCCGCCTGCCAGCGCAGCGGCGTGTACGTCGATCCGGGCAAAGCGTTGCCTCCCATTCGCAGGACTACCGACAGATGCGCGCTGCGACCATCGGCGAGTCGGGCACGGCTGTCGATACTATACGTGCCGCTGCCAGCGCTTGCTGGCGGCGCATCGGGGTCGATGGCGGCCTGCCTGGGTGGCAGGCCCATCGCCGCGAGCACGATGCCGTCGGCGACATTCGCATCCGGCGTCGCATTGCCGGTGTACACGGTGAGGTGGGGCGCGGCGGACGCGTACAACGCCGGGCGCATGCCCAGCACCTGTTCGAGTTCGGCGACGCTGTCGAACGGCGCGTCCTTCGCGCCCCAGGCCAGGCCCGCCGATGCATACGCCGGATCCTCGGCGCCGCCCGCGGGCTGGCTGAGGTTGTCGGGGTCGCGCCAGTCGACGATCGCAGCGGCAAGCCGCGTGGCGCGTTCGCGCGGCTCGCCGAGTTCCTCGAACAGGCCGGCCAGCAGCGTCGGCGCCGCGGCGTTGAGGTCGATCTTGGCGGCCTCGTCGCGCACTTCGACGACCACCTCGGCGCGACCGAACGGCAATTTGTAGCCGCGTCCATCGACCGCCCAGCGCTGTTCCGGATCCTGTTCCAGCAAGCGCGACACCGCGTATTCCACGCCGGCGCGCGCGGCCTCGCCGGCGACCACGCCACGCGCCGCGCCATTGCCCTGCAGCGACTCGATCCGCGCCGACATCGCGTAGGCGGCGACCAGTCCGCTGAGCAGCAGCACCAGCCACATCACCAGCAGCAAGGCGGCACCACGGCTGCGGCTCATTGCTGCACATCCGTATTGGTGGCGAAGCTGCCCGCGACCGGCAATGCGACGATCAGGTCAGGCCATGGGCCACGCGCGTCGCGGATCTGCACGCGCACCTGCAGGGGCAGCATGCGCGGGTCTTCCCACGTGGTTTCCCACGGGCCGAATTCGTTGTTGCCGGTCAGCCCCCGATAGGCGAAGCGCACCTGGCGCAGGCCTTCCGCCAGCGGCTCGGGCGGGCGGGCGGCGCTGCCCGGCAGTACCTGGCTGGCCTGGACCATGCGGAAATCGACCAGCAGGTCGAGGCCCTCCACCGCATTGCGACCGACGCCGAAGGCGTGCAGGTGCGGACCGCCGCGCCCGAGGTAATCCGGCAGGTCGGCGACGAAACGCATCGAGTCTGCATCGCCCTCGAATCGCTTGGACGCGCCGGTCGTCGTATCGAGTTCGAACACGATGCCCTGTGCACTACCGATGCGCCGACGCAGGAAATCGGAGACCGCGCGGATGCGTTCGTTGCGCTCGGCCAATGCCTCGCCGCGTTGCGCGGTGGCAGCGGCGGCGCGCAAGGTCGCGAAACCCAGGGCCATCGCGGCGGCCAGCAGGCTGGTCGCCAGCAGGACTTCCAGCAAGGTGAAGCCGGCCACTTTGGCGGCACCAAAGCCTGGCCGGCTGAACGCCCGCGGGCTGCGCCCGAGGGCCGTACTGAAGCCGCGCGCGCGACGGATCACGGCGCGCTTCCCTGTGCTGGCAACACCAAACGCAGGCTGGACACTTCAAGGCGTTCCTGCGGACCGCCCTCCGCCCATTCGATGTCCAGCTGCACGTGCAGCAGGCGTGCGGCACCGGGATCGGTCCTGGCGGGTCCGGCACGCGGCGTCGGATCCTGCCAGGGCGTGGCGCGCAGTTGCCAGCGATAGCGGCCCTCGTCGAGTTCGCCATCGAAGCTTGCGGGCTTCTGCAGCGCGCTGGCGTATTCCGCCATCAGGGTTTGCGCGTGCAGCCCCGCGCGTCCGGCGTCCCCGGCCTGGCGCACCTGCCGGGTTGCGCCGGACAGCGTGCCGATCAACAGGGTCAGGCCGAGCGCGAGCACCGCGAACGCCACGATGATCTCGATCAGCGTGAAGCCTGCCTCACCGTATTTGCCCGGATGCGTCATCGCGGATCCTGCACGCGGCGCATCACCACTTCGCCCGTCAGCCAGCGCACATCCACATCCCAGCCCGCACCATTCGCGAGCAGGCGCACGCGACCGCCAGTGGCCGCACCGTCCGGGAAGAAGCGCACCACGCCCTTGCCTTCGCCATCGGCGGCATCGGCGAACTGCGCGGCACCTGCGCCGGTGAACACCACGTCGCCTTCGCCCGGCAGGCTGCCGCTGCGGCCTTTCGCGCCGCGCCAGCTGCGCGCGCGCGGATCGATGACCACGTCCTGCGGCTCACCCGTGCTGACCGCCACCGCGCGGGCGAAGCGCAACTGCGACGCGATTTCCTTCGCCGAGGCATGCAGCTGCATCCCGCGCATGCCGCCGCCGAACGCCGCCATCGCAAGCAGCGTGGCGCCGGCGATGATCACCAGCACCACCATCAACTCGATCAGGGTAAAGCCCTGTTGCCTGCGTGCGCGCATCCCCGTCTTCCGCGCTGCGCCGGCCGCGCTTACTGGTACGGGATGTCAGCGTTGACGCTGGTGCCGCCGACCTTGCGATCGGCACCCAGGCTGACCAGGTCGAAGGGCGCGTTCTCGCCGGGCACCTTGTAGGTGTAAGGCTGCTTCCACGGATCGTTGAACTCCGCGTCCTTGGCGTACGGGCCCAGCCAACCATTGGCGTCGGCCGGCGCCTTGGCCAGGTCGCCCAGGCTGCCCGGCAGGGTGCCGGTATCCATCTGGTACTGCTGGATCTTCTCGGCCAGCGTCTGCACCTGCGCCTTGGCGAGGTTGACGTTGGCGCGGTCCTGGCCACCCAGGATCTTGCTGGCGGCGAAGGCGACGATGCCGCCGATCAGCACCACCACCACGATGATCTCGATCAGCGAGAAACCGGCCTGCGCCGACTTGTTCGGGAAACGTGGAATTCGACGAATGCGCATGACGGGGTTCCGCTTCAGGAATGTAGGGATTGGATGCATCGATTGTCGCCGAGTTCCGCTCGGCGTCACCCGACGACGCTGGTGAGGTCGTAGATCGGCGACAGCACGGCAAGAATCACCATGCCGACCACCAGCGCCAGCACCAGGGTCACCGCCGGTACCAACGCGGCGAGCAGGCGATCCATCGCCACCGAGGTTTCCTGCTCGAAGGTGTCCGCGGTCTTCAGCAGCATCGCGTCGAGCGCGCCGGATTCCTCGCCGACCTGCACCATCTGCAGGGCCAGGCGCGGGAAACGCTTGCCCTTGGCCAGCGCGGCGGACAGGCCGATGCCGTTCTTCACTTCCTCGGCGGCGGCATCGACATCGGCGGCCAGCACCCGGTTGTCGAGCACGTTGCGGGCAATGCCGAGCGCAGACAGCAAGGGCACGCCGTTGCGCAACAGGGTGCCCAGCGTGCGCGCCAGCCGCGCGGTGTCCAGCTTCGCGACCAGTGGACCGGCCAGCTTGTTCTGCAGCAACCAGCCGTCGAAGCGGCGCATGAACACCGGGTCGCGACGCTTGCGGTCGATCCACAGCACGGCGAGCAATGGCAGCGCGAGGATCAGCAGCCACCAGCTACGCACGAACTCGCCCAGCGTGAGGATGAGGGTCGAGAACCACGGCAGGTCGGCATCCAGGCTTTCGTACATCGCCGAGAACTGCGGCACCACGTAACCGAGCAGGAACAGCAGCGACAGGCCGACCATCGCCAGCAGGATCGCCGGGTACACCAGCGCATTGATCACCCGTGCCCGCAACGCGCGCGAACGTTCCAGGTAATCGGCCAGGCGTTGCAGGGTTTCGTGCAGGCTGCCGCCGGCCTCGCCCGCACGCACCATGTTCACGAACAGGCGGCTGAAGGTGCCGTGCTGGCGATCCAGCGCCGCCGACAGCGAGGCACCGCCGCGCACGGCGTCGCGGACATCCTCGATGGTGCGCCGCGCGACCTCGTCCTCCGGCAACTCCAGCAGGATCGTCAGCGCGCGATCCAGCGGTTGGCCGGCGCCAAGCAAGGTCGCAAGTTGCTGGGTGAACTGCACCAGCCGCTGGCCGGCGAACGGCTGCGGCTTGAACAACGCGCGCCATGCCGGTTCGCCGCCAGCCTCGCTGGCCAGCTTCGCCTCCATCGGCAGATGACCCTGCTCCTGCAGGCGCGAGGCGACCTCGGCGTCGCTGGCGGCTTCCATCTGCCCATCCAGCACTTCGCCGCGCGCGTTCAGCGCCTTGTAGCGGTAAAGAGCCACGGACTCAGGCGTCCTCGGTCACGCGCAGGACTTCCTCGATCGTGGTCTCGCCGCGCAAGGCCTTGGCGATGCCGACTTCGTACATCGTGCTCATGCCGCCCTGGCGCGCGAGCTTCTCGATCTCGTCCATGCCTGCGTGGCGCATCACTGCGCGCCGCACTTCGTCGTCCATCACCAGCAGTTCCATGATGGTGGTGCGGCCGAGATAACCTGTTGGCGACAGCGCGGACGGCTTCGGGCGATACAGGAAGATCTCGCCCTGCGGCTGGTACCGACGCAGACCGAACTTCTCGATCTCCTCCGGCGACGCGGCGTACTGCTCCGCGTGCGTGGGCTCGAGCCGGCGCACCAGGCGCTGGGCGACGATGCCGTTGACCGTCGACGTCAGCAGGTAATCCTCGACGCCCATGTCGAGCAGTCGGGTGATGCCGCCGGCGGCGTTGTTGGTGTGCAGCGTGCTGAGCACCAGGTGGCCGGTGAGCGCGGACTGGATCGCGATGCGCGCGGTCTCGAGGTCGCGCATTTCGCCGATCATGATGATGTCCGGGTCCTGGCGGACGATGCTGCGCAGCGCGTTGGCGAAGTCCAGCCCGATCTGCGGCTTCGCCTGGATCTGGTTGATGCCCTCGATCTGGTATTCGATCGGATCCTCGACGGTGATGATCTTGACGTCGGGCGTGTTGAGCTTGCTCAGCGCGGTGTACAGCGTGGTGGTCTTGCCGGAACCGGTCGGGCCGGTCACCAGCAGGATCCCGT
This sequence comes from Thermomonas sp., assembly GCA_036666995.1. Classification (GTDB taxonomy): domain Bacteria; phylum Pseudomonadota; class Gammaproteobacteria; order Xanthomonadales; family Xanthomonadaceae; genus Thermomonas. The sequence goes on from JAVWUU010000024.1 coordinate 14,961, forward strand.
GCGGCTGCTCCAGCACTTTCTGGAAGCGCGGCATGAACTGCGGGCCAAAACCCAACTTGCTGAAATCGAGGACCACGGTTTCGCGGTCCAGCAAACGCATCACCACCGATTCGCCATGCGCGGTCGGCACCGAGCTGACGCGCAGGTCGAGTTCCTTGCCCTGCACGCGCAGCATGATCCGCCCGTCCTGCGGCAGGCGGCGTTCGGCGATGTTGAGCTTGGCCATGATCTTGATGCGGCTGATCACCGCCGCGGTCAGGTTGGCCGGCGGCGACTCGCCTTCTTCCAGCACGCCGTCGATGCGGTAGCGCACCTTCAGGCGGTTCTCGAACGGTTCGATGTGGATGTCCGACGCGCGCAGTTCCACCGCACGCTGGATCACCAGGTTCACCAGCCGGATCACCGGTGCCTCGGAGGCGAGGTCGCGCAGGTGCTCGACATCGTCGAAGCTTTCCTCGCCTTCGGCGCCCTCGACGATGCCTTCCATCGCGCTGCGGCCCTGGCCGTGCCAGCGCTCGACCAGTTCGTCGATCTCGCTGCGCAACGCCACCGACGGTCGCGGCGCGCGGCCAGTCGCCAGGCGCACCGCGTCGAGCACATACGGATCCTGCGGATCGGCCAGCAGCACGTCCACGTGTTCGGCGTCGGCGCCGACCGGCACGACGTGGAACTGCTTCATGAAGCGCAGGCCCATCGCCACGTCTTCCGGCGGCAACTCGGGCACGTCGCGGGCACTGCGCAACGGCAGGTCGAGTTCGGCCGCGCAGGCCTCGGCATGGTCGCGTTCGGAGACCAGGCCCAACCGGCCCAGCAACGCCAGCAAGCCGCCGCCGTCCTGTTCCTGCAGCCGGCGCGCGCGGACCAGGTCGGCATCCTTCAGCTTGCCACGCTGCAACAGCAGGGCGGCGACACGCTCGTCGGGGCTGGAAGCCGGGTCGTTCAGGGCGGCATTCATCGGGTCGGGACGGCGGCTGCAGGAAGGCTGCGAGGGTAGCAGGGCAAGCCGAGCAGCGGCAGGGCCGGCCACACCTGCCACCATTTGGCCAAACTCGTCCTACACTCTGCACCAGCCGCATTCCGCGGACCAGGGGAACAAAAGATGAAGACCAGAAACTTCGCCTTGACCTTGTGCGCACTTGCCCTTTCCACGGCAAGTTTCGCCTCGTACGCGGCCATCGTGTTTACACACATCGGCGAGAACGCTCCGCCGGCGACGCTCGGTGGCCATTCGATGACGCCATTCCTAATCCCTCCGCAGGCAGCGCTTGCGGAAGGCGCAAGCACTGGCCTCATCCCCGGCAATCCATTCGCCGGCAACCTGACGATCAGCCCGAATTCGATCAAGTACACCCTTGGTAACAGTTGGGGTACCGACCCTTGGCCGGGAAATTATCTCGGGCCTGTCTTTTTCACGGGCTGGGCTGCCAGCTCAAGAACATTGACGCTTCCGCCCAATACCAAGGCCTTTTACTTTTACCTGCAGAACAACGATCAAGACAGGATCGCCGACACCATTGTCGTTACCTCGAGCTCCGGAGTGACATCCGGACCCATCGTGGTCGAGACCGATTACACGACTCCGGACGTCGGGGCACATGGCTTCGGCTTCCATAGCACCAGTGGCGAGTCCATCGTCAGCATCACCGTGCAAACGAACGAGCCACAAGGCTTCGGCTTGGCCAACTTCGGGATCGCGGCAAGCATTGCCACCACCTGCGCCAGCGAGGGCTACACCGGCACCAAGCTGACCTGGTGCAAGAACATCTGCGAGATGGGCTACACCGGCGCGACCCTGGACATGTGGATCCACCGCTGGATCAACCGCTACCGCGACCTGCCGTATTGCGCGCAGGAAGGCGGCGGAGAGGAAGAACCGCCGCCGCAGGAAACCTGATCCTGTTGCAGCCAGATCACAGGGCCGGCGCAAGCCGGCCTTGTCGTTTTCCGCATGCGGCACGGCAACCCCGACGAATGGCCGCCCGCCCTGCATGGCGGCGTTTATATTCTGGACAAGCCGCATCCCGCGGCCTAGGGGACTCCAAATGAGAACTCGCAACCTAGCCGTGGCGTTCAGCACGCTTGCGCTCGCCACCGCCAGTTTCATCGCCAGTGCTGCGGATCACGTATTCAGCAATCCAGCCGCCATCGCAATTCCTGCGAACAGCGTTGCCGGTGCATACCCTTCCACGATTCCGGTTTCGGGACTCGGCGGCAATATCACCAAGGTGACCGTGACCCTCAACGGATTCACCAGCCCCAGCCTCTACAACACATACATCCTGCTGACCGCCCCTGGCGGCCAGAGGGTCATGCTCATCAACGGCGACGCGAATGGAGCGAGCTCCACCAGCAGCGCGCAATGGACGTTCAGCGCGACCGGCAATCCGTTGCCTGAGGGCGTGGTTTCCTCTGGAACCTACCTGCCCTCGAATCGCTATTTCGAGGACAACGCTCCTGCACCAGCCCCGGCAGGACCGCATGGCACCGACCTGACTACGCTCAACGGCGCAGCAGCGGCGCAGAATGGCAACTGGTCGCTTTTCGTCTACAACTTCGGTTCCCCGGCCTATGAGATAGCCTCCGGCTGGTCCCTGACGATCACCGACAACGCGCCCACCACTACTTGCGCCAGCGAGGGCTACACCGGCACCAAGCTGACCTGGTGCCGCAACATCTGCGAGATGGGCTACACCGGCGCG
>JAVWUU010000024.1:17669-24728 GCA_036666995.1 Thermomonas sp.
TGCCCTACTGCGCGCAGGAAGGCGGCGGAGAGGAAGAACCGCCGCCCCAGGGAGACTGATCCCGTTGCAGCTGCATCACAGGGCCGGCGCGAGCCGGCCTTGTCGTTTCCATGGCCCGTGCACCGGAACCCGGGTTGCAACACTCGCTTTCGCCATCCACCGCGTGACTGCTTTCGCCGCCGGAAAGCGCATATGCCGACAACGCCGCGCATGCGGCTTCCTGGAGGCACCTGGATGCAAACGATACGTTCGACAACCTGCCTGGCATTGGCCAGCACCCTTGGCCTGTGCGGCCTGCTGGCACCGGCGACAGTGCGTGCAGGCGACATCGGCTATTTCAAGGAAGGAGATTGCGCGACCACGGCCGGCGACTACGCCGCCAGGATCGCGAATGCCGGTCACACGCCCGTCGCCTTGGGCGACCTGTCCCCTGCAAGCCTGGCACCGCTGGATGGCCTGGTGCTGGCCCAGGGCTGCAACGCCACGTTCAGCGGCATCAGCGCGGCGGTGGATGACGCCGTGGCGAATGGCATGAGCCTCTTCCTGCAGGTCCAGGACATCCCGCTGGGATCGACGGCGACGCTGCGCCTGCCGGGTCTTGCCACACTCGCGGTGAGCGACGGCTGCAGCCTGGACGTTTCGCTGGCCGCGGGGTCGCCCATCGCAAGCGGACCTGGCGGTAGCGTGGAGGACAGCAACCTGGACAACCCCTCGCTGTGCGGCCTGACCGGCTGGGCCGACGCCAGTGCCTTGCCCGCGGGCAGCACCCGTCTGCTGGTGGATGCGGCGGTTGCCAGCAATGTCGGTGCATTCGCCTATGCCTACGGCAACGGGCGCGTGGTGTTGTCCATGGATCAGATCATGTATTCGATGACGGGCGGCAGGCTCGCCACCTCCCATCCCAGGGCGGGCAGCGACGCCTACATCACCAACACCATTGCCTGGTTGATGCCCAAGGCCCCCATCGCCACCTGCGCCAGCGAGGGCTACACCGGCACCAAGCTGACCTGGTGCAGGAACATCTGCGAAATGGGTTACACCGGCGCGACCCTGGACATGTGGATCCACCGCTGGATCAACCGCTACCGCGACCTGCCCTACTGCGCGCAGGAAGGCGGCGGAGAGGAAGAACCGCCGCCGCAGGAAACCTGACCTGCAGGAGGCATCACCACAAAGCCGGCGCAAGCCGGCCTTGTCTCGTGCGGATCGCGAACATTCGTCGATCGAACATTCGCGTCGAGGAAACAGTGGTCCTGACCTGCACCTTCAAAACGGCATTGATGGGTCGGGACGACTAGCGGCGAAGCCGAGGGCAACAGGCCGCCAACAGCGCCAGCCTGTCGCGGGATGCGTGTTTCAGGCGCATGATGCGTGCGGCCCGCCCGAACTCGCGTTACCGTGATCGAGTTGGATCGGCTTCGCCGGCGGGACACTCACCTAGAAGGGGAATCAAGATGGATAGGGGATTTGCGGGACTTTGCTTCTCGTTGCTGGCCGGGGTCGGGCTGCTCGCGCTGCCAGGCGTTACTCAGGCCGCGAATGTTGGCCATTACTACAATTGCGCCGGCGAGGGCACCGCGGCCATGGCCAACGCCATCACCACTGCCGGACATACACCCGTCAACGTCACCGTGCCCAATGCCGCTACGCTGGCGGGCCTGGACGTGCTTTGGGTGAATCACAATTACACCTACTTCTGTGCGGGCGGCGATGACGAATGGATGGCCAACCAGGCAGCCATCAACGCCGCAATCCAGAACGGGCTGGTGCTGCAGGTGTTCGACCGGGTCACGAGTGAAGCGGACTACGGCACGGTCGCTTCGGCGTACGTGCCAGGCGCCAGTGCCATTACGTTCGTCAATTCATACACCAGCAACGTGGACATCCCGGCCGGCTCGCCCTTGCTTGCCTACGGGATCGACAGCACGACCCTGGATGGCGGCAACTCGTCAGCCCACGGATACGGGGTCGCTGTCAGCTTGCCCGCTGGCTCGACCATCTGGGCCAATGACGGCACAGTCGACCACGCCGTCATGTTCTCGTATCACTTCGGGGCAGGCACGGTGATTTATTCTTCCGTCCCCCTCGATTTCTACATGGACAGCAACAACAACTTCTCGCAAATCCTTGCCCCTGCGTCGGTGGCTGCAGCTGTCGCCAGCGTCTCCGAAGTGACCACGACGTGCGCGAGCGAAGGCTACACCGGCACCAAGCTCACCTGGTGCATGAACATCTGCGAGAAGGGCTACACCGGCGCGACCCTGGACATGTGGATCCACCGCTGGATCAACAAGTACCGCGACCTGCCGTACTGCGCGGTGGAAGGAAACGTCCCGCAACCGAAGTAAGCCGGATCGCCTGGCGATCCCACCGACAAGGCCGGCGCAAGCCGGCCTTGTCGTTTCCGCGGCGATCGAGCAATCGCCCCCCTGTGAGCCATTCCGGCTCGTGATTGCGCCTACAGATGTCAGGCGGCCACACACGGCTGCCGTCGCCGGGCACCACGCCCGGAATCCGGCCTTTCGAACCAGGGGGAGTTCCATGAAAAAGCACCGCTTGTTGCTTGGGCAGATCGCCCTTCTCACCTTCGCCAGCGGACTTGCGCAAGCCGCGGAGATCCAGCCCACGCGAACGGTCCGGAACGTGGACATGGCCACCGCCGGCATTGGCGGCATCAAGACCGGGACGGGAAGCATTGCCTTGGGCGGCGTGAGCGGCAGCGTGCAGAAGGCCTATCTGTACTGGCATGGCCTCAATCCGACCGGGCCCTACAACCGCGCAGGGATCTCGTTCGACGGCCAGGCGATCACGGGGCGTTCGCTCGGCGTTTCCGGCACCAACTGCTGGGGAAGCGGCGGCCAGAGCCAGGCCTTCGAGGCCGACGTCACCGCGCTCATCGCCGGCAATGGCAGCTACAGCCTGTCCGGGCTGGCCAGCGGTGCCGGCGACGAAGCCAATGGCGCATCCCTGGTGGTGCTCTACAACGATGGCAATCCCGGCAACAACCGCGATGTCGTGTTCTACACGGGCAACGACTCGATCATCGGCGGCAGCCTGTTCGGCGATGCGGATGGCTGGCGCGCATCCTTGCCCGCCGCCGCGTATTCGGGAGGCCAGGTCAAGGCCACGCTGCATGTCGCCGATGGCCAGCAGTCGCCCTATGCCGACGGCGCGGTGACGTTTTCCACCGCCGGCGGCCTGGTCACGATCCAGGACACGCTCACCCTGTTCGACGGCAATTCGCTGCCTTCCGCTGGCAGCCCGCGGCCACCCACGGGCGAAGGCATGTACGACGTGCACGCCTTCGACATCACCGCCGCCTTCGGCAGTCCGGGTACGCGTGCGTTGAACATCCAGGCACCGGTCGGTGGCGACTGCACCGCCCTGATTGCAGCGACGATCGACTTTGCCCCCGGCGATGCCCCGGTTGTCGGTACGCCGGAAGCGCCGGCCACCACCTGCGCCAGCGAGGGCTACACCGGCACCAAGCTGGTCTGGTGCCAGAACATCTGCGAAAAGGGCTACAGCGGCGCGACCCTCGACATGTGGATCCAGCGCTGGGTCGGGCGCTATCGCGACCTGCCGTACTGCGCGGCCGACTGAAACGCGAGCTAGCCCGAGCTCCGTCACGAACAACAAGGCCGGCAACTGCCGGCCTTGTTGTTTCGGAAGCCCTGCGGTGCAGCGTGCGTTCGCGGGCTCGCGGCTAGCGCCGCTCGAATTGTCTGCTCAGGCCAGCCACGTGCGCGCATTGCGGAACATGCGCTGCCACGGGGAATCTTCCGGCCAGTCGCGCGGGGCCCAGCTGAAGTTGGCGCTGCGCAGGGTGCGCTCCGGATGCGGCATCAGGATGGTGGCGCGGCCGTCGCGGCTGGACACGCCGGCGATGCCGTTCGGTGAGCCGTTCGGGTTGGCCGGGTAGGCCTCGGCGACGCGACCGTCACCGGTCACGTAGCGCAGCGCGACATCCACCGCGCCCTGGTCGATGCCGGTGTCGAAGACCGCGCGACCTTCGCCGTGCGCCACCGCCACCGGGATGCGCGAACCGGCCATGCCGCGCAGGAACAGCGACGGCGATTCGGCGATTTCAAGCAATGCGAGACGCGCTTCGTACTGCTCGCTCGCATTGCGCTGGAAGGTCGGCCAGTGCTCGGCGCCGGGGATGATGCCGCGCAGCTGCGCCATCATCTGGCAGCCGTTGCAGATGCCCAGCGAGAACGTGCCCTGGCGCGCGAAGAACGCGGCGAACATGTCGCGCAACGCGGTGCGCTCGAGGATCGAAGTCGCCCAGCCGCGGCCGGCACCGAGCACGTCGCCGTAGCTGAAGCCACCGCAGGCCACCAAGCCGTTGAAATCGGCGAGGTCGAAGCGGCCGGCGACCAGGTCGCTCATGTGCACGTCGAAGCTGTCGAAGCCGGCACGATCGAAGGCGAATGCGGTCTCGATCTGGCTGTTGACGCCCTGCTCGCGCAGGATCGCAACCTTCGGCCGCGCGCCCTTGGACACAAACGGGGCCGCAATGTCCTCGGCGGCATCGAAGGTCAGCTTCGGCTGCAGGCCCGGCGCATCGAAGCGGCGCGCGGCATCGCGTTCGCTGTCGGCGCCATCCGGGTTGTCGCGCAGCTTCTGCATCGCATGGGATACCGACCACCATGCGTCGAACAATTCATCCCAACGCCATTCGACCAGGGTTTCATCGGCGTCGCTGACGCGGATGGTCGGCGCGGTGGTCGGGCGCGCGATGCGTTGCGCGCATTCGATCAGGCCATGGCGCGCGACCAGGTCGGCGAATGCGGCACGTTCCTCGACCGGTACCTGCACGACGGCACCGAGTTCTTCATTGAAGAGGGTGCTGAACACATCGTCGCCGCGACCATCGCCCCAGCCATCGAGGCGTATTTCGAGGCCGAGGTGCGAAGCGAACGCCATTTCGCACAGCGTGGCGAAAACGCCGCCGTCTGAGCGGTCGTGGTAGGCCAGCAGCATGCCGTCTTCGCGCGCGTCGCGAACCAGTTCGAACAGCGCGCGCAGGCGTTGCGGATCGTCCAGGTCGGGCACGTCGCCACCGAACGCGGGAAGCGCATGGCCATCGGTGGCATCGGGATGGCATTGCGCGAGCACCGAACCGCCCATGCGCTGGCGACCGGCGCCCAGGCCGATCAGCCACAGTTCCGATTCGACATCGCGACGCAGCAGCGGGGTGAGTTGCGCGCGCACGTCGACCACCGGCGCGAACGCGGACACCACCAGCGACACCGGCGACACCGATTTCTGCGCGACGCCATCGGCCTGCCATTGCGCCTGCATCGACAGCGAATCCTTGCCGACCGGAATGCTCAGTTCGAGTTCGGGGCACAGCTCCATGCCCACCGCCTTGACCGCATCGAACAGCCGCGCGTCTTCGCCGGCGTGGCCGGCCGCGGCCATCCAGTTGGCCGACAGCTTGATCCGGTTGAGCGATTCGACCGGCGCGGCGAGCAGGTTGGTGATCGCCTCGCCCACCGCGATCCGCGCGGAGGCGGCGGCGTCGAGCAGGGCCAGCGGCGTGCGTTCACCGATCGCCATCGCCTCGCCGGTGTAGCCTTCGAACCCGCTGAGGGTGATCGCGCAATCCGCGACCGGCAGCTGCCACGGGCCGACCATCTGGTCGCGCGCGGTCAGCCCGCCGACCGTGCGATCGCCAATGGTGACCAGGAAGGATTTCGATGCCACGCACGGATGCGCGAGCACGCGCAGGCCGGCCTCGCGCAGGTCGAGCGCGTCGGTGTCGGCTTCTGGCCATTGCGGCGGCGCGGGATGCGCGGTGTCGCGATGCATCTTCGGCGCCTTGCCGAACAGCACGTCCATCGGCAGGTCGATCGCGGGTGGTTCGTCCTGGTAACCGACTACCAGGCGTTCTTCGGCAGTCGCGGTACCGACCACGGCGAACACGCAGCGCTCGCGCGCGCACAGCGCAGCGAATTCGGCCACCCGCGATTGGGCGACGCCGAGCACGTAGCGTTCCTGCGATTCGTTGCACCACAGCTGCATCGGCGACAACGACGGATCGTCGCTGGGCACCTTGCCAAGATCGATGACCCCACCCACGCCGGAGTCGTGCAGCAGTTCCGGGATCGCGTTCGACAAGCCGCCTGCGCCGACGTCGTGCACCGACAGGATCGGGTTGTCGGCAGCCATCGCGACGCAGCGATCGATGACTTCCTGCGCGCGCCGTTCCATCTCCGGGTTGTCGCGCTGCACCGAAGCGAAATCGAGGTCTTCCGCGCTGTCGCCGGACGCCACCGAACTTGCGGCGCCGCCGCCCAGGCCGATCAGCATCGCCGGGCCGCCGAGCACGATCACCGCGTCGCCGTCGGACAACGACAGCTTCGCCACCATCGGCTGGTCCATCGCACCGATGCCGCCGGCCAGCATGATCGGCTTGTCGTAGGCGCGGGACAGGCGGCTTCCATCGGCCAAGCTGGTTTCGCGCAACTCGAAGCTGCGGAAATAGCCGGCCAGGTTGGGGCGGCCGAATTCGTTGTTGAACGCGGCGGCGCCGAGCGGGCCGTCCAGCATGATCTCCAGCGCCGGTGCCATCCGCGGGTTGAGCGTGCGTTCGCCCTCCCACGGCTGCGGCAGCGTGGGGATGCGCAAATGCGAGACCGAGAAGCCGCACAGGCCGGCCTTCGGGCGGCCACCGCGGCCGGTTGCACCCTCGTCGCGGATCTCGCCACCGGCGCCGGTGGATGCGCCCGGGAACGGCGCGATCGCGGTCGGGTGGTTGTGGGTCTCGACCTTGATGCAGAACGCGCTGTCGGCGACCGGCTCACTGCGGTATTGCTGGTTGGCCGGATCGGGACGGAAGCGCGAGGCCGCGTAGCCGCCGACCACCGCCGCGTTGTCGCTGTACGCGGAGAGCGTGTGCTCCGGCGTCACCGCGTGGGTATTCTTGATCATCTTGAACAGCGAGGTGGACTGCTCGCGGCCATCGATGGTCCAGCTGGCGTTGAAGATCTTGTGCCGGCAATGCTCGGAATTGGCCTGCGCGAACATCATCAGTTCGACGTCGTGCGGGTC
>JAVWUU010000025.1:0-24065 GCA_036666995.1 Thermomonas sp.
GAAGCGGCACAGCATCACCGTGTCCAGCGCCACCGCGTCGCATGGATAGAGGTGGCCATCGATCGCATTGAGGCCGATCACCTCGCCGGGGAAGTGGAAGCCCTGAACGTGTTCGTTGCCGTCGCGGTCGGTGACGCAGGTCTTGACCGTGCCGGCGCGCACCGCGGCGATCGCCTCGAACGGATCGCCCTCGCGGAACAGCACGTCGCCGGCGTGGTACGGGCCGACGTGCTCGACCAGCACGTGCAGATCCATCAGCGCCGACTTGTCCATGCCCTGCGACAGGCAGGCATGCGAAAACGCGCAGGTGGTGCAGAACTGCAGGTCGCTGCCGTCATCGGCCAGCACGCGCGGATTGAAGCGAGGGAACGGCACGCTGCTCATGGCATCGTCCACGGACGGATCAGATCGCGCGGGAGAAGCGCGGCCTGGCATCGATGACGGCGGTTTGGTCGAGGTAGCGGTCGAAGCACATCGCGATGTTACGCAACAACAGGCGCCCGCGCGGGGTGACGCGGATCGCGTCCGGGCCGACCTCGCCAAGTCGGTCGTCGGCGAGTGGCCCCGCCGCAGGCTTCCGCCATATATCCCGAGAATAGAATCTCGAAGGCAGAGTGACTTGAGCCGATCAACCATGCCGAGGATATCGACTACGTTGCAATGCCAGCGGTGTATCTATACGAGGAGCGCCTCCCAAAAGGGTTGCCAGTCACACCCGCACCCAGCGATGGACGATTCTGGGGTATTGGCGAGTCGACAGGTGGGGGCGCCCGGTCAACTTGGAAAGGCGAACTCCGAACCTCTAATGCCGGCCGTCCGAGTCCATGTCTAGAGAGCATCCCTTTTCATCTTGGGTCTCAAACTGCACCGGCCGCCTTGTTTTCCGCTGCATCACTACCGCAAGAGAGTTGACGCGACCGTCCTATGCGATGTCGCCGACGCAGAGTCCCAACAAACCGCAGGCGCGGAGCTTTGAATCTATGGCCAGATTGAATAGGGCGGGGTCTCGTATGTTTCCACCAAGCTGAGGTTGGAGACGGATTGCCCATATCTCCCTTAGCTTGAGCGGTGCCCTCTGACCGACGAACCTGCCCTTGTTCCAAGGCACTCGGCGAAGCCTGCGTTTGGTAGGCATCGGCAACTCCTGGGTTAAGGGAGCGCCAGACTGCTACTTCACGTGAGTGGCCCCTTCCGACCCCATGCAGACTTTGGGGATCCAGGACAGCTGATTGGGATTGCGCCGCAGCGAAGAGGCGATCGGCGGTAGGCCGGGCAGCTACCGAATACCGCCTTGTCTCGCACTCGGCGATCGAGAACCCGGCAGTTCTAGCTGTGAAGCGCCCGACCACCCGAATCCAAGCCGATTCCTACGAGTAGGGGCAAGGCAACCGGTTGTCGGCAGATCTTGGGCCGGTCTCAGCTGGCGAGACAACGATCAGTGAGGCTTAAGTCTTGTGAAACTGTGAAATAGACCACAGTTCACATCAGTAGCCGCTTCCCGAGGCCCGCCATTGACGGACACCACTGAGACCACGCCCCCCAAGGGGCGAGCACGCCGGACAAAGGGCCGGTTCGACACTGATGATGTCACCAAGTCCATCGTGTGGGCGCGCGCGGCGGGGCACTGTGAGCTCTGTGGGAATGACCTCACGCGGGACGTGCGGGTCGGCGCTCCGCTTCGCTGGGGCCATGTTGCCCACATCCTTCCCGCAAGCCCCAAAGGTCCGCGCGGCGGCGGCGACCACGATGCCACGCGGGCCGAGGCCAAGAGTAACGACCCCGACAACCTGATGTTGGCGTGCCCGGGGTGCCACACCAAGGCGGACACGAACGACAAGGGCTATCCCGCCTACGACCTGTCGGATCTGCACGCGGCGCAGGTTGATCGGATTGCCTTGGCGGCACGCACGCCTCAGGCGGCCAAGGCGATCACGCTGGTCGTGCTGAGCCGTCATTTCCAGACGCTCAACCTGATCGCGAAGGGTGACCTGGAGCGGGCGATGTCGGCCGAAGGCATCACGGCGATCTCCGCCGCTCCACCGGTGATCCTTCCCGAACCGCTGGGTGCGCGAGACAACGACTACTGGAAGACGGTGTTCCGCCAGGTGCGCCACGAGATCGCGCGGCTGTTGGAGACCGCCAAAACCTTTCATGGCGACGTCCCATTGCTCGCGGTGTTGGGATTGGCTGACATCCCGGCCCTGATGGTCGTCGGCCAGGCTATCGGCGACCGCATGCCGCGTAGTCGGGGATAGCACCCGGATTCGCTGCAAAGCAATGAAATAGCGCTAGAAATTGGGCTTTCAGCCTCCCAACTCCGACTAAGCGCTACTTTTGTTGGTTCCCTCCGGGCGCACCACCATTGAAAAGCCGGCCTTGATGGCCGGCTTTTTTTTGCCTTTCGAATCATCAAGCGCCAAGTGCGCGGTTCTTGCTCGCGCAAAGCGGGCGAGAGCCCGGGATTCCTGCCGACCAGCCGGTTGCTACACTGCGGTGATGCAGGAACCGCGACGCATCAAGAAGAAGACCAAGGCCACGTCGATGGACATCGCCCATCGCGCCGGCGTTTCGCAAGCCACGGTGTCGCGCGTGCTGCGTGGCAGCCCGCTGGTCAATGCGGAGACCCGCAAGCGGGTCGAGGAAGCAGTCCGCGAGCTCAACTACAAGGTCGATCGCCACGCGTCGAGCCTGCGTACCCAGCGCTCTGGCACGCTGGCATTGCTGTTGTTCGAGGATCCGACCCCGGACGACTCGCACATCAATCCGTTCTTCCTGTCGATGCTGGGCTCGATCACCCGCGCCTGCGCCAAGCATGGCCACGACCTGCTGGTCTCCTTCCAGCAGCTGTCGGACGACTGGCATGCCGACTACGAGGACAGCATGAAGGCCGACGGCCTGATCCTGCTCGGCTACGGCGACTACATCGCGTACGAGAGCAAGCTCGCGCACCTGGTCGCCCAAGGCACCCATTTCGTGCGCTGGGGTGCGGTACTGCAGGGCCAGCCGGGCATCTCCATCGGTTGCGACAACGCCGCCGGCGGCGCGCTGGTCGGGCGACACCTGGCCGAGCGCGGGCGTCGCAAGGTCGCCTTCCTCGGCGACGCATCGACCCACTTCCCGGAATTCTTCGCGCGCTATTGCGGTTGCGATGCCGCCCTGCGCGAGGCCGGCCTGCGCATGAACCCGGCCTTGCAGGTCGATGCCGACAGTTCCGAGCAATCCGGCTACGACGCTGCGCGCACGCTGATCGCGCGTGGCCATGCGTTCGACGCGATCTTCGCCGCCAGCGACCTGATCGCGATCGGTGCGATCCGCGCATTGACCGAGGCCGGCCTGCGCGTGCCCGATGACGTCGCCATCGTCGGCTTCGATGGCACGCCGATGGCGCGCTTCTCCAACCCGCCGCTGACCACGGTGGTGCAGGACACCTCGGGTGCCGGCGAATTGCTGGTCTCCAGCCTGCTGAAGCTCGTGCGCGACGAACCCGCCGAAAGCGTCACCCTGATGCCGACGCTGGAAGTCCGCGCCTCCAGCGGCGGTTGATCCCGATCAGCGCGGCTTGCGCGCGCTGGCCATCGCCTGGTCGAGCGCGGCCTGCAACGCCGGCTGCGTCACCGCGGCATCGAGCAGGAAGACCTGCACGCCATGCGCCGCGACGTCGGCGGACAGCCTGCCGCCGTCGGCGACTTCGACCGTGCTGCCGTCCAGCGCGGATCGCCATGCGCCTGCTTGCAGCATCGTCGCGACTTCGAAACGCTGGGGCGAATCGCCCTTGTTGAGCAGCACCAGCGCGATCTGTCGCGTGTCCGCGTGCTGCAGGACGCGATAGAACACTGCGCGATCGCCCTGCAGTTCGATGTCCACCTGCACGCCGCGCTGCAACGCCGGTGTCGCCGCACGCACGTTGGCGATGCGCGCGAGCGCCGAATGGATCGGGCTGCGCTTCGCCGCTTCGATCCCTTCGCTGCCGAAATAGTTGCGGTTGCCGGCGTGCTCCGCACGCCCGCGCATGAAGCCCATCTCCGAGCCGTAGTAGACCACCGGGATGCCGCGCGCAGTGAACAGCCAGTTGTGCGCGTCGATGAAGCCCGCGTCGCTGGCATCCATGCGCGGCATGTCGTGGTTGTCGTAGAAAGTCGCCAGGTCGTACGGGTTCGCATACGGGCCGTCGCGCAGGAACAGCGCCGGCGCGATGCGCTCGAAGCCTGCGCGTTTGCGACCGAAGACTTCGTCCATCGCCTGCTTCATCGGGAAGTCGAGGACACTGACCTCGCCGTTGCCGGGCAGGGTGTGCGTCGCGATCTTCGCTGCGTCGTAATCGAAGGCCTCGCCGAACATGAAGAAGCCCGGGTGCTTCGCGCGGATGCGGGTGGTGAATTGCTGCCAGAACGCAGGCGGCATCCACGCGATGGTGTCGATGCGGAAGGCGTTCGCACCCTGGTCGATCCATTGGCCGTAGGCATCGACCATGTAGTCGAGCACCGCCGGGTTGCCTGCGTCGAAGTCCGCGAGTTGCGCCAGGTTGCCGTCGAAGATCGAGCCCTTGGCGCCATCCACCGGACCGGTCGTGTTGTAGAAACGATGCAGGGGATTGCGCACGGGATCGAGCTTGTCCGGCGGCAGGTTCTGGTGATCGGCGATGAGCGCGCCGTCCTTGCCATACACCTTGCCGAACTTCGGCTGCGGCGTCGGCATCGTCCAGCCAGGCGAACCGTGGTTGCCGACGATGTCCAGCACCACCTTCAGCCGGGCCGCGTGCAACCCACGGGTGAGCCCGGCAAAGTCCAGGTCGGCGCTGGGCAGGTGCTCGTCGAGGGTGTAGAAGTTGACGCCCCAGTAGCCGTGGTAGCCGGTCTTGCCGCGATCGGTCAGCGTGCTGGTGCAGCTGATCGGCTTGCTGCCGGTGAAGGCCTGGTCGGGGTTGTCCACGATCGGGGTGATCCAGACCGAGGTGAAGCCCATCCCGCGGATGTAATCGAGGTTTTCGGCGATGCCCTTGAAGTCGCCGCCGAGGTATCCGATGTTTCCGGCCACGCCGTCGCAGGCCGGCAGCGGGATGTCGAAGGTGCGATGCGCGCCGCCCTGGTCGCGATGGTCGTTGGACGTGTCGCCGTTGACGAAGCGGTCGGTGACCACGAAATACACCGCGTTGGCGGCGAACGGTTCCAGCGTGCCGTAGTAGTCCTTCGCGGGCATGGTGGTCGATATCGCATCGCGCGGCGTGGTCGAGGCGCAGCCACTGATGGCGAGGGTGACGGCAAGGGCGAGCGCCGTTGTCACGTGGCGACGGGTCATGCGCGTGCTCCAGCCGAAGGTTCCTGCACGCGTGCAAGCGCGAGCGCCGCCAGCAGCAGGCTGATGCCGCTGATCGCCATCGCGAAGATCGGGCGGTTGTCGAACAGGCCGCGCAACGCCGGTCCGAGCAGGGTCGCGGCGACGATCTGCGGGATCACGATGAACATGTTGAAGATGCCCATGTAGATGCCCATCTTCTGCGCCGGCACGCAGCTGGAGAGCAGGGCATACGGCATCGACAGGATGCTCGCCCAGGCCACGCCGACCAGGGCGAATGACGCGATCAGCCATGCCGGGTTCGGGACCGCCCACATCGACAGGAAGCCGATGCCGCCGAGCACCAGCGACACCGCATGCACGGCTTTGCGGTTCAGCGGCCGGCGCGCGGCGACGAAGCTCAGGAGCAGCGCGACCAGCATCGACGAGAGGCCGTAATAGCCCATGTAGGAGCCGACCAGGTCGGCGGCATCCTGGAAGGCGGCATTGGCGGACTGGAACGCCGCAGCCTGCGCGGGAATCGCCATGTCGAATGCAGCGGGATTGGGCGCAGGCGCCTTGAACACATGCTCGGTCAGTCCCGGCGTGGCCATGCTCCACATGCTGAAGAACGCCAGCCAGCTAAAGAACTGCACCGCACCGAGCCGACGCATCTGCTGCGGCATCGTCGCCACGTGCTTGACGATTTCGTTGAACAGATTGCCCTGCGCGCGATTTTCCTCGCGGAAACGCTGCAGGTCTTCGGGCGGATATTCGCGGGTGGTAAGCACCGTGACCAGGATGCTGGCCATGAACACGAATGCGCCGATCGCGAAGGCGATCTTCACCGACGGCGGCACCACGCCCGGTCCGGCTTCGTTGGGCACGCCGAGCAAGGTCACGAACCACGGCAGGTTGCTGGCCACCCAAGTGCCGATGCCGATGATCAGCGTCTGCAATACGAAGCCGTACGAACGCTGCTGTTCCGGGAGCTTGTCGGCGACCAGCGCGCGGAATGGCTCCATGCTGATGTTGATGCTCGCATCGAGCACCCACAGCAGGCCGACGGCCATCCACAGAGTCGGCGAGTGCGGCATGAACAGCAACGCGATCGAACTGAGGATCGCGCCGATCACGAAATAGGGGCGACGTCGCCCGAGCACCGGGTGCCAGGTGCGATCGCTGAACCAGCCGATCACCGGTTGCACCAGCAGGCCGGTCAGCGGCGCGGCGATCCACAGCAGCGGCAGTGCGTCCTTCTCCGCACCCAGCGTCTGGAAGATGCGCGACATGAAGCCACCCTGCAGCGCGAAGCCGAACTGGATGCCGAGGAAGCCGAACGACATGTTCCAGATCTGCCAGAACGAAAGTGCCGGCCTGGATGTCGCGTTCGTTGCGTGCATGCGTGTCCCCGTGTGCGTGCTGCCGAAGGTGCGCGGAGTGTGCTGCAGCGCATTGCCCGAGTCGTGATGCAGCGCCGCATATTCGGCATGGTTTACGTAGTCATCGTGCATGTAAACGTATTCAAGCCATCGTCGCGGCGGTGTCGCGGGTTGCACGCGGCATGATCCGCGCCAGTCGCAAGCGGGGTGGGCGTGGGGATGACGGATCAGCAGTGGTGGCGCGGCGCGGTGATCTACCAGATCTACCCGCGCAGCTTCCTCGACACGAATGGCGATGGCGTGGGCGACTTGCCGGGCATCGTCGCGCGCCTGGACCACGTGGCGTCGCTGGGCGTGGATGCGATCTGGATTTCGCCGTTCTTCAAGTCGCCGATGCAGGACTTCGGCTACGACATCTCCGACTACTGCGACGTCGATCCGCTGTTCGGCACGCTGGAGGATTTCGACCGGCTGCTTCGCGAGGCGCATGCGCGTGGCTTGAAGGTGATGATCGACCAGGTGCCCAGCCATTGCTCGATCGAGCATCCTTGGTTCGCCGAAAGCCGGCAGGACCGCACGAATCCGAAGGCCGACTGGTTCGTCTGGGCCGATGCCAAGCCCGATGGCAGCCCGCCCAACAACTGGCTGTCGATCTTCGGCGGCGTTGCGTGGACCTGGGAGCCGCGCAGGCGCCAGTACTACCTGCACAACTTCCTCAGCTCGCAGCCGCAACTGAATTTCCACAACCCGCAGGCCTATGCCGCGCAGCTGGAAACGCTGCGCTTCTGGCTGGATCGCGGCGTCGACGGCTTCCGCCTGGACTCGATCAACTTCCCGTTCCACGACGCGCAACTGCGCGACAACCCGGCCAAGCCGATGGAACTGCGGCAGGGGCGCGGCTTCAGTCCCGACAATCCGTACGCGTTCCAGTACCACACCTACAACAACACGCGCCCGGAGAACCTCGGGTTCCTGGAAGACGTGCGCAGGTTGCTGGACGGCTACAAGGATGTCGCCGCGCTGGGCGAAATCTCCTCGGACGATTCGCTGGCGACGATGACCGAATACGTGCAGCCGAACCGCCTGCACATGGGTTACAGCTTCGAGTTGCTGACCGACGACGGCTCACCCGCGCACATCCGCGCAACGGTCGAGGCACTCGAAGCGCAGTTGCAGGATGGCTGGCCGTGCTGGGCGATCTCCAACCACGACGTGCAACGCGCGGTGACCCGCTGGGGCAGTGGCGATGCTGCCGACGCCCATGCGAAGCAACTCGTCGCGCTGGTCTGCTCGTTGCGCGGTTCGGTCTGCCTGTACCAGGGCGAGGAACTCGGCCTGCCCGAAGCCGACGTGCCGTATGAGGCGCTGCAGGATCCCTACGGCAAGGCGTTCTGGCCGAACTTCAAGGGTCGTGACGGATGTCGCACGCCGCTGCCGTGGAATGATGCCGCGCAGGCCGGCTTCAGCAGCGTGAAGCCCTGGTTGCCGGTGCCCGATGCGCACATCGAGCGCAACGTGGACTCGCAGTCGGCGGATCCGTCGTCGGTGCTGAATGCCGCGCGCGCGTTCCTGGGCTGGCGCAAGTCGCAGCCGGCGCTTGTGGATGGTTCGATCCGCTTCCTCGACGCGCCTGCGCAAGTCCTCGCCTTCGTCCGCGAGCATGATGGCCAGCGCCTGCTGGTCGCCTTCAACCTGTCGCCGGACGCGATCACGTGGGCACCACCCGCGGGGATCGCATTGCTGTCGGTGCCGGGCGTGGATGCAGCCGAACTGCGTGATGGCGTACTGCAGTTCCCGCCACGCGGCGCCGCCTTCGCCAGTCTCGATTGAACATGGCCTTGCGTGGCATGCGCTGCATCGCGGCCGTGTTGCTTGCGTGCATCGGGCAAGCGCAGGCGGCAACGCCCGATTGTGATGGCGATGCCATGCGCGTCCTGCGGCCGGTCGTGCATGCCGCGAGCGATGCGCGCGCCTACTGGCTGGACGACACCCTGGTCCGCTGGCCCGGCCAGCCTGCCGACGCGCGCTATCGGCTGGTGGTGTCGAGCAACGCGGCTTTGCGCGTCGAGCGTGGCAAGCCGGTGGAAGGCGCAGGCCAGTCGTTTGCATTGTCAGCGGCGAATGGCGTGCCCGATGTGGTTGCGCAACGTTTTGCGTTCACCGGCGAAGGCGCGACACTGGGGATTCCCGATGCAGCGAAGACCGCGCTTCGCGAGCTGTTGCGCACGCAGCTGATGCTGGTGCGCGAAGACGCACACGGCAACGTGTTCGATGCCACCTATCTGCAAATGCCCGGTGCGCTGGACACGCTGTATGCCGCGGCAGGCGAGGATCGCGCGCCACTGGGTGCCTTGCCGGGCGATGGCGTCACCTGGTTCCGGCTCTGGGCACCGACGGCGATCGACGTGTCGCTCTGCCTGTATCGCGATGGCACCGCGCCTGCGTCGGAGCGGCTGCCGCTGGCGTACGAGGCGCGCACCGGCCACTGGCTCGATGCCATGCCGCACGACCTGCGCGGTGGCTACTACGCTTACCTGGTCGACGTATTCGTGCCGGGCACCGGCATCGTCCGCAATCGCGTCACCGATCCGTACTCGACCAGCCTCACGACGAACTCGACACGCAGTTACATCGCCGATCTCGACGATCCAGCCCTGAAGCCGGTCGGCTGGGACGACGCGTCGCGCCCAATCGCGCTGGCGTCGACCACCGACATGGCGATCTACGAGTTGCATGTACGCGATTTCTCGATCGGCGATGACACCGTGCCGATGGCGCATCGCGGCAAGTACTTGGCGTTCACCGATGCCGGCAGCAACGGCATGCGCCACCTGCGCGCACTGGGCGATGCCGGCATCACCGACATCCACCTGCTGCCGGTGTTCGACATCGCGACCATCCCGGAAGTTGGTTGCGTCAGCTCGGTGATTCCGCAAGCTGCGGTGGACAGCGATGCGCAGCAAGCCACTGCGATGGCCGTTGCGGCGAAGGACTGCTTCAACTGGGGCTACGACCCGTTCCACTTCAATGCACCGGAAGGCAGCTACGCCAGTGACGCAGCCGACGGCGCGGTCCGCATCCGCGAGTTCCGGGCGATGGTGCAGGCCCTGCACGCAGCCGGACTGCGCGTGGGCATGGACGTGGTCTACAACCACACTACCGCGTCCGGTCAATCGCCGCGCTCGGTGCTGGACCGGATCGTGCCCGGCTACTACCAGCGGCTGGATGCGAACGGCAAGGTCGAGACCTCGACCTGCTGCGACAACACTGCGACCGAGCACAGGATGATGGCGCGGCTGATGCGCGATTCGATCGTGCTTTGGGCGCGCGACTACCGCATCGATTCGTTCCGCTTCGACCTGATGGGGCACCAGCCGCGCGGCGCGATGGTCGACCTGCAGCGCGCCGCGAATGCCGCGGCTGGCCGCAACGTGCCGATGGTCGGCGAGGGCTGGAACTTCGGCGAAGTCGCCAACGGCGCGCGCTTCCCGCAGGCGGCGCAGGGCATGTTGAACGGCAGCGGCATCGCCACGTTCAGCGACCGCGCGCGCGATGCGCTGCGTGGCGGCGGTTGCTGCGACAGCGGTGTGGATCTGTTCGCACAACAGGGCCTGCTCAATGGACTGGCCTTCGCGGCGAACGCGCGCGCGCGCGGCAAGGCGGGCCGTCGCGACCTGCTGCACGCCGCCGATCTTGCGCGCGCGGGACTCGCGGGCACCCTGCGCGACTACCGGATGACCCTGGCCGATGGCCGCATCGCGCCGCTGTCGACGCTCGACTACAAAGGCATGGAAGCCGGCTATGCCAGCCAGCCCGGTGAGGTTGCCAACTACGTCGAGAACCACGACAACCCCACGCTGTGGGATATCCATGCGCTGAAGCTGCCGCAGGACACCAGCGCCGCGGAGCGTGCGAGGGTGCAACTGCTCGGCGCGGCCTTCGTCGCCTTCAGCCAGGGCGTGGCGTATTTCCATGCGGGCATGGACGTGTTGCGCAGCAAGTCACTGGACCGCAACAGCTTCGATTCCGGCGACTGGTTCAATCGCCTCGACTGGACGTATGCCGACAACGGGTTCGGTGCGGGCCTACCACCAGCGCAGGACAACGGCAAGGACTGGCAGTTGCTGCGCCCGGTGTTGCGCAACCCGAATGCCAAGCCGTCGCCCGCCGACATCGCGTGGATGCGCGATGCCTTCCGCGACCTGCTGCGCATCCGTGCGAGCACGCCGCTGTTCCGCCTGCGCGATGCCGCTGGCGTGCAGCGCAGGCTGACCTTCCGCAATGTCGGGCCGAAGCAGGATCCGTTGGTGATCGCGGCGCATCTTGATGGCGATGGCATGCCGGGCGCTTATCGCGAGCTCATCTATCTCATCAACGTGTCGCCGGAACCGCAGTCCTTGCGGTTGCCGGAAGAGGCCGGCAAATCGTATGTGCTGCACCCGGTGCAGGCGGCTGCGGATGCCGCCGATGCGCGCGCGAAGCAGGCGCGTTACGCGGCAGGCGATGGTGGGTTCACGGTGCCCGGGCGCACCGCGGTGGTGTTCGTGGTCGAAACGGGAGAAGGCACGCGATGAAAGTGTTGAAGTTCGGAATCCTGCTGGCGCTGGCGCTGCCTGGCTTCGTGCATGCGGAACAGGTGGCGCAGGCGTCGTCGCCGGACGGACGCATCGTCGTCCAGCTCGACCTCAATGGCGAAGGTCGCCTGGCCTACCGCGTTCTGCGCGACGGCAAGCCGGTGATCGGCGATTCGCGGCTCGGCTTCATCCTGCGCAACGACCGCCAGTTGTTGCGCAACCTGCAACTCGACAAGCAGTCGGCAAGCAGCTTCGACGAGACCTGGGAGCAGCCCTGGGGCGAGCGCCGCTTCGTGCGCAACCGCTACAACGAATTGCGCGCCGACTTCGCGGAGAAGGATCGCGACCGCCGGCGTTTCAGCATGGTGTTCCGGGTGTTCGATGACGGCGTCGGCTTCCGCTACGACGTGCCGAAACAGCCGAAGCTCGCGGAAGTGCAGATCGTGCAGGAACTGACCGAGTTCGCGGTCGCGCGGCCGTCGACGGCATGGTGGATTCCTGCGTATCAATGGAATCGCGAGGAGTATCTCTACAACCGCACGCAGCTGTCGCAGGTGGGCGTGGCGCAGACGCCGATCACGATGCGCGCGGATGACGGCCTGCATGTCACGATCCATGAAGCGGCACTGGTCGACTACGCCGGCATGAACCTCGCGAAAGGTGAGGGGCAGATGCTGCATGCCTCGCTCACGCCGGGCAGCGGCGTTGCACCGGTGGTGCGCGCCACACCGTTCCAGACGCCATGGCGCACGATCCAGATCGGCGAACGCGCGGCCGACCTCGTCGAATCCAACCTGATCCTCAACCTCAACGAACCGAACAAGCTCGGTGACGTCAGCTGGTTCAAGCCCAGCAAGTACGTGGGCGTGTGGTGGTCGTTGCACCTGGACAAGGAAACCTGGGCGACCGGGCCGAAGCACGGCGCGACCACGGCGAACACCAGGCGCTACATCGACTTCGCCGCGGCGAACGGCTTCCGCGGCGTGCTGGTGGAAGGCTGGAACGTGGGTTGGGATGGCGACTGGTTCGCCAACGGCTGGGACTTCGACTTCAGCAAGCCGACGCCGGACTACGACCTGCATGGCCTCGCCGCATATGCGGCATCGAAGGGTGTGCACCTGATCGGCCATCACGAAACCGGTTGCGCGGTCAGCCACTACGAGCGGCAGATGGACGCGGCGTTTGCGCTGTTCGACACGCTCGGCATCGATGCGGTGAAGACCGGCTATGTCTGCGATGCCGGGCAGATCGAGCGCCAGGACATCGCCAAGGGATCGGTGCTGCGCGAATGGCATGAAGGCCAGTGGATGAGCAACCATCATCTGCGCGTGGTGCAGGATGCGGCGAAACACCATGTCGCGATCAATGCGCACGAACCGATCAAGGACACCGGGTTGCGCCGCACGTATCCGAACTGGATCTCGCGCGAAGGCGCGCGCGGACAGGAGTTCAACGCCTGGGGCGATCCGCCGAATTCGCCGGAACACGAAGTCACCCTGGTCTACACGCGCATGCTCGCCGGGCCGATGGATTACACGCCCGGCGTGGTCAGCCTGACCGGCAAGAACGGGCAGGAGATCGGCAGTACGCTGGCACGACAACTGGCGCTGTACGTGGCGCTGTACAGCCCGATCCAGATGGCCGCCGACCTGCCCGAGCATTACGCGGCACATCCGGATGCATTCCAGTTCATCACGGATGTGGCGGTGGACTGGGACGAAAGCCACCTCATTGCCGGTGAAGTGGGCGCGTATGCCGCACTGGCGCGCAAGCAGCGTGGTGGCGCGAACTGGTTCATCGGCGCGATCAACGATCGCAACGCGCGCAGCGTGCCGCTGAAGCTCGACTTCCTCGATGCCGGCAAGGGCTATCGCGCGGAGGTCTATCGCGATGGCGAAGGCGCGGACTGGAAGGGCGCTGCGCGCTTCCGCTTCGTGCGCGAGCAACGCACGGTCGCGCGTGGCGACGTGCTCGACATCTGGCTGGCCGGTGGTGGTGGCGCGGCAGTGCGGCTGGTGCCGTTGGAACGCTGATCCACCCCGCATCCGATCGCACGATTTTCACTGCGCTGGGCATTGTTGCAACGCCACAATTCGGCATTCAAGGATGCTGATCGCTTGCGCATGCCTGTTGCCGGCGTTTTTCAATCATGCTGAAAGCAAGCGCTGGTGCGGCTTTCAGGGCTTCAATCGATGAATTGCAATGAATACGTATGCAGGTTGGCGTGCTTGCGGATCGACGCGACTACCATCGCGCCGTTCGTGTAGAGCCCACCCGGCATGCACGATGATCGGACGGCGAGGGACCGTCCGACACCTCATTCATTCCTGGAGGGGAAGATGGTGCAGTTGAAGCGAAACCTGTTGAGCGTGGCGCTGGCCTCGGCAACGATGATGTTGATGGCCCAGGCGCATGCGCAGTCCGCGCCCACCGCGAACCAGACCGAGGAAGAAGCGGCAGCCGCGAAGAAGAAGGACGATGCGAAGAACCTCGACACCGTCGTGGTGACCGGCATCCGCGGCGGCATCGAGCGCGCGATCGACATCAAGAAGGATGCGACCTCGATCGTCGAGGCGATCTCCGCCGAGGACATCGGCAAGCTGCCGGATGCCAGCATCGCGGAATCGATCTCGCGCCTGCCCGGCATTGCCGCGCAACGCGTCGCGGGTCGTGCGCAGGTGATCAGCGTGCGCGGCCTGTCGCCGGACTTCGCGACCACCCTGCTCAATGGCCGCGAACTGGTCAGCACCGGCGACAACCGCAGCGTCGAGTTCGACCAGTACCCGTCCGAGCTCATGGCCGGCGTGACCATCTACAAGACGCCGGACGCGGGCCTGGTCGGCCAGGGCCTGTCGGGCACGATGGACATGCGCACCGTGCGTCCGTTGGACTACGACAAGCCTGTGGTGGCGATCAGTGGCCGCCTGCAGCGCAACTCGCTGGGTTCCGCCGCCAACGCGGACGCGGACGGCAACCGCTTCAACATCAGCTACATCGGCCAGACGGCGGACCGCAAGGTCGGCTTCTCGATCGGCTATTCGCATAGCGACACGCCGATCCAGGAAAACCAGGTTGGCTTGTACGAGCCCTGGCAGGCGATCGGCGACAACTGGCGCCCGGGCGTCCCCGCCGGCACCTATTACTCCGACGGCATCAAGGCGCTTCGCCGCACCGGTTACACCAAGCGCGACGGCGTGATCGGCACCCTGGAGTTCCGTCCGTCCGATGCGTGGATCAGCACGCTCGACCTCTTCCACTCCGAGTCGAAGCAGGAAGACACCGCCAACCAGTTCGAGGTGCACATCGGCGACTACAACGGCGGCTACGGCCGCTTGAATGTGGTCAATCCGCGGATCGTCAACGGTACGTTCGTCGGCGGCACCGCGCAGAACGTTTACCCGCTCGTGCGTGGCATGTACAACAACCGCAAGGACGAGATCAACGCGTTCGGATGGCGCAACGAGTTCTTCATCGGCAGCGCGAAGCTGGTGGCCGATGCCAGCTGGTCCAAGTCCGATCGCGATGAGCTGAACCTGGAGAACAACCTGCAGCTGGCACCCGCCCCGCAGCTCGACTCGGTGGTGCTGGACTTCAGCGGTGGCGGCTTCCCGCAACTGGATCCGGGCCGCGACTACTCCAACCCGGCGGCCCTGTTCCTGCGCGGCACCATTTACGGCTCCGGCTACGGCAAGACGCCGAAGGTCGAGGACGAGCTGAAGAGCTTCAAGCTGTACGGCAATTTCCAGGCGCCCGGTGCGATGTCGAGCCTGTTCTCTGATATCGATATCGGCTTCAACTACGCAGATCGCCAGAAGCAGAAGTGGCAGCCGGAAGGCAACATCAACATCGGCGCGCAGGGCGACACCACCATTGGCTCCGAGTTCCAGTACGGCCTGGTGGATCTCGGCTTCGCCGGCGTCGGCCTGATCCCGTCCTGGAACGTGCCGGGCGTCGTCGCCAAGTACATGACCTTCAATCCGACCGACGACACCGCTGCCTACCTGATCCCGAAGGCCTGGACGGTCTCCGAGACCATCACCACCGGATACATCAAGGGCAACATCGATACCACCTGGGGTTCGGTGGGCGTGCGCGGCAACATCGGCGTGCAGATCCAGCACACCGACCAGTCCTCGGCCTCGCGGGTGTGGGACAGTTCACGACCGGCGGGCAGCGAGATCCGTCCGTACGAACTGGGCGACAAGTACACCGACGTGCTGCCAAGCATGAACCTGGCGTTCTCGTTCGAGAACGACCAGACCCTGCGCGTGGCGCTGGCCCGCCAGGTCGCGCGTGCGCGCGTCGATCAGATGCGCGCGTCGCTGGAATTCGGGGTCAACAATGCCACCGGCGAACCCGGTGCCGGTGGTGGCAATCCGCTGCTGCAGCCGTGGCGCGCGAACGCGTTCGACATCTCCTACGAGAAGTATTTCGGCAGCAAGGCCTACGTGGCCGCCGCGTATTTCTACAAGGACCTGCGCAGCTACATCTTCACCCAGGGCCGCGACGGCTACGACTTCACCGACCTGCTGGTCGGTTACGTCCCGCCGCCGGGTTCGGCACCGGTGAAGAACATCGGCCGGATGACCGCGCCGTTCAACGGCAAGGGCGGCATGTTGCAAGGTCTCGAACTGACCGCGTCGCTGCCGCTGGACATGGTGTGGGAGCCGATGCGCGGCTTCGGCATCGTGGCCAGCGCCAGCTTCACCGACAGCAGCATCGAGATCCTCGCGCCCGAGAACTCCAGCAGCGTCGGCAACGCACCGATCGCATTGCCGGGCCTCTCGAAGCGGGTCTACAACCTGACCGCCTACTACGAGCGCAACGGCTTCGAGTTTCGCGTCAACAACCGCCGTCGCTCCGACTTCATCGGCGAGATCGGCAACTTCGCGGGGGAGCGCACACTGCGCTACGTGGTCGGCGAGAACATCACCGACGCGCAGGTCAGCTACAGCTTCGGCGAAAGCAGCAGCCTCAAGGGCTTGAGCCTGCTGTTGCAGGCCAGCAACCTGGGCAACGAGACCTACCAGACGTATGCCGGCAGCAAGGATCGTCCGCTCGAGAATGTCGAGTGGGGCCGCACGATCCTGCTCGGAGCCAGCTACAAGTTCTGATTGCCCTCCCTCCCGGGTGGCAACCGGCCCCCGCCTCGCAAGAGGCGGGGGTTTTCTTTTGCGGCTGATCTCAGGGTGGGCTTCGCCGACCAAGCGTGCAAAACGGCTCGACGATCACGTTTTCGAGTCAGCTTCATGAAATATTTGTTAAGGATTTGTGTACTGATCTATAGTTGGCCGGTCATGACCGATTCAGGTCAGACGCAGGGGATAGGCTTTTTCACTTTTCTTAATGGGGATTGAGAACCAATGGCTTCCAACTATTTCGCCAAGGGCTTGAAGCGGAGCGCGCTTACCGTCGCACTGGGCATGTGTTTTGCCAGCGGCGTCCACGCACAAAGCACGTCCGGTGCCATCTTCGGCAAGGCCGATCCCGGCCAGACCATCACCATCGTCAGCGAGACCGGCCTCTCCCGCACCATCACCGCCGATGCAAGTGGCCGCTACAGTGCGCCGTCCTTGCCGGCAGGGCGCTACAAGGTCACGGCGGGCAGCGACGCCCGTGATGTCACGGTCCTGGTTGCGTCCGGCGCCCAGGTCGACTTCGGCGCGACCACCTTGGGTGCGGTGACAGTCACTGCCAGCCAGGTTCCCGTCATCGACGTGTCCCAGACCGACAGCCGCACGGTGTTCACCGCCGAGCAGCTCCAGGAAATCGCGGTGGCCCGCGACATCAATGCCGTGGCCCTGCTGGCGCCGGGCGTGATCAACTCCACCGCCTACAACAGCCGCTCCTCCAGCGTGGGCAGCTTCGGCGGCGCCGCCGCTTCCGAGAACGCGTACTACATCAACGGCTTTCCGGTCACCAACCCGTTGACCAACATCGGTTCGACGAGCCTGGGCTTCGACTCCATCGCCCAGCAGCAGGTGCTGCTTGGCGGCTACGGCGCCGAGTTTGGCCGCAGCACGGGCGGCGTGGTCAGCCTGGTCACCAAGCGCGGCACCAACGAGTGGAAGGCGGGCGTGTACGCCATGTACACACCGGCGTCGCTGCGCAGCGATGCCAAGGACATCTACTATCCGGACACCGGCATGTGGAGCCAGGACAGCCACTACAACACCACGGCCGGCAACAACCCGGCGAACTGGACCGACGAGAAGCTGTACGACCTCAACCGGTACAACAAGTCCGCAACGCAGGTGGTCGGGTTCTACTTTGGCGGGCCGATCATCAAGGATCGCCTGTTCATCTACGCCAACGCCGAGCAGACCAGGACCGCCAGCGAAGGCTCGCGCGTGGTCGGCAACCTGACCGGCAAGACCGCCGCCGGCGCACCCGCCGTGAGCGCCACCAACCGCGCCCAGGCGTGGGGCGTCACCCACTCCACCGATCCGCGCTGGACGGTGAAGCTGGACTGGAACATCACCGACAACCACATCCTCGAGTTCACCGGCGTCCAGGACAACAACGAGACGGAAGCGTCCTACTACGGCTACAACTACGAAACCAACGAGCGCGACTACGTCTTCTACAACGGCAGCACCACCGAGAGCAACACACGTCTGTACGTCGCCAAATACACGGGTTACCTCACCGACAACCTCAGCATCTCGGCCATGTGGGGCAAGCAGGAGATCGGCTCGCTGCCGAACCCGATGACCGGTTACGACGCATCCAAGGGCTATGTCGGTATCTCCCCGTCGGTGGTGCCTGCGGCGTTTGCCGGCATCAACAGCCCGCAGAAGTTCGGGCCGACCTACAACTACATCGGGTCAGACGACACCAAGGCCCGTCGCTTCGACATCAACTACATGCTGGGCGACCACGAGTTGCGCGCGGGCTACGACTATTTCGAGGCGGTTTCCTACCGTGGCGACAACGTGGTTGGCCCGAACGGCTACTACTGGTCGTACGCACTTGCCAGCAATCCGAATGCCGCGTTGGATGCCAGCCACTACGTCGGTTCGCCTGCCTCCGGTGGCGGTCTTGGTGCGCAGGGCTACTACGTGACCAAGAACTTCTCGGAACACGGCGGCTTCACCACCGTGAAGCAGAAGGCGCTGTACATCGAGGATCGCTGGCACATCACCGACAACTTCCTGCTGAGCCTGGGCCTGCGCAACGACGGTTTCACCAACTACAACGGCTTGGGCGAAGCCTATGTTGAGCAGAAGAACAACTGGGCGCCGCGCATCGGCTTCAGCTGGGACGTGAGTGGCGATTCCACGTTCAAGGTCTTCGGCAATGTCGGCCGTTACCACTTGGCGCTGCCGAACAACGTGTCCGTGCGTGGTTCAAATCCGTCGCTTAGCTCCGCGCAGTACTTCACCTACACCGGCATCGCCGCCGACGGTACGCCGACGGGCCTGACCGCCATTCCCTACACGAATCCCAACAGCCCCTATACCTGCGCCAACGGCGGCATGTCCTCGAACGTCGAGTGTGGCTACCCGAAGGACCCGCGCACGATCGCCCAAATCGACCTGAAGCCGCATTACCAGGACGAGTTCATCCTCGGCATGGAGCGGACCGAGAGCGAAGCGTTCTCGTGGGGCGCCAAGGCGACCTACCGCGACCTGAAGAACGCGATCGACGACATCTGCCCGACCGAATGCTTCATCTTCAACGCCGGTGAGAACGTGGCGACCTTCTGGGAGAAGGACGCGAGCGGCCAACTGGTCCAGGTGACCCACGACTTCGCTGCGGACTTCGGCACCGCCTTCCCGAAGCTGAAGCGCAAGTACCTGGCCCTGGACATGTATGCCCAGTACCGCAAGGGCAAGTTCTTCGGCAAGGTCGATTACACCCTGTCGCACAACTGGGGCAATGCCGAAGGCCAGTTGAACTCATCGATCGATACCGGTGCAGGTGGCCAGGGCGACGTCTCCGTGACCCAGGACTGGGACTTGCCGGAACTGATGTTCGGCGTGAACGGTTCGCTGCCGAACAACCGCACGCACCAGATCAAGATGATCGGCACCTACCGCTTCACCGACGAATGGCGCGTGGGTGGTTCGGCCATCGTGCAGAGCGGCCGTCCGCGTAGCTGCTACAGCTACTGGCCGTACGCGAAGCCGGGCCTCTACAACAATGCGTACTACAGCTATTGCGGCGTGCCGGGTGCGCAGACGGCGGTCAACAACCCGAACGTGACTCCTGACTCGGGCTATGTGTTCTCGCCGCGCGGCAGCGTTGGCGAAACCCCGTGGACCGCGACGTTCAATGCGAACGTGTCGTACACCCCGAACTGGATGGACGGGCTGACCCTGTCGATGGACGTGCTGAACCTGCTCAACAAGCAGACCGCGACTGGCTACTACGAGCGTTCGGCGAGCAGCCGCACCACCGTGAATCCGCGCTATGGCCAGGAGCTGTACTTCTCCGCGCCGCGCAGCTTCCGTTTCTCGGTTCGCTACGACTTCTGATCCCCGGATCGGAATTGCGTGATCTGTATCGACCGGCCCCGAAAGGGGCCGGTTTTTTTTCGGGGCTTGCGGTTCCTGGCCACAAAAAGCCGGCACGAGGCCGGCTTGAGGTATTTCGATGCGGACGCTTCAGCGTTTCAGAGATGCCGCTTCGCTTGCCAGTACACCGATGCGTGCCCAGTCGCCGGCCTTCACCGCGTCCGCGGGCAGCATCCACGACCCACCGACGCAGGCCACGTTCGGCAGTGCGAGATAGGCCGGTGCCTTGGCCGCATCGATGCCGCCGGTGGGGCAGAACCGCGCCATCGGCAATGGCCCGCCGAAGCCTTTCAGCGCGCCGATGCCGCCGCTGGATTCGGCCGGGAAGAACTTGAAGCGCCGCCAGCCGTGTTCGATGCCGCGCATCAGTTCGCTGGCGGTGGCGATGCCGGGGATGAGCGGCACCGCACTCGCCTTCGCAGCGTTGAACAGCGTGTCGGTAGCGCCGGGCGAGATCGCGAAACGCGCGCCGGCATCGGCGACGTTGGCGAGGTCGGTGGCCGACAGCACGGTGCCGGCGCCGACGCAGGCATGCGGCAGTTCGCGTGCGACCAGGGCGATCGCATCGAGTGCGCAGGCTGTACGCAAGGTGATTTCAAGCACCGGCAGGCCGTTGTCGACCAGCGCACGGCACAGCGGCAACGCGTCCTCGATGCGGTCGATGGCGAGCACCGGGATCACCGGGGCAAGGTCGAACACGGCATCGACCAGTTGGCTGTGGCGGGTGGTATCGAACATCGGGATCAGAACTCCTTGGCGCGCAGTGCAGTGGCCGCACCGAGCAGGCCGGGATGGGGATGGGTGATGACGTGGATCGGCACCGATTCCAGCAGCGCCGCCATGCGGCCCTTGGCGAGGAAGCGCTCGCGGAACGCGCTGGCGCGCAGGAACGGGATGAAGCGCGGGACGATGCCGCCGGCGATCACCACCGTGCGCGCGCCATGGATCAGCGCGCAGTCGCCGGCCACGCTGCCGAGCACCGAACAGAAGCGCGCGAGCGTGCGTCGCGCCGCCTGGTCGTGGCCTTCCAGTGTGGCGGCGACGATCTCCGCGGGATCGCGCAGGGCGGGGTTGAGCAGCGAGGCATCGCCGGGTTGCGGCACCTGCGCAGGCAGCACTGCGCTGGCGCCGCGCAGCACCGCGTCGATTTCCGACAATCCCTTGCCGCATAGCAGGCGTTCCGTGGAGGTGCGCCCGTGCTGTGCGGTGAGCCACGCGGAGATCGCGCGTTCCTCGTCGCCGACCGGCGAGAAGCCGACATGGCCGCCTTCGGTTTCGACCGCATGCCAGCCGTGCGACTGCGAGCCGATGAGTTGCGCCACGCCCAAGCCGGTACCGGGGCCGAGCACGCTGATCGGGCCTTGCAGCGGCAGTTCGAGGTTGCCGTGCAGGGTGACCAGGTGCTCGGCCTGCAATGCCGGGATCGCCCAGGCCACCGCACCGAAATCGTTGATCATGCGCAGTTGCTGCAGGCCCAGGCGGCGTTCCAGTTCGCTGCGGCTGAACGACCAGGCGCGATTGGTCAGCCGGATCTCGTCCTTGCCGACCGGGCAGGCCACCGCCAGTGCGGCGCGTACCGGGGTGCCGGATACGCCGGCAAGGTAATGCTCGATGGCGTGTTGCACGCTGGCGAAATCCGCGTTCGGCAGCGACCTCGATTCCAGCAGTTCGATGGTCGGCGACGACAGGTCGGTCAGCGCGAAGCGCGCATTGGTGCCGCCGATGTCGCCGACCAGCGCAAGCGTGTTCGCAGTCATGCCGGCATCCCGTCGTCTTCATCGAGGACGTCTTCGTTCAGGAACAGCGCGCACGCACCCTGTTCGGCGGAACCGACCTGCTTGCGCATCATCGCGAACAGCTCGCGGCCATGGCCGACGTGGTTGCCGGCGAGTTGCGGACGCAGCGCTTCGCGCGCGGCCCATGCATCGGCGTCGACCAGCGCATCCATCGTGCCGGCATCGCCATCGATGCGGACGATGTCGCCTTCGCGCAGCTTCGCCAGCGGGCCGGCATCGGCGGCTTCCGGGGTGACGTGGATCGCGGCGAGCACCTTGCCCGAAGCGCCCGACATGCGCCCATCGGTGAGCAGGGCGACGCGCTGGCCGCGATCCTGCAGCGCCGCCAGCGTGGGCGTGAGCTTGTGCAGTTCGGGCATGCCGTTCGCACGCGGACCCTGGCCGCGCACCACCGCGACGAAATCCCCTTTGAAAGCAGCGCCTGCGAAGTCGGCACCTTTGTCGAGCGCGCCGGCCTTGAAGGCCGCCAGCAGCGCATCCTGCGATTCGAAGATGCGCACCGGTGCCTCGATGCGGCGGAATTCCGGTGCGACCGCGGAAATCTTCACCACCGCGCGGCCGAGGTTGCCCTGCAGGCAGCGCAGGCCGCCTTCGCTGTCGAACGGCGCGGCCACGCCACGCACCACGTTGTCGTCCAGCGATGTTGCCGGCGCATTGCGCCAGCGCAGGGTGAGGTCGTCGAGCCAGGGCTGGGTCGCCTGCTGGCGCAGGTCGCCGCCATGCACGCAGGCCACGTCGCCATGCAACAGGCCGGCATCCAGCAGTTCGTTGATGACCAGGCCCAGGCCGCCGGCGGCCTCGAAGTGGTTCACGTCGGCGGATCCGTTCGGGTACACGCGCGCCAGCAACGGCGTGGCCTGCGAGAGTTCGTCGAGGTCGGTCCAGTCGATGACGACGCCGGCCGCGCGCGCCATCGCGACGAGGTGCAGCGCGTGGTTGGTGGAGCCGCCGGTGGCGGCCAGTCCGACCATCGCGTTGACGATGGCCTTTTCGTCGATGGTGCGGCCGATCGGGCGATAGTCGTTGCCGAGCGCGGTGATGCGCAGCGCCTGCTCGGTGGCGGCCACGGTCAGCGCATCGCGCAGCGGCGTGTTCGGCGGCACGAAGGCGGTGCCCGGCATGTGCAGGCCCATCACTTCCATCAGCATCTGGTTGGAATTGGCGGTGCCGTAGAAGGTGCAGGTGCCGGCCGAGTGGTATGACGCCGCTTCGGCCTCCAGCAATTCTTCGCGGCTCGCCTGGCCCAGCGCATAACGCTGGCGGACTTCGGCCTTCTGCTTGTTGGGAATACCGGACGGCATCGGGCCGGCGGGCACGAAGATCACCGGCAGGTGGCCGTAGCTCAGCGCGCCGATCAGCAGCCCCGGTACGATCTTGTCGCACACGCCCAGGCACAGCACCGCGTCGAACATGTCGTGCGACAGCGAGATCGCGGTGGCCATGGCGATGGCGTCGCGCGAGAACAGCGACAGCTCCATGCCGGTGCGGCCCTGGGTCACGCCGTCGCACATCGCCGGCACGCCGCCGGCGACCTGCGCGCTGCCGCCTGCATTGCGCGCGGCCATGCGGATCAGGGTGGGGTAGTGCTCCATCGGCTGGTGCGCCGAGAGCATGTCGTTGTACGAGGTGATGATGCCGATGTTGCCGCCTGCGCCTTCGCGCAGCATCGGCTTGTCGACGCCCGATGCGGCGAAGCCGTGGGCCAGGTTGCCGCATGAGAGTTCGCGCCGGGCCGGGCCGGCCTCGCGCGCCGCGTCCATCCGCGCCAGGTAATCGCCGCGCAGGCGTCGGCTGCGGTCGACGATGCGCGAGGTGACGCGCTCGATGGCGGGATGCAGGGGCATCGGCTACGGGCTCCAGTGGATGTGGATGTGGTGGCCGGGCGCATGCAGCAGCGCGGCCACCGGATATTGTCCTGCAGGGGCCGCACAGTCGGGATCGGCTTGCGCTTGCCGCAACACGACGCGCTTGTCCGCGCCGGTGACGACCAGGTGGATCTCGCGCGCATGCAGCAGGCGCGGCAGGGTCAGGCTGATCCGCGCAAACGGCGCTTCCGGCGGCAGCGGATCGGGCAGGGTGGCGATGGCATTGGTACCGCTGTCCATCGCAAGTCCGTCCTGCAGGTTCGCCGCGCCGGGAAACAGCGAAGCGAAATGGCCGTCCGCGCCCATGCCGAGCAGCACGAGGTCGAACGGTTGCGGGTTCACCGCCAGCAATGCGCTGGCCTGGCGCAGCGATGCGTGGTCATCGCCGCTGGCATCGGTGATCGGATTGGCGACGATCTGCGGGTTCGACGCGAATGCCTCGCGCAATGCGCGCAGGTTGCAGGCCGAATGGTCGTGCGGCACGCAGCGCTCGTCGGTGGGGATGCAGCTGACCACGCCATCGATCTCCGATGCCGCCAGTCGCGCGTACGCCGGCAGTGGCGTGCGCCCGCCGGCCAATGCGAGCCACGCCTGGCCGCGTGCGCGGATCGCGTCGGCGCAGGCCTGCCCGAGCGCGTCGGCGACATGCGCCACCAGG
>JAVWUU010000026.1:0-14927 GCA_036666995.1 Thermomonas sp.
AGGCCGTCACCGCAGGCGAGGCGGCGTGGAGCCCTGCGCTGGACACGAATACCGGCGAGGCCGCACTGATCGCGCCGATGGACGTGGGCCTGCCGTCCGACGGGATGCTCGTGCAGACCCGCGGCAGCGAGGCCTGGGCGATCGCCGAGCTCGACTTCGACGCGCTGGAAGCGAGCCGCGCGCAAGCGCAGGTGGCCAATGACCGCGACTGGTCGGCGCAGTATTTCCCGACCGTGCTGCGGGCACGGCTGGAACGTGCGGAGGGTCACGGATTGCCGGCACGGCTTGCCCGGGCATGACCGATGGCCCACGCCTGACCGGGTGGGTCTTACTAGACTCCGTGGTTTGTCTGAAACCATGGGGATGGCGATGAAGCGATTGATGTTGGCGACCGCACTGCTGGTCGCAGGCGTGGCGGGTGCGCAGGGGGTGTTTGCCCAAGAGCGGGTCGACCTGGACGTGACCGGACGCATCCGCGCCGAGGCGTTCAACCGTTCGCAGGTGATGGCCACGCTGAACCACCTGACCGACGAGATCGGTCCGCGCCTGACCAATTCGCCGTCGATGGCGGAAGCCAATCGCTGGACCCGTTCCAAGTTCACCGAGTGGGGCCTGTCCAACGTGCACGACGAGGCGGTCGAGGACATCGGCCGCGGCTGGTCGTTCAACGATGCCGGCGTCGAGATGCTCAGCCCGCGGGTGATGCCGCTGCATGCGCTGCCCAAGGCGTGGACGCCCGGTACCACCGGCGCGGTCGAGGGCGAGGCGATCTACGCCAAGCTGCAGAACAAGGCCGACCTGGAGAAGTGGAAGGGCAAGCTGAAGGGCAAGGTGCTGTTCACCGACGAACTCCGCGCCTACAAGCCGAACGAGAAGTCCGACTTCAGCCGCCACGACCACGACAGCCTGGAAGAGCTGCTGTCCTATCCGTTGCCCACCGAGCGCGGCCGCGATGCGTCGATGCTGGCGCAGTTCCGCGAGCGCCAGGAGTTCGGTCCGCTGCTCAACCAGTTCCTGATCGACGAGGGCGTGGTCGCCACGGTGTCGATCAGCAGCTGGAACGACGGCATCGTCCGGGTCATGGGCGGCGGTTCGCGCAAGGCCGGCGAGTCGGTCGGCGTGACTGCGCTGGTGATGATGGCCGAGCACTACAACACGGTGATGCGCGCGCTCGACCGCAAGGAAACGGTGAAGCTGCGCGTGAATGTCGATGCGCGTTTCCTCGATGAGGCCAACCAGCCGGGCTACAACACCATCGCCGAGATCCCCGGCACCGGCCCGAACAAGAACGAAGTGGTGATGCTGGGCGCGCACATGGACTCCTGGCACACCGGTTCGGGTGCCAACGACAACGGCGCAGGCGTGGCGGTGATGATGGAAGCGGTGCGCATCCTCAAGGCGGTCGGCGCGCGTCCCAACCGCACCATCCGCGTTGCGCTGTGGACCGGCGAGGAGCAGGGCCTGATCGGCTCGCAGGCGTACGTGGCCAAGCACTTCGCGGCGTATCCGGAACCCACCGATCCGGCGCAGAAGGCGATGCCGGCGGCGTTCCGCACCAACAAGGGCAAGCTGGTCAAGACCGGCGACTACGAGAAGATCACCGCGTACTTCAATCTGGACAACGGCAGCGGCAAGATCCGCGGGATCTACGCCCAGGAAAACCTGGCGATCGCGCCGATCTTCGAGGACTGGCTGAAGCCGTGGAACGACGTGGGCGCGACCATCGTCACCCAGCGCAACACCGGCAGCACCGACCACGTCAGCTTCGACCGCGTCGGCATCCCGGGCTTCCAGTTCGTGCAGGACCAGCTGGATTACTTCAGCCACGTCCACCACACGCATCTGGACGTGCAGGACCACGCGGTGGCCGACGACCTCAAGCAGGCCTCGGCGATCGTTGCCTCGTTCGTCTACAACGCGGCGCAGCGCTCATCGAAGCTGCCACGCAAGATGCTGGTCGAGGATTGAGGTTTGCTGTCATCCCGGCGAAGGCCGGGATCAAGCTTTTGCACTTTCGAAGGGCCGGCAATGCCGGCCCTTCTGTTGTCTGGCCGCGATGCAGGCGCTGACCCGCTGGGGATAGTGGCCGCCGCTTAGGCTCCGCGTCCGGCTCCGATGCGCGGCCGCGCGCCATCCATGGCGCGCTCGGCCACTACCCCCAGCGGGTCAGTGCCACCGACTGTCGTTGCGATTTCACCCAAGCAGCGCGTAGCCCGTGATCACGCAAACAACGACACGCCCGGCACCAGCCACAATGACACGCCTGCCAGTGCGCAGCCGATGCCCGTCGCCGCCAGCACGTCGCTGGGGTAGTGCAGTCCCAGCATCACCCGCGAGGCCGCCACGCTGGCGGTGAACGGCACCAGCAGCCAGGCCAGCAGTGGGTAGTGGGCCATCGCCACCAGGCTGAAGGCGACCGCATGCAGCGTGTGGCCCGATGGGAAGCTGAATTCGTCGAGTGGCGCGACCCAGGCGCGAATGCGCACGTCGCTGGCGAAGGGCCGCGGACGCCTGGTCCAGCGCTTGAGAAATTTGTACATGGCCAACGCGACCAGGCCGGTGAGCGCCAGGTGCAGCGAGGCGCGCAGGCCGTCGATACCGTCGATTGCGATCAACGCACCCATCAATGCATACCAGAACACGCCGTCGCCGAGTCGACTGACCGCGGCGAAATAGCGCAGTGCGCCATTGCGCGCGCAGACGCGATTGGCGCGCAGGCACCAGCCGGAGTCGGCGCTGGCGATGCGGCGAGCCGGCGAATCAGAGTGCAGCGATCGGGACATGATGTTGCCCTGGGTTCGCGAGCGATTGCAGGATGCGGTCGAAGTCGGCGGCGACCTGGGCCGGACGCAGCGCGGACACGCCCTCGCGGCACAGCGGGCGCATGCGCCGGCGCGTGGGTTCGTCGCTGCCGATGCGTGCGACTGCAGCGATGAAAGCGGCATCGTCATCGGCGCGTCGATCGGTGCGCGGAATCGCGGCACCATGCAGCCCATCGCGCAGGCACTCGCGCGCCGCACCGTAATCGAAGGCGACGGTCGGCACGCCGCTGGCGAGCGCTTCAAGCGTGACGTTGCCGAAGGTCTCGCTATGACTAGGGAAGACAAACAGGTCGGCGCTGGCGAAGTGGCGGGCCAGGGCTTCAGCGCGTTGCAGGCCGCAGAAGATGAAATCGGGGTTCTCGCGTTG
The DNA here is from genome assembly GCA_036666995.1 of Thermomonas sp. Taxonomy (GTDB): domain Bacteria; phylum Pseudomonadota; class Gammaproteobacteria; order Xanthomonadales; family Xanthomonadaceae; genus Thermomonas. The sequence continues at coordinate 3,190 of JAVWUU010000026.1, forward strand.
CAGGGCTTCGCGCGCGGGTCCGTCGCCAACCCAGACGAAGCGCGCATCGGGACGTTGCTTCTGCAACGCGCGGAAGGCCTGCACCGCCAGTCCCAGGTTCTTCTCCGCGGCGATGCGTCCGACGAAGATCGCGGCGACGCCGCGTTCGCCGACGCCCCACAGCGCACGCAGCACCGGGTCACGATGCGCGGGATCGAAGTGGGCGGTGTCGACCGCGCGTGCGAGCCGCACCACGTTGTCGAAGCCTTCGCCCTGAAGGAAATCCTGCAATTCGCGGGTTGGCACCAGCGTCGCCTGCGCGCTGTTGTGGAAGTGACGCATCCAGCGCAGCGCGACCGGTGCCAGCAGTGGCAGGCCGTAGTCGCGCATGTAGGTATCGAAGCGGGTATGGAAACCGGTGGCGGCGGGGATGCCGAGCTGGCGCGCGGCTCGCAACGCCGACCAACCGAGCGGGCCTTCGGTGGCGACGTAGAGCGCGTCTGGGCGATGGGTCTGCCAATATCGGCGCAATTGGCCGGTGGCCGGCAGTCCGAATTTCAGCCCGGGATAGCGGGGCAGGCTGGCGCCACGCACCAATAACGTGTCGTCCGAGGGGGCCACCGCATCGGTGGTTTGTCTCGGGCGCGCGACCGAGACCGTGTTGCCGCGTTCGCGCAGCCCGTGTTCCAGCCCTTGGACGGTCAGGGCGACGCCGTTGATCTCGGGCGGATAGGTCTCGGTGACGATCGCGTAGCGCATGCAGCTCTCCGTTTGGAAAAGGCTGCGGTTGCGGCGTGACGGGGTGGTGTCGGTGCGATGACGCGGGGGTGACAGCAGGAAAAGGGGTCAGAGAACATTTCCTTTCATGCATTCCCTGATAGCGCTCGACCTACAGGGAAATGTTCTCTGACCCCTTTTCCCCATTTCGTTCCCCGAAAACCCGGTTTCGTCGCAACCCGGCTTGACGATCGGGCCGTGTTCGTACTGTACTAGTTCAAATAGTACAGATAGGACGGCGCCGATGGCACGACCGCAAGCCCTGATGATCCAGATCGCCACCGGCGACCCGCGCCCGATCGGCCGGCAGATCGTGGATGCGGTGCGGATGAAGATCGCGACCGGTGAGCTGGGTGCGGGCGACCAGTTGCCCAGCGTGCGCGGGCTGGCCCAGCAGCTGACCATCAATCCGAACACGGTGGCCAAGGCCTATGCCGAACTCACCACCGAGGGCTGGCTGGAGTCGCGGCAGGGCATGGGCCTGTACGTGGCGGCCAAGCGCCAGCGCCTGTCCGACGACGAGCGCGAGCGCCGCCTGGACGACGCCATCGGCCGTTTCGTCAATGACGTGATCCCGCTCGGCTTTGCGCCTGACGAGGTGCAGGCCCGCGTGGCCGACGAATTTCGACAACTGGTTCCCCGGAAGATCGCCTGATCCATGAAGTATTCGCGCATTCGCTCGTCATGCCTGCGAAGGCAGGCATCCAGCGTCTTTCGCCTTCGTCAAACAAAAGTCACTGGATCCCTGCCTGCGCAGGGATGACCACAAGGAATCGACACCCATGACCGACAAACACGACTACGTCATCGAGACCCGCGCGCTGAGCAAGCGCTACGGCCGCAAGCTGGCGCTGGACAATCTCGACCTGTGCATTCCGCGCGGGCGCATCCACGCCATCGTCGGCGCCAACGGCGCCGGCAAATCCACCCTGTTCCGGATCCTGATGGGGTTCATGCCGCCGACCGCGGGCGAGGCCCGCATCCTCGGCAAGGACAGCCAGTCGTTGACCCCGCAGGACCGCAGCCGCATCGGCTTCGTCAACGAGGAGCACACGCTGGCGAACTGGATGCGGGTGTCGCAGGTCGCGGCGATGCAGAAGCATCAGTACCCGCGCTGGAACCAGCAGGCCTACGACAGCGTGATCGGCCACTACCACGTGCTGCCGGAGCAGAAGGTCGGCCAGCTCTCGCGCGGCGAGCGTGCCGGTTTCAACCTGGCGCTGGCACTGGCGCAGGGGCCGGAATTGCTCGTCCTCGATGAGCCCACGCTGGGCCTCGATGTCGTGGCAAAGCGCGCCTTCCTGGAGTCGCTGCTGTACAGCAATGCCGCCGACGACTGCACGGTGATCTATTGCTCGCACCAGATGGAGGAGATCGAGCGGGTCGCCGACAACCTGATCATCCTCGAGCGCGGCCAGCTGAAGAACATGTCGGCACCCGAGGATTTCACCGCACGCGTGAGTCACTGGGTGGCCGACGTGCCGTTCAAGGGCCCCGAGCTGCACACCGTGCCCGGCCTGCTGGAAGTGCAGCGCCTCGATGGCCTGCACCACTACCTGGTGCTGGACCAGGACGCCGGTTTCGAACAGTTCCTGCGCACCAGCGGTGCGCGCAACGTGCAGTCGATGCCGGTCAGCCTGGACCGCGCCGTCAACGCCTTCCTTGCCAAGAACCATGCAGCGCCGGCCGCGGCCTGACGCGCCCCCCGACACGAGGACACCAACATGATCGATCTCTTCAAGGGCGAGCTCCTGCGCTTCCGCCTGTGGGCGGCTGCCGCCGCCATCCTCAACGTCGCCGTGCTGGGCTTCCTCAGCCGCATGGTCGACCTGGCGCAACAACCGCTGGTGGTCTACCAGGTGTTCGCCGCGGTGTACGCCGTGGCCGGCATCCTGCTGGGCATGTACCAGATGGGCAGCTACCGCAAGCCGAACCAGTGGCTGAGCCTGTTGCATCGCCCGCTGCATCGCCTGCGCATCGCCGGTGCGCTGACCGGCGCAGGTGCGCTGCTGTTGCTGCTGGCGGTGGCATTGCCGATCGCGCTGGTCGCGATGTACCAGGACACGATGACTGCACGCGTGGTCGACCTGCGCCACTGGATGCTGCCGGTGGCGGCGTGGCTGATCGCGGTGTCCGGCTACCTCGCCGGTGCGTACGCGATGGTCGGCAACCGCCGCTATTCGTTCGCCGCGTTCCTGCTGCCGAACCTGTTCATGTATGCGCAGGCCTCGGGCGTGGCGATGCTGGGCGTGCAACTCGTCGTCATCGCCTTCCTCGCGGCGATGCTGGCGATCGCGTTCAAGCCGGATCCGGCCGCGCCGTCGCGCAATCCCGCGGCGGTGCTGGCGATCGCGCTGCCGGTGCAGCTGGGCGCGTATTTCCTGGTCTGGATGCTGGGCTACGGCGTGGAAATGGGGTGGACGGTCACCGGCACGCATCCGCTGAACATGCCAGCGCCGCCGAAGGGCGGCTACATCGAGGCCGATCGCGCCGAAGGCAAGGACATGCTGCTGCTCGGCATCGAGAACAGCCGCGATCCCGAGGCCACGCTGTGGCGCGAGCAGATCGCGCTGTCCGATGTGTACACGACTTACCCGCTGCGCAAGCTGCCGGTGCAGGGCAGCATGACCAACCTGTCGCCGCTGGAATTCGGCGATGGCGACAACAATCTCTTCCTGGTGTACAGCCACGACCGCGCGCGCTTCGTCACCCGCGGCCTGCGCGACCAGCGCCGGATCGGCGAGATGGGCGTGGGCGAAGGACAGGCAGCGTTCCCCGCACCGACCATGCCGTTTGGCGCCGAGTACCTCTACAACGCGAACGCGGCCTACCAGTACGACAGCGAACAGCAGCGCATCTTCGAGCGCATCCGCCTGCCGCAGGGCGAGGTGATGGCCAGCCCGCCGCAACCCGCCGGCGACAACCTGCTGGTGCTCAGCGACCGCGCCGCCTATTTCTATCCCGGCCGCGAGGCGATGAACGGACTCGACCTGCTGCAACCGCTGATGCGGGTGGCGATGCCGGGGCAGGTCGGCAACCTCAGCCGGATGGACACGGTCGAGCTGCTGGACGGCTACCTGGTGTCCTACACCTACACCTGGGGCGTGTGGAGCGGCGAACTGCAGCGTCCGTTCCAGCAGGTGCTGCGGGTGGACGGCAAGGGCCAGGCGCGGGAAATCGCGCGCCGCGCGCTGTCGATCGACCTGCCGTCCGTCTACACCAACCGCAACACATGGTTGTCGCCGGTCCTGCGTGCGATCTGCCTCGGCGCGCAGGACCTGTTTGCGGCGAAGGATCCGTTGCGCGCCAAGCCCGAGCCGATGCCGGCGCAGATCCTGTGGCTGGCCGCCGTGTGCTGCCTGCTGTCGCTGCTGGGCGCGGTGTGGTTGAGCGGGAAACAGGCGCATTCGCCGCGCGGTCGCTTGGGCTGGATCTTGCTGTGCGGCGTGGTCGGCCTGCCGGCACTGGCCAGCCTGTGGCTGATGGTTCCGCGTCGCGAAACCCTGCCGGTGGCCGCGCCGCGTGCGCAGCCGGCTGCGGCCTGATCCGGAACGGATGAGGACATCAACGATGACTATTTCGTTTCGTCGCTTCTGCCTCCTGCTGGCATTGCTTGCAGCGCCGTTCCTGCCGAAGCCCGCATCGGCCGCGCAAGGCGAAGCCGATCTGCGCAGCGCCATCGCTGCGCAACGCACGTTGCCGCGCGCCGCGCGCCTGCCACGCACGGCCTTCCTCGAAAACCGCACGCTGGTGGCCGCGGAGCTTTCGCCGGCCGGCGATGCGGTGGCCTACCTTCGCGAACAGAAGGACTCGCGCGCGCTGTGGCTGCTGCCGAGTGGCGGCGGCAACGCGCGGATGCTGGTCGGCAGCACCCAGGCCGAGCAGTTGATGTGGTCGCGCGATGGCCACTGGCTGTTCCTGCGTGCGTCGCGCGTGCTGACCATCGTCGGCCGCGACGGCCGCAGCGGCGTGCGCGTGCCGTTGGGCGGTGTCGAGCGACGCCGGGTGATCAAGCTCGATCCCTCGCAACCGGCCGCGGTGCTGCTGGGCGAACGCGTTGCCGCCGGCAAGGGCGAACGCTGGCGGGTGGTACGCATGGACGCGCGTGGCAAGCGCACCGTGTTGCGCGAGGATGCGCGCTGGATCCACGACGTGGCACTGGATGCGCAGGGCCGCATCGTCGCGCTGGCGCGTTTCGAAGGCGAACACGACGCCCTGTATCGCGTGCGCCCGGATGGCACCCTGCGCAAAGTGCTGCGCCTGCAGGCGATGGAGCGACTGGACCTGCTGGCGGCGCGCGCCGACGGCAGCCTGCTGATGACCGGTAACCCCTACAGCACGGCACCGGGAGGCGATTTTCGCCGGGTGATGCGGCTGGACGCGAACGACCGGTTGCAGACCTTGCACCAGGATCCGCGCGGCGAGGCCGATCTCGACGAAGTGGTGGTCGACCCGCGCACCCAGCAGCCGCTGGCGGCGAGTTACCGCAGCACCGTCGCCGCGACCTACGGCATCGGCGATGCGCAGGGCGTGGTCGCGGATATCGCGCGCAAGTTCCCCGGCCGCGACATTGGCTTGCAAGCCGGCAGCGGCCCGGCCGCGCACTGGCTGGTGAGCGAGCGCGCGGCGACCCTGCGCGATCCGCGCTGGTGGTTGTACGACCCGCGCAACGGGAACCTGCGCCGCATCCTCGATGATCCCGGCATCACCGCAGGCGTGCCGAAGGAAACCGCGCTCGCGCGCAAGATCGCGGTCAGCTACGTCGCCTCCGACGGTGTCCGCGTGCACGGCTTCGTGCTGCTGCCGCCGGGCGTGGATGCCTCACGCGCGCCGCTGGTCACGCAGGTCCATGGCGGCCCGATCAACCACTTCCGCGCCGGCTACGACGGCACCGCGCAATTCCTCGCCAACCGCGGCTATGTGGTGTTCCAGTCGAACTTCCGAGGTTCCACCGGGCATGGTCGCGCGTACACGTTCGCGTCGAACGGCGACTACGGCAATGGCCGCGTGCAACGCGACATCGTGGAAGGGACGCGCTGGTTGCTGGCGCAGGGCATCGGCGATGCATCCCGCGTCGGCATCGTCGGCCATTCTTTCGGCGGCTATTCGACGCTGCTGGGTCTGACGTTCCAGCCGGAGCTGTTCAAGGTCGGCGTGGCTGGCGCGCCACCGGCGGACCTGGGCTGGGCGATGCGCTGGCTGGTGACCTCCGGCGACCAGGGCGACCTGCCGGATCGCTCGCTGCGGCATACCCTGCGCGCGCTGTCGCTGGACGCCACCGATCCGGCCACGTATGCGCGCCTGCACGCGCAATCGCCGCTGGTGAACGCGGCGAAGATGCAGCGCCCGCTGCTGATCATGGCCGGCGGCGCGGACCGCACCGTGGCGATCAAGGAAGTCGTCAACTACAGCGCCACGCTGAAGTCGCTGGGACGCGCGGTCACGCTGCTGGTGGAGCCGGGCGGCGGCCATTCGCCGGTCGATCCGGTGCCACGAGAGGCCTATCTGTTCGGCATGGAAACGATGCTGCAGAAACACCTGGGCGGGCCGGTGCCGGACGCTGCGGGCCAGCGCCTGCGTGCCTACCTGCGCGAGAACCTGCGCCTGGCGGGGCCGGAGTTCAAGGCGTTCGCGAAGAAGTGACCGTGCGTCACTTCAAGCGTTCGAGCTTGCCCTTGCGCTTGACGATGTTCTTGTAGTCCCACTGGATGTCGCGGGCCTTGCCCAGCCAATGCTGGAGCAGGGCCACGTCGACTTCGCCGGTGGTCGTGTAGCGCGCGTCGGCGGCCTTGAACTTGCCCTCGGCCTGCAGACCCGGTTCGTCGAATGACTGGCCGCTCCAGAACAGCAAGCGCACCGAATCCTTGAGCTTGCTGTAGCCGACCACCGGGTTGCCGTCCAGGAACCACACCGGATGCGCATGCCAGACCTTCGCCTCGGCCTCGGGCAGGCCGCGATGGATCTCCTCGGCAAGGAGATCGCAGATCCCGCGGTCGCCCTGCGATTGCCGGGCGTTGTAGTCGTGGATGTCCGGCGTCATCGGCTTACTCCGCTGAAAGTTTGAGGACCACGCCAAGCCCGAGCATGTCCTCGGGCTCGCCGTCCAGGTCGGCGCGCAGCAACGGGCGCGCACGCAACCAGCGCTCGTCCAGCGTGAGCTGCAGGCGTTCGCCGTCGGCGCGCAGGCGCAGCACCGGCATCTCGTCGGTCTCGTGCGCGCGATGCAGCAGCACCGCCAGCCGCAGCAACGCGGCGACATGGCGGGTATTCGCCAGCAAGCGATCCGGGATCAGTTCGAAGGCGGAGCGCGGGATGCCGCGGCGATGGGTGCGAACCAGCGAGGACAGCAGGCGCTGGTCCTGCTGCGAGAACCCGGCGATGTCCGAGTGCTCCAGGATGTAGGCACCGTGCACGTGGTAGCCGCTGTGGGCAATGGTCAGGCCAAGCTCGTGCAGGCGCGCCGCGCGCGACAGCATGCGGCGGTCATCGGCATCCAGTCCCCACGTGGTGGCGACCTGGTCGAACAGGCGCAGCGCGGTGGCTTCGACGCGGGCTGCCTGCGCGGCATCGATGCCGTAACGGCGCATCAGCGCGTCCACCGAGACCTCGCGCGGATCGTCGGCACCGCCGCGGCCCAGCAGGTCGTAGAGCACGCCTTCGCGCAACGCGCCCTTGCTGACCTGCATGCGTTGCAGGCCGAGCGCAGCGAACACCGCCTCCAGCACCAGCACGCCGCCGGCGATGATCGGCCTGCGGTCGGCGGACAGGCCGGGCAGGTCGATGTCTTCGATGCGGTCGGCCTGCAGCAGGCGCTCGCGTACCTGCGGCAGCGCTTCGGCGGTGATCGCGCCCTTGGTGAGCTTGAGCGCGGCGCAGATCTCGCCGATCGCCTTGTTGGTGCCCGACGAACCGATCGCCTCGTCCCAGCCCAGCGAGCGGTAGGTCGATGCGAACTGCTGGAACTCCGCGGTGATCTCGGTCAGCGCGTCCTTCCATTTCTTCTTCGACAGGCGGCCGCTGGGAAAGAAGCGACGTGTACTGGCGATGCAGCCGGCCTGCAGGCTCTCGCGTTCCAGCGGTTCCATCCCGCGGCCGATGATGCATTCGGTCGAACCGCCACCGATGTCGATCACCAGCCGCAACTGGCCATCCTCCGGCGGCTGCGCATGGGCGACGCCGAGATAGACCAGGCGCGCTTCCTCGCGGCCCGAGATCACTTCGATCGCGTGTCCCAGCGCGGCTTCCGCGGGCACCAGGAACTGGCCGGGCATGCGCAACTGGCGGACGGTATTCGTGGCCACCGCGCGCACGTGTTGCGGCGGAATGTCGGCGATGCGCTGGCCGAAGCGCGACAGGCAGGCCAATGCGCGCTCCTGCGCCTGCGCGGACATGCCACCGAAGCCGTCCAGGCCTTCGGCCATGCGCACGGTCTCGCGCAGGCGATCCACCACCCGCAACTGGCCCAGCACGCGCTGCGCCACGACCATGTGGAAGCTGTTGGAACCCAGGTCCAGCGCAGCCAGCATGTCGCCATCGCGCGGCGTGGGCGCGATGGCGGCCGGGGTGCGGCGCTGGGTCGTCCTCATGCGGAGTGCTGGCTTGGGCGCGGCGTCATGCGCGCATTATCGCCGGTTGCCCGCGCATGGCGTCATGCGTACAGGCCTTCAAGCAGCGACAACTGCGCGGAGAACGGTGCGTCGCCATCGGCCGGGATGCACTTCGCATAGCTGCCGTCGGGCTGGACGTCCCAGGCGTTCTGGTTGTCGCGCAGGTAATTGAGCAGCCCTTCCTGGTGCACCCGCTGCGCGCATGCGGAGTCGAGGATCGGGAACGCGGTCTCCACCCGGCGCAGCAGGTTGCGCTCCAGCCAGTCGGCCGACGAGCAATACAGGTCCGGCGCGCCGTCGTTGCCGAACCACCAGATGCGGTGATGTTCCAGGAAGCGGCCGACCACCGAGCGCACCCGGATGTTCTCGGAGATCCCTTCGATGCCGACGCGCAGGGTGCAGGCGCCACGCACGATCAGGTCCACCTGCACGCCGGCCTGCGAGGCCTCGTAGAGCGCCAGCATCACCTGCGGTTCGTTGAGCGCGTTCATCTTCGCCACGATCCGGCCGGGGCGACCCGCGCGGGCATGCGCGGTCTCGCGCGCGATCCGGTCCAGCACGCCCTGGTGCAGGGTGAACGGCGATTGCAGCAGGTGCCGCAGTGTCAGCGGTGCGGCCAGGCCGGACAGCTGCTGGAAGATCAGGTGCACGTCGTTGCCGATGTCGGGGTCGGCGGTCATCAGGCTGAAGTCGGTGTACGCGCGCGCGGTGCCGCTGTGGTAATTGCCGGTGCCCAGGTGCACGTAACGGCGCAGGGATTTCCCCTCGCGGCGCACGATCAGCAGCATCTTCGCGTGGGTCTTGTAGCCGACCACGCCGTACACCACCTGCACGCCGGCGTCCTGCAGGCGATCCGCAAGGCCGAGGTTGGCTTCCTCGTCGAAGCGCGCGCGCAGCTCGACCACCACGGTCACGTCCTTGCCCTTGCGCGCGGCCTGGATCAGCGAGTCGACGATCGCCGACTCCTTGCCGGTGCGGTACAGCGTCTGCTTGATCGCCAGCACGTTCGGGTCTTCGGCGGCCTGGCGGATCAGCTCCAGCACCGGGGTGAACGCGTCGAACGGATGATGCAGCAGCACGTCGCCCTGCTGGATCAGGTCGAACATCGCGTCGACCTCGCGCGGGATGCGCGGCTGGATCGCCGGGAATTTCAGGTCCGGGCGCTGCACCAGGTCGCAGACCTGGACCACCCGGTTGAGGTTGACCGGGCCGTTGATCTTGTAGACCGCATTCGCGGGCAGGTCGAAGTTGGCGAGCAGGCTGTCGACGATGTCCTGCGGGCAGCGTTCGTCGATCTCCAGGCGCACCGCGCGCAGATAGCCGCGGCCAAGCAGTTCGTCGCGCAGGGCGAGGGCGAGGTTGTCGACATCGTCCTCGTCGACGATCAGCTCGGAGTTGCGGGTCACCCGGAACTGATGCGCGCCATTGACCTTCATCCCCGGGAACAGCTCGTGCACGAACGCGGACAGCACCGAGCTGAGGAACACGAAGTCGTGGAAGCCGTCGCCATCGCCGTCGGCATCGGGCAGGCGGATGATTCGCGGCAGCGAGCGCGGCGCGCGCACGATCGCCATGTGGCCCTCGCGGCCGAACGCGTCCTTGCCTTCCAGCAGCACCACGACATTCAGCGACTTGTTGAGGATCTTCGGGAACGGATGCGCGGGATCCAGCCCCAGCGGCGACAGCACCGGCATGATCTCGTCGCGGAAATGGTCGCGCAGCCAGCGGGTCTGTTCGGGTGTCCACTGTTCGCGCTGCAGCAGGCGGATGCCTTCATCGGCCAGTGCCGGGCGCAGTTCCTCGTAGAAGCAGCGGTACTGCGCCTGCACGAGTTCGGCGGCGCGGTCGTGGATCTTGTTGATCAGCACGGTCGGCGCCAGCCCGTCGGCTGCGGCCGGCAGGCCGAACTCGATCGCGTGGCGCACCGAGCCGCCGCGGATCTCGAAGAACTCGTCGAGGTTGGTGCAGCTGATGCACAGAAAGCGCAGCCGCTCCAGCAACGGCACCGACGGATCCTGCGCCTGCGCCAGCACGCGGAAATTGAAATCCAGCTGCGACAGTTCGCGGTTGGCATACAGCGCGGGGTCGCGCAGCGAGAGTTCGCGGGGGGCGGGCGATGGCGTGGGGGTCATGACGTGGTCGTTGAAAGCGGAAGGGCGTCGCGCGGGAGCACGCGGGCGGGAGCGAAGCGGCAGGCGAAGGTGCTGCCCTTGCCGACTTCGCTGGCGATGTCGAGGCGGGCGTCGTGCAGGCCCAGCACGTGCTTGGCGATGGCCAGGCCCAGGCCGGTGCCACCCGATTCGCGCGAACGGCTGGTGGAAACGCGGTAGAAGCGTTCGGTCAGGCGCGGCAGGTGGGCGGCGGGAATGCCGTAGCCGGTATCGCGCACCGACAGGGTGACGCCGCCATCGGCATCACGCGCGAACCGCACGTGGATCTCGCCATCGGCCGGGGTGTAGCGCACCGCGTTGGCGACCAGGTTGGAGAACGCGCTGTGCAGTTCCTTGGTCGAGCCGCACAGGTCGACGCGCGCGTCGTCTTCGATGCTGATCCGGTGCCGGCCCTGGCTGAGCGCTTCGGCCTCACGCCGCAGGGTCGCCAGCATCGGCGCCATCGCCACGTGTTCCTCCGGCAGGGTGTCGCGCGCTTCGAGCCGGGACAGGGTCAGCAGATCCTCGACCAGCTGGGTCATCCGCTGCGACTGCCGCTGCATCTCCGCAAGCATCGGCGCCCAGTCCGGGTTGTCCTGCGGATCGAGCATCTCCAGGTAGCCGTGGACCACGGTCAGCGGCGTGCGCAATTCGTGCGAGACGTTGGCGACGAAGTCGCGGCGCATGTGTTCCAGCCGCATCATCTTGGTCACGTCGCGCGCGACCAGCAGCCAGAGTTCATCGGAATACGGGATCAGCCGCAGGTGCAGGCGCAGGTCCGGGTTCGCCGGCGATGCGACATCGACCATCGGCTCGGCATTGCGCCCGCTGGCCAGCCATTGCGCCATCGGCAATGGCTGCAGCGCGGCGACGATCGGGGCGTCCTGGTGTCGCGGGTAGTTCAGGCCAAGCAGCGGCGTGGCGGCTTCGTTGAACCAGAGGACGCGCTGGGTATTGCGTTCGACCACCACCACGGCGTCGGGCAGGGCGGCGGCGGCGGCGCGATAGGCACGCAACATCGCCAGTAGCCGGCGCTTGCGCGCGCGCATCTCGCCCTGGCTGCGCGAGAGCAGGCGGTCGAGCTCGTTCCAGACGCCGACGCCGGACGATGGCGCCAGGCGTTGCCGCGCGGTCAGCCGCAGCAGGACGTTGCGCAGCTTCCAGTAGTGCCAGGCGACCACACCCAGCGCGGCCAGGGTCAGTGCCGGCCACGGATGTCCCAGCA
>JAVWUU010000026.1:14937-23866 GCA_036666995.1 Thermomonas sp.
GAGCGTGCGGAACCAGGCGGAACGGGCGTCGGGCGACATGCGGGGGAGTCTAGGCGTTGCGCCCGCGCTGCGCCGCCCGCCGACGGTTCATGCCGCAGCCGAGAAGCGGTAGCCGGCACCGCGCACGGTCTGCACCATCGGGTCGAGCTGGTGCGGCTCGAGCGTCTTGCGCAAACGACGGATGTGCACGTCGACCGTGCGCTCCTCCACGTACACGCTGCCACCCCAGACGTGGTCGAGCAGTTGCGAGCGGCTGTACACGCGCTCCGGATGGGTCATGAAGAAATGCAGCAAGCGGTATTCGGTCGGGCCGATGTGAACCGGGGTGGGGCCTGAGCTCGAATCGGCGAACACGCGATGGGCAGCGCCATCGATGCGCAGTCCGCCGACCTGCACGCTGCCGTCCTCGTCGTCCTCGCGCGAACGCCGCAGCACCGCGCGGATGCGAGCGAGCAATTCGCGTGCGGAGAACGGCTTGACCACGTAGTCGTCGACGCCGGCCTCGAGCCCGCCGACGCGGTCGTTCTCTTCGCCGCGCGCGGTCAGCATGATGATCGGGATGTCGCGGGTCAGTGCGTCCTTGCGCCAGCGACGTGCCAGTTCCAGGCCGCTGGTACCGGGCAGCATCCAGTCCAGCAGGATCAGGTCGGGCACGCGCTCGGCGATCGAGGCCTGCGCCTCGCGCGCATCGCCGGCATGGGCGGGCTCGTATTCGCCCTTGCGCAGGGCGTAGGCGACCATGTCGCGGATCGCGGGTTCGTCGTCGACGATCAGGATGTGCTTCTGCATGCCGGGTCCTGCATGGCGGGCGGATGCCGCGTCCTGCGGCGATCCTGCCATTACACGACGATTTGGTGACGGTTTGGTGACACCGTCACCGTTCTGCGGCGGACCTGCCAGCGCGCACGCCGACGCTGAGCCGTCCGCTGGCTTCCTCGTCCTTGATGCCCTGGCGGCGCAGTTCCAGCACGGTCGGGGTGATCGCGGCGATCCGCGCCTCGATCCGGCTGCGCGCGTAGTAGTCCAGGGTGGCGCGCTTCTTCAGGTTGTTGAGCTGGACCAGCGCCTGCTCCGGGCGGCCGCCCAGGTAGGCCGCTTCGGCCCAGGCTTCGCCGGCACGGACGTCGTCGCCGGCGATCTCGTTGGCGCGGGCGTAGGCCTGCTGGAACAACGGATCGTTGCCGGCGCTGCCCAGCAGCGGGCGCAGCACTGCCACTGCGCGGGTGCCGGATTCACGGGTGTTGCGCTCGCCCAGCACCCGCGCGTAGCTCAGCGCCAGCGCGCGATGGGTCGGCATCCGCACCAGCAGGGATTCGAACCGCCGGTCGGCCTCCGCCAGCTGGCCGGCGCGCGCCTCGGCTTCGGCCAATCCCACCTGCAGCCAGAGGTTGCCGGGATTCGCGGCCGCCAGCGGGGCGAGTTCCTGCAAGGCCTCGCGGCCCTGGCCGGCCAATTGATGGGCGATGGCCAGGCCGTAGCGGCGGGCATCGTTCAGCGGCTCCTTGCCGCGCATTTGCTGGTATTCCCGGATCGCCTGCGCCGGGGTGTCCGCGCTCAGCACGCGCAATCGCTCGCGCGCCCAGCCGAAGTCGCCGGTCGCACCCTGGCCGCGCGGTCCTGCCGTGGTCGTGGCGATGCTCAGGCCGGGTGGCAGCAAGGGGTTGCTGCTCGCGATGGTGTTGCTGGCGGCTGTCGGCGGCGCCAGCTTCATCGCCCGCTCGCGGGCTTCGCTGACGCGGCTGAGGGTGACCGGGTGGGTCTGCAGGTAACTGGGGACGGCGAAACGCTCGTCGCCCTGGTTCATCCGGACAACCGATTGCAGGGTCTGGAAGAAGTCGGCCATCGCTTCCGGGTCGTAGCCGCTGCGCGACAGGTTGCGGATGCCGACCCGGTCGGCTTCGGCTTCGTTGTCGCGGGTGTAGTCGATCTGGCGCTGCTGCAGCAGGCCCAATCCGGACATCACTGCGGCGGTGGTCGCATCGCCGCTGGAGTTTCCTCCGGCCTGCTGTGCAGCGACGATCGCGCCCAGCGTGGCCAACAGGATCGGCAGGCTGTCGCGCTGGGCCTTCTCGGCACCGCGCAGCACGTGCTGCTGGGTGACGTGGGCGATTTCGTGGGCGAGCACGCCGGCCATTTCGTCCTCGCGTTCCGCGGAGAGGATCAGGCCGGCATTCATGCCGATGTAGCCACCGAGGGTGGCGAACGCATTGATCTGGCGGTCGCGCAGCAGGAAGAAGGTGAACGACTGCTGCGGCCGGTCGCTGGCTCCGGCCAGGCGCTGGCCGACGTCGCGCAGCCAGCCGTCCAGCAGTGGATCCTCCAGCACGTAGCCCTCGTGGCGCAGCTGCGCCAGCACCATCCCGCCGTACTCGGCCTGTTTGGCCGGCGAGAGCACATTGCCTGCGGATGAGCCGATATCCGGCAGGCGCGTGTCCTGGGCGGTCGCCGCCCCGATGGCCAAGGCCAGGCCGAAGGCAAGGGCCGAGGGCAACAGGCGGCGCGAAACGGTGCGGGTGCGGGCAATCGTCATGTGTGCAGGATGCTGCGTTCGCGTGGGATGGGTGTGAACGGGGCTTGAGCAACTGGAAAATGCCCGCCGCTGCCCGCAGATAGGACAAGATTGCAGCATCCGCGTTCCCGGAGATCTAACTTGAGCGACGCCAATAGCCCCCTGATCACCCTGTATTCCTCCGCGATCTGCCCGTATTGCGTGATGGCCAAGAACTTCCTGAAGAGCAAGGGCCTTGCATGGACCGAGGTGCGGATCGACACCGATCCCGCCGAGCGCGAGAAGATGGTGGCGCTTGCGCGGCGCACCAGCGTGCCGCAGATCTTCGTCGGCGATGTCCACGTGGGCGGCTACGACGACATGATGGCCCTGCATCGTGCCGGCAAGTTCGAACCCTTGCTCGCCGGGGCAGGCGCATGAGCGGCGAAAGCGAAGAGGATCGGGTCAAGGCGTTCAGCGAGTTCCGCCAGCGCATGAATACGCGCATCCTGGCGGAGCCGAACCAGGTGGTGCGGCGCTTCTTCGCGCTGGACACGCAGACCTACCAGCCCGGCGCGCTCGACGTGAAGACCAAGGAGCTGTGCGGCCTGGTGGCGTCGATGGTGCTGCGCTGCGACGACTGCATCAGCTACCACGTGGCCCAGTGCAAGGAGGCCGGCGTGAACCGCGACGAGATGTTCGAAGCGTTCTCGATCGGCCTTGTCGTTGGCGGTTCGATCGTCATCCCGCACCTGCGCCGCGCCGTCGATTTCCTCGACAGGCTCGAGCAGGGCGAGGCCGGCAGCCCGGACGCGCACGACCACGGGTGACCAAAGTCGCAAGGCCGGGCGCGACGCGTCTGGCATAATGCGCCTCTCGAAATCCCCACGCCGCGCGTCCCGCGCGGCGTCCGCATGTCTGGAACCCCCTGACCTTATGACCACGACGATCACCGTCATCCCCGGCGATGGCATCGGCCCCGAAATCATGGATGCCACCCTCCACGTGCTGGAGGTGATGCAGCTGGGCCTGTCCTATGAATTCGCCGATGCCGGCATGGTCGCCCTGGAGAAGCATGGCGAACTGCTGCCGGCTTCGACCATGGACTCCATCCGCAAGAACCGCATCGCCCTGAAGTCGCCGCTGACCACGCCAGTAGGTGGCGGATTCAGCTCGATCAACGTCGAGCTGCGCAAGCGCTTCGACCTCTACGCCAACGTGCGCCCGGCCAAGAGCTTCCCGAATACCAAGTCGCGGTTCCCGTCCGGCGTGGACCTGATCACGGTGCGCGAGAACACCGAGGGCGCATACATCGGCGAAGGCCAGACGCTGTCCGAGGACGGCGAGACCGCGATGCTGACCCAGAAGATCACCCGCAAGGGATCCGAACGCATCGTCCGCTACGCCTTCGAGCTGGCCCGCAAGACCGGGCGCAAGAAGGTCACGGTGGTGCACAAGGCCAATATCCTGAAGTCGACGTCCGGCCTGTTCCTGCGCACGGCGCGCGAAGTGGCGCAGCTGTACCCGGACATCCAGTGCAACGAGATGATCGTCGACAACACCTGCATGCAGCTGGTGATGAAGCCGGAACAGTTCGACATCATCGTCACCACCAACCTGTTCGGCGACATCATTTCCGACCTCTGCGCCGGCCTGGTCGGCGGCCTCGGCCTGGCCCCGGGCGCGAACATCGGCACCGAGGCGGCGATCTTCGAAGCCGTGCACGGCTCCGCGCCCGACATCGCCGGGCAGGGCATTGCCAATCCCTGCGCGCTGCTGCTGGCGGCCGGGCAGATGCTCGACCACCTGGGCCGCGTCGACCAGGCCGATCGCCTGCGTGCCGCGATCATCGCCACCCTCGAGGCGAAGGACACGCTCACCCCCGACCTGGGCGGCACCGGCAACACCCTGTCGTTCGCGAAGGCGATCGCGTCCCGTCTCTGATCGATCATCGGCGGGCAAGAAAAAGGGCGCCGATTGGCGCCCTTTTTCGTTGCCCGCGATGCCGGTGATCAGTCGCGCGACTGCAGCTTGCCGAGCAGGCGCAGGATCTCCAGGTACAGCCACACCAGCGTCACCAGCAGGCCGAACGCGGCGTACCACTCCATGTACTTCGGCGCGCCCTGTTCGACGCCCTGTTCGATGAAGTCGAAGTCCAGCACCAGGTTGAGCGCGGCGATCACCACCACGAAGCCGGAGAACGCGATGCCGATCATGCTGCCTTCGTGGATGAAACCGATGCTGCCGAACCCCATCAGCCGCATGCCCAGGCTGACCAGGTAGAGCAGGGCGATGCCGCCGGTGGCGGCGACCACGCCGAGCTTGAAATTCTCGGTCGCCTTGATCAGGCCGCTGCGATACGCCATCAGCAGCGCTGCCAGGGTGCCGAAGGTCAGGCCGACCGCCTGGATCACCACGCCCTCGTACAGATGGCTGTACAGCGCCGAGATCGCGCCGAGGAAGAAGCCTTCCACCAGCGCGTACAGCGGCGCGGTGACCGGCGCCCATGCCTTCTTGAACACGGTGACCAGCGCGATGACCAGGCCGCCGATCGCGCCGCCCCAGACGTACACGCCGAAGCCTGGCGCCAGTTGTCCGTCCGCACCGAATGCCTGCGACCACGAGAAAGCAGCGGTGAGCATGGTCAACAACAGCAGGAAACCGGTCTTGTTGACGGTGCCGTTGATGCTCATCGCATCGGCGCCGCGTGATACCACGCTGCCGCTGCCAAGGTCGAGGAAGGTGTTGTCCTTGAGGGCGGGATTGCCGCTGCGCATGTCGAAGATCCTGTGCGAGGTCTGGGCGGATGCCGGAGGCGAGGATAGCCCGCTGCGGCGACGCTTGTCACAGGTGGCGCATGGTGCGAAAGGCGGGACTCGAACCCGCACGCCTTGCGGCACTGGAACCTAAATCCAGGGCGTCTGCCAATTCCGCCACTTTCGCGAGCGCGCATTGTAGCGGCCGCGATGCAGTACCGGCAGGCGCCGCAGTCCGGATTTTCGGGGATGTGCGTTGACAGTGCGGGCGCGTGGCCGGACAATGCGCGGCTCTTTCGTCGCGCTGGCGCGCAGCGAGGGGCTGCGAAGGCAGTAGCTCGGGTTCCGTCGGCGGGGTATAGCGCAGTCTGGTAGCGCGCCTGCTTTGGGAGCAGGATGTCGGGGGTTCGAATCCCTCTACCCCGACCATTCCGACGCGGCCTTCGGGGCGCGGGAGTTCGATGCGACAATCCGGAACGAGCGCCCGTAGCTCAACCGGATAGAGCACCGGCCTTCTAAGCCGGCGGTTGCAGGTTCGATTCCTGCCGGGCGCGCCAAACGCGGGTAGAAGCAACTTTGGTGGGTGTAGCTCAGTTGGTTAGAGCACCGGATTGTGATTCCGGGGGTCGTGGGTTCAAATCCCATCATCCACCCCAATGTTGAAGTGGATGCGGCGCACTTGCGTTGGCATCCATGCGAACGTTTGCTACAATTTTCGTCTTGGGGCCGTTAGCTCAGTTGGTAGAGCAGTTGACTCTTAATCAATAGGTCCAAGGTTCGAATCCTTGACGGCCCACCAATCCCACGAACGCCCGGCTTGCCGGGCGTTCGCTTTTGCGGCTTCCGGCTGCGTTGCGGTGCACGCCGATGCCGCGAAACGGTGGCGGGATGCCCGCGGATCGGCGAAACTAGCGCGTTCCGCCGGGCACCTTGCCCGGCATCCGATCAATCCCTCATGCGCAACCGGGTTCGCGCGAACCCGTCCAGGAGTCATCGCATCATGCAAGTCTCGGTCGAATCCACCGGCAACCTCGAGCGCCGCGTCATCCTCAGCCTGCCCGCGGGCGATATCGACGACCAGGTCGGTGGTCGCCTCCGCGAGATCGCGCGGACTGTGCGCATCAAGGGCTTCCGCCCGGGCAAGGTGCCGACCAAGGTCGTCGAACAGCGTTTCGGTGGGCAGGTGCGCGCCGAGATCCTGGATGGCCTGCTGCGCCAGGGCATGGACCAGGCCGTGCGCGAGAATGAACTCCGCGTGGCCGGCGCGCCGCAGATCACCCAGGACGTCGAGGCCGGCGAGGGCGAGCTGAAGTACGTGGCGTCGGTGGAGCTGGTGCCTGACTTCGGCGACCTCGACATGACCAAGCTCGAAGTCGTGCGCAACACGTCTGAAGTGACCGATGCCGACATCGAGCGCATGCTCGAGAACCTCCGTCAGCAGCGTGCCAGCTGGACCAAGGTCGAGCGCGCCGCCAAGACCGGCGACATGGCCAATCTGGAAACCGCCAGCAGCATCGAAGGCGCCCGCATGCCTGCAGAGGGCTTCGAGAAGACCAGCACCGTGCTGGGTTCCGGATCGATGTATCCGGAAGTGGAAGCGGCCATCGCCGGCATGCAGCCGGGCGAGGAAAAGACCATCGACGTGACCCTGCCGACCGATTGGCACATGCCGCAATTCGCCGGCAAGACGGTCACGTCGACGTTCAGGCTGCTGGACGTGGCCGAGCAGGTGCTCCCCGAAGTCGATGGCGCGTTCATCCGCAGCTTCGGCGTGAAGAGCGGCGACCTCGACCAGTTCAAGACCGAAATCCGCAGCAACCTGGAGCGCGAGCTGAAGGGTGCGCTGATGAACCGCCTGCGCCGCGAAGTCGGCGAGCAACTGGTTGCCGCCTACCAGGACGTCGAGCTGCCGCCGCGCCTGGTCGAGAACGAGGCCCGCGTGTTGCTGGCCAATGCCACCGAACAGGCGCGTCGCCAGGGCCAGCAGGTCGGTGCCGGCGTCGAGGCCTTCCAGGATGCCGGTCGCAAGCGCGTGCTGGTCGCCCTGCTGGTGGGTGAAGTCGCTCGCCGCAATGAGCTGCGACTCGAACAGGCCCGCCTGAACGAAACGATGCGTCTGATCGCTTCGACCTACGAACAGCCGGAGCAGGTCATTGCGTTGTACCGCAACGACCCCCAGTTGATGCAGGGCCTGCAGAACCGCGTCATGGAAGAGCAGGTGATCGACTGGATCGCCGAGCGCGCCCAGCACACCGAACAGGCGATCGGCTTCCAGGAAGCGATCGGCCAGTAAGCAACCCTTCAAGCGAGAGACCATGGACCAGATCAAAGCCCTCAACCTCGTGCCGATGGTGGTCGAGCAGACCAGCCGCGGCGAGCGCGCGTACGACATCTATTCGCGCCTGCTGAAGGAGCGGGTGATCTTCCTGGTCGGCGGCATCGACGACCACGTCGCCAACGTGGTCGTCGCGCAGATGTTGTTCCTCGAGGCCGAAAACCCCGAGAAGGACATCAGCCTGTACATCAACTCGCCCGGCGGCATCGTCACCGCCGGCATGGCGATCTACGACACCATGCAGTACATCAAGCCGGACGTGAGCACGATCTGCGTCGGCCAGGCCTGTTCGATGGGCGCAGTGCTGCTGGCGTCCGGCGCGGCCGGCAAGCGCTACGCACTGCCGAACTCTCGCGTGATGATCCACCAGCCGCTTGGCGGCGCGCAGGGCCAGGCCACCGACATCGACATCCAGGCGCGCGAGATCCTGTCGATGCGCCAGCGCCTGAACGAGATCCTGGCCCACCACACCGGCCAGCCGATCGACACGATCGCGCGCGACACCGAGCGCGACAATTTCAAGTCCGCCGAGGCAGCCCGCGAATACGGGCTGGTCGATGAAGTGCTGGTGCGTCGTCCGGACGAGTCGATCCAGGCCGGTTGAGCCTGCGAAGGGGTGGCTCGACCGCCCCGAAAAGCACGTACTGGAGCCATTCCAGGCGAATTCTGGCCCCGCTTGGCCCGGCGGGGGCGTATGGTATCCTCGGGCCGAAGCCGTGAAGCACGGCGAGTGAGCAACGAATGAGCGAAGACCGTCAGGGACGCACCACCGGCGACAGCACCAAGATCCTCTACTGCTCCTTCTGCGGAAAGAGCCAGCACGAGGTGCGCAAGCTGATCGCGGGGCCCAGCGTGTTCATCTGCGACGAGTGCGTCGAGCTCTGCAACGACATCATCCGCGAGGAGCTGGAGGAGAAGGCGCAATCCACGCGCAGCTCGCTGCCGAAGCCGCGCGAGATCCTCGATGTGCTCGACCAGTACGTGATCGGCCAGCGCCGCGCGAAGAAGACCCTCGCGGTGGCCGTGTACAACCACTACAAGCGCATCGAGAGCCGGCAGAAGTCGTCGGACGACATCGAACTGGCGAAGTCGAACATCCTGCTGGTCGGACCCACCGGCTCCGGCAAGACACTGTTGGCGGAAACGCTGGCGCGCATGCTCAACGTCCCGTTCACCATGGCGGATGCGACCACGTTGACCGAAGCCGGCTACGTCGGCGAGGACGTGGAAAACATCATCCAGAAGCTGCTGCAGAAGTGCGACTACGATGTCGAGAAAGCGCAGCACGGCATCGTCTACATCGACGAGATCGACAAGATTTCGCGCAAGTCGGAAAACCCGTCGATCACC
>JAVWUU010000027.1:0-23573 GCA_036666995.1 Thermomonas sp.
CAGTCCGGCCTTGGCCGGGCGCGTGACGCCGGCTCTAAGGAAGAAGATCGATGGAATGGCCTCGTCGATTGCGCGGGTACTGCAATTCATTGATGCGCCTGCGATATCGAAGCTGCCCGCGTTGTTGGCGGCTGGGGGGATGAACAGGAAAACAATGAAAATCGCGGTTCTTTTCCTTGCTCCTGGTCTGTTTCGTCGCTACAAGCTGCTTCGGCATGGCAGCAGCAAGAAGAAGGGGCTGGCGTGATGGAAAGGAATTCGATGTTCATCGATCGTGTGCTCCTGATCAGCGGCGGCACCGGCTCCTTCGGCAATGCTGTGTTGCGCCGTTTCCTGCAGACCGACATCGGCGAGATCCGCATCCTCAGTCGCGACGAGAAAAAGCAGGACGACATGCGCAAGCGCTATGCGTCCGACAAGCTGAAGTTCTATATCGGCGACGTGCGCGACCCGGCCAGCGTGTTGAACGCGATGCGCGGGGTGGACTACGTGTTCCATGCGGCGGCGTTGAAGCAGGTGCCGTCCTGCGAGTTCCACCCGATGGAAGCGGTGAAGACCAATGTCATCGGCACCGAGAATGCCACCGAGGCGGCGATCCAGTGCGGCGTCAAGCGCATGATCTGCCTGAGCACGGACAAGGCCGTGTATCCGATCAATGCCATGGGCATTTCCAAGGCGATGATGGAAAAGGTGTTCGTGGCGAAGTCGCGCAACGTCGATCCCGCCAGGACCACGATCTGCGGCACGCGCTACGGCAACGTGATGGCCTCGCGCGGTTCGGTGATCCCGCTGTTCGTCAACCAGATCAAAGCGGGGCAGCCGATCACCATCACCGACCCGGAGATGACCCGGTTCATGATGACGCTGGACGATGCGGTCGACCTGGTGCTGTATGCCTTCGAACACGGCCACAGCGGCGACATCTTCGTGCAGAAGGCGCCGGCCGCCACGATGGACACCCTGGCGCGTGCGCTGACCGCCTTGCTGGGCAAGCCCGATCATCCGATCAGCATCATCGGGACGCGGCACGGCGAGAAGAAGCACGAGACCTTGCTCAGCCGCGAGGAAATGGCCCACGCCGAGGACCTTGAAGGTTACTTTCGGGTGCCGCCGGACCTGCGCGACCTGAACTACGGCAAGTACGTGGAACAGGGCGAGAAGCGCATCAGCGACGCGCAGGACTACACCTCCGAGAACACCCAGCGGCTCGATGTCGAGGGAATGAAAGCGTTGCTGATGAAGCTGGATTTCATCCGCGACCTGGTCGCCGGCCGTCCGGCCATGCCGGTGGACTGAGATGAAGGTCCTGGTCACCGGCGCCGATGGCTTCATCGGCAGCAACCTGCGCGTGGCGCTGGGCGAGCGCGATGGCTTCGACGTGCTGCCGATCACGCGCGGCAGCAGCGATACGGAGCTGGCTGACGCGGTGGCAAGGGCCGACGCGGTCATCCATCTTGCTGGCGTCAACCGTCCACGGGATCCGGCCGAGTTCACGACAGGCAATGCCGACTTCACCGCGCGCCTGTGCGGTTTGCTGGCTGCCAGCGGCCGCGCGATCCCGGTGGCGTTCGCGTCTTCCATCCAGGCCGAACGCGACAACCCCTACGGCAGCAGCAAGCGCAGCGCGGAAGAGCACCTGTCGGCGTATGGCGCTGCGACTGGCGCATCCGTTGCGCTCTACCGGTTCGCCAATGTGTTCGGCAAGTGGAGCCGGCCCGACTACAACTCGGCAGTCGCCACGTTCTGCCACAACATCGCGCGCGACCTGCCGATCCGCATCGACGATCCGTCGTCGCCAGTGCGCCTGATCTACATCGACGACGTGGTCGCCGAGCTGCTGCGGTTCCTCGCGGACCCGGGGGAGGGCACGCGCTTCCCGGAGGCCGGCCCGGTCTACACCACGAGGGTGGGCGAACTCGCGCGGCAGATCGAAGCCTTCCGCGATGTGCGCAGCACGCTGGTGACCGAGCGTGTCGGCTCCGGCCTGGTGCGCGCGCTGTACGCGACCTACGTCAGCTTCCTGCCGCCGGATGCCTTCAGCTACGGCGTGCCGAAGCATGGCGATGCGCGTGGCGTGTTCGTGGAGATGCTGAAGACGCCTGATTGCGGGCAATTCTCCTTCTTCACCGCGCATCCGGGCATCACCCGCGGCGGCCACTACCACCACAGCAAGACCGAGAAATTCCTGGTGATCAAGGGCCGGGCGCGCTACCGCTTCCGCCACCTGCTCACCGACGAGACCTTCGAGGTCGAAAGCGATGGCAGCGAGCCGTTGGTGGTGGAGACCATTCCCGGCTGGGCGCATGACATCACCAACATCGGCGAAGACGAGCTGGTGGTGATGTTGTGGGCGAACGAAATCTTCGACCGGCAACACCCGGACACGGTGGCGAGCAAGGTATGAACACACGCAAGTTGAAGGTCGCCACCATCGTCGGCACGCGCCCGGAAATCATCCGCCTGTCGCGGGTGCTGGCCGCGCTGGACGAGCATTGCGACCACACGCTGGTGCATACCGGCCAGAACTACGACTACGAGCTCAACGGCATCTTTTTCGACGATCTGGGCATCCGCAAGCCGGATCGTTTCCTCGAAGCGGCCGGCGCTACCGGCGCGGAAACCATCGGCAAGGTGATCATCGCCGCCGACCAGGCGCTGGCCGAACTCCAGCCCGACGCGGTGCTGGTGCTGGGCGACACCAATAGCTGCCTGGCGGTGATCCCGGCCAAGCGCCGCAAGATCCCGACCTTCCACATGGAAGCCGGCAACCGCTGCTTCGACATGCGCGTGCCGGAGGAGATCAACCGACGCATCGTCGACCACACCGCCGACATCAACCTGACCTACAGCGACATCGCCCGCGAATACCTGCTTGCCGAGGGCTTGCCGCCGGACCGGATCATCAAGACCGGTAGTCCGATGTGCGAAGTGCTGGCGCATTACGCGCCGAGGATCGCCGGCTCCGATGCGCTGGATCGGCTGGGTTTGCAGGCCGGGCGCTATTTCGTGGTGAGCGCGCACCGCGAGGAGAACATCGAGTCCGACCGCAACTTCGCCGGGCTGGTGGCGTCGCTCAATGCGGTCGCGGCGCGCTACGACATGCCGGTGGTGGTCTCGACGCACCCGCGCACGCGCAAGCGCATCGATGCGCTGGGCATCGTGCTCGACGCGCGCGTGCAGTTGCTCAAGCCGCTTGGCTTCAGCGATTACGTGCGCCTGCAGAAGGATGCAAAGGCCGTACTGTCCGACAGCGGCACGATCAACGAGGAAGCTTCCATCCTCAACTTCCGCGCACTCAACCTGCGCGAGGCGCATGAGCGCCCTGAAGGCATGGAAGAGGCTGCAGTGATGATGGTCGGCATGAACGTCGAGCGGGTCATGCAGGGTCTGGCGATCCTGGAGTCGCAGCCCGCAGGCGACCAGCGCCTGTTGCGCCAGGTGGCGGATTACTCGATGTCGAACGTGTCGGAAAAGGTGGTCCGCATCATCCACAGCTACGTGGATTACGTGAATCAAGTGGTGTGGAAGAGGTGGTGATCGCCTTCCAAGCGCGAGCCATGTATCGATCCTGGAGGAGCGGCTGAATGTGCGGCATCGCGGGGGCATTCCATCCCGATCGCCTGTCTGAAGAGGCATTCGAGGCGGTGCGCAGGATGCAGCGGGCACTGGGCCATCGGGGCCCCGATGGCGAAGGCTGGTTCCAGGACAGGCGCATCGCGCTGGCGCACCGCCGGCTGAGCATCATCGACCTCGCGGGCGGCGCGCAGCCGCTGGCGGGTGAGCGTGCCGGGACCGTCGCCATCGTCAACGGCGAGATCTACAACTACATCGAGCTGCAGCAGGAGCTGGCTGCGGCCGGCGCGCGCCTGCGCACGCGCAGCGATAGCGAAGTCATCCCCTTTCTCTACGACCGCCACGGCGAGGACTTCGTGCATCGGTTGCGCGGGGCGTTCGCGGTAGCGATCTGGGACGAGTCGCGCCAACAGTTATTGCTGTTACGCGACCGCTTGGGCGAGAAGCCCTTGCTTTACGCTACGGGCGCTGACGGAACGGTCTATTTCGCATCCGAGATCGGCGCCTTGGTGGCCTCCGGCGCGATCCCGGTCGAGCCCGACGTAGAGGCGATCAATCGTTATTTCCATTTTCGCTTCGTGCCAGAACCTGCCACGCCCTTGCTGCATGTTCGTAAGCTGCGCGCCGGGCACTTCATGGCGCTGTCGCCCGACAATACAGAGCCGGCACCACGCGAATACTGGAATGTGTCCGCGATTCCACCCTTGGACGGCGATCCCGTCGAGATCATTCGGGCGGACTTGGAAGACATCGGGCGGATCATCGTCCGTTCCGACGTGCCTGTGGGAGTGGCACTGAGCGGTGGACTCGATTCGAGCATCGTCGCCAGCCTGGCGGTGAGGCACTCGCCGAGCACCGTGACGGCTTTCAGTGTTGGTTACGAGGGCAGGCCTGACTGTGACGAACGCGCCGATGCGGCGGCCTTTGCCCGCCACCTCGGCATCGACATGGTGGAGGTCGAGCTTTCCGCATCCGATGTGGCCAACGGCTTTGAGGGCTTGGTCGCCGACATGGGCGAGCCAATCGCCGATGCCGCCGGCTCCAGCTACCGCGCATTGATGCAGGCCGCTCGCCAAGCCGGGATCAAGGTCATGTTTCAAGGCCAAGGTGCGGACGAGCTGTTCTGGAGCTATGGCTGGATGCGGCAGGCGCTGGTCGAGAACGAAGCCCGCGAAGCGAGGCCCGGTGCATTGGCTGCACTCGCGGGCAGCCTGCGCCAGAAGGTTCGATTGCCGTCTCTCGGTTCACCTCGCGCCCTTGCGCAGTGGCTGCTGCAGGGGGGCGGGATCAGCGACGCGTTGTCCCGGTACGAACGCGTGCGCCAGCCTGACCCCCAGCAAGCGTTGTTCTGGGACGTAGCACGTCCGATGGATCGGATTGCTCGATCCGTTTCCGCACTGGCAGGCGATGCGTTGCGCGGTACAGCGACTTTGGCACAGGCGCGTGGTGCGTTCCGTGGGCGCGAGGCGGGGGAATCCTGGCGTCGCGGCTTGGTCCGCCACATCCTGGCCACGTACCTGCTCGAAAACGGCATCTCCCAGGCTGATCGTTACAGCATGGCTGCTGGCGTGGAAGCGCGGCTGCCGTTCGTGGATTACAAGCTCGTCGAGCATGCCGTGGGTCTCAATGACACGCAGCCGGATGCCCTCGCACCCGGCAAGCAGTGGTTGCGTGCGGCCGTCGCGGATGACATTCCCGCATGGGTACTGAATCGACCAAAACGCGGTTTTTCCCCGCCGACCCGCGACTGGGTAGCGGCACTCGTGCGCGATCGGGGTGATTCGTTGGTGGGCGGGCAACTCGCTTCATTTGGGTTGCTTTCGGCTGCCGGCAGCCGAGCGCTCGCGCGCCCGTCAGGCCCGTTTGATCGTGGGCTGCGGGACCAGTTGGCTTACCAGTCACTTGTCCTTGAGCAGTGGTTCCGCAGGATTGACGCGATGGCGCATTCGGGGAGGTCGCTTGCGCAGTGATGCAGGCAGGGGAGAAGCCACACCTCTCAGGGTATTGCTTCACTATCCCATTTTGAATGCGGGGGGAGCGGAACGCTCTACGCTGAGACTCCTCGCGGCGCTAGCCGGTCGTGGTTGCGAGGTACACCTCGTGCTGACGGTTGCCGGTGGGAGGCTGGAGCCGGAGATCGACCCACGCGTGGTCGTGCACCACTTGCGCGATATGGCGGGCGCGTTCCCAGCCAAAGTCAGCGGTGTCGGGGACGCGTTCCGTTTCGCGCTGGCGGGAATCACTTGGGTACGTGGCAGGTTGCAACAGACATGGCGCTCGATGCGCATTGCACGCATCGACTTCGATGCCGCCATTGCCGGCTTGCATGGCCTGTCGCCCGGTTTCATCTGCAAGATAGTGCGGGCGACACGGCGTTTCGTAATGGTGCGAAATGATGCTGCGGACGACAGGCAAGGCAAGCTTGCGCGAAATATCGCGCGCTACGAGCCATGCATCGACGGGTACGTCTGCGTTTCGCAATCGGTGCTCGATTCATTGGTTGCGTTTTACCCGCAAACGCGGGCCAAGGCCGTGCGGATCTACAATCTCATCGACCCGGAAAGCATGCGAACCGGCGCGGTGCAGGGTTCCGATCCGTTCGAGCTGGAACCGGCAGGCCTACGCGTGCTCAGCGTCTGCCGCCTGCAGGAGTCGCAAAAAGCGTTGCTAAGAATGGTCGAAATCCATGCTCGTCTGCTGGAAGCGGGATTCGCCCATGTCTGGCACGTCCTGGGTGATGGTCCCGATCGCGTGCTTCTCGAAAGCGAGGTCAAACAGCGCGATGTCTCTGCCACATTCAAGCTGCACGGGGCGATCAGGAACCCGCTTCCCTATTACATGCACGCGGACATCTGTGCGGTCTTGTCCCGCTACGAGGGGCTATGCGGTGTTGTGAACGAAGCGCGTGTCCTCGAGCGGCCTGTCATCGCCACAAGATTTGCGGGCATCGAAGAGCAGATCGAGAGCGGCGTGAACGGCCTGATTGTCGAACAGGACGTGAAGTCGATCTGCGATGGTTTGGCGTCGATGATCGGCGACGAGGACATGCGAAATCGACTCGCACGGGGTGGTTACCCGTGCGAGTTGCTGGACGACGACGTTAAAATCGACGCACTGCTCGCCCTGCTGGGTGGGCCTCGTGTGAACGCGGACGTTTCGTGAAAGCACTGATTCTTGCCGGATTCGCAGAATCGATCGTATCTTTCCGGGGTGCGCTCATCCGTTCCTTGGTGGACGCGGGCTGCGAGGTTCATATTGCGGCGCCGAACGTGAGGGAAGCAGACCTCGACCGAACTCTTGGCCTGTCGCGCGACCGCTTCCATGATATCCCGATCAGGCGGACAGGCACCAACCCCCTTGCTGATCTCGGCGCGATGATCGCGATGTGGCGCTTGATCCGGAAACTGCGCCCCGACGTCACCTTGCCCTACACGATCAAGCCTGTGATTTACGGGAGCCTTGCGGCATGGCTGGCGGGAGTGCCGGGGCGGTTCGCGCTGGTCACGGGTCTTGGATACGCATTCACTGGCGAACGCAGTGGATCCATCAGGCGCATCGTCGACATGCTGTATCGCCTGGCGCTGGGTCGGGTGCACAAGGTGTTTTTCCAGAACCCGGATGACGAGCGTTTGTTCCGGATTTCCGCGATCCTGCCGGCGAACATCCCATCGGTAGTGGTCAATGGCTCAGGCGTGGATCTGGACGCCTATGCGTTCGAGGAGATGCAGGCCACGCACCATCCGGTCTATCTGATGATCGGCAGGCTGATCGGTGACAAGGGGGTCCGCGAATACGCAAGCGCCGCCCGCAGGATCAGAGCGGAGTTCCCGCATGCGAGGTTCCAGCTGGCGGGCTGGATCGACCAAAACCCGGATGCGATAAGACGCTCCGAACTGGATGGCTGGATCGCGGAAGGCACCGTGGAATTCCTCGGGCGGCTGGACGACGTGCGAGGGGCTATCGCCACGGCACAGGTCTATGTTTTGCCCTCCTACCGCGAAGGGACGCCGCGCACGGTGCTGGAGGCGATGGCCATCGGACGTCCGATCGTCACCACCGACGCTCCAGGTTGCAGGGAAACGGTGGTCGATGGCGAGAATGGATTCCTGGTTCCGCCCAAGTCGGTGGATGCGCTGGTCGAGGCCTTGCGCCGGTTCATCGATGATCCGGGACTCGCGCCACGCATGGGTAGGCGCTCGCGGGACATCGCCGAGGAAAGGTACGATGTGCACAAGGTCAATGCGGTGATGTTGAGGGAGATGGGGATCGTGTCCATGCCGCATCAATGGAGTGCCCACGCATGAATGCGACGATGCTTGACCAGGTGCTCGCGCTGGTGCGGGAGATTTATGGCGACGGCGTCATCCCGTTACATCGCCCCGTGTTCGAAGGCAACGAAAAGCAGTACTTGCTCGACTGCATCGATTCTAATTTCGTTTCCTCGGTCGGGGCGAAGGTCGTCGAGTTCGAGCAGCAGATCGCCGCCTTCACCGGGTCGAAATACGCCATCGCAACGGTGAATGGCACGGCGGCCCTGCACGTCGCGCTGCAACTGGCCGGCGTGCGGCGGGGCGACGAGGTGATCAGCCAGGCACTGACCTTCATCGCCACCTGCAATGCGCTGACTTATGCCGGCGCGCATCCGGTGTTCGTGGACGTCGACGTGGACACTCTGGGCCTGAGCCCCACAGCCTTGCAACGCTGGTTGTCCGCGAACGCCGAGGTACGCGATGGCCGGGCATACAACCGCGGCACGGGCCGGCGCATCGCCGCCTGCGTGCCGATGCATACCTTTGGATTTCCGCTGCGGATCCGCGAGATCCTTGCCCTCTGCGATGAATACGGCATCCCGGTCGTCGAGGATGCCGCGGAATCGTTGGGCAGTTATGTCGACGGTCGCCACACGGGAACGTTCGGCAAGCTGGCCACGTTGAGTTTCAACGGAAACAAGACCATCACCACAGGGGGTGGCGGCATGATCGTCACCGACGACGAAGCGATCGCCATCCACGCCAAGCATCTCACCACCACGGCCAAGATTCCGCATCCCTTCGAGTTCGTCCACGACGAGGTGGGCTACAACTACCGCTTGCCCAACCTCAATGCCGCGCTTGGTTGCGCGCAGATGGAACGATTGCCGGAGATGCTGGCAATCAAGGCGGAAGTGGCCCGCGCTTACGCGGAATTGTTCACCGGCACGGCCATCCATTTCCAGCAGCCGCTCGAAGGCGACGTGGCCAACCGCTGGCTCAACGCGATCGTGCTGGATTCGGAGCAGGAACGCGACGAATTCCTCGAGTACACCAACTCCCGTGGGATCATGACCCGTCCAATCTGGCGATTGATGTCGCGCCTCGAGATGTACGGGCATTGCCTGCACGATGGGCTTGAGAATTCCTACTGGTTGGAAGCACGGGTCGTTAACCTGCCGTCCAGCGTCCCCGACGCGGCGATGGGGAAGAATGCACGATGAACGTCCTGGGATTGCTAGGGCGGAATCGTCCAATGCTCGAGGCCGACATCCGGCACCATGAGGACGAGTTGTCGGCGTTGGTGGCCGCGAGCCGGTTCCTGGTGATCGGCGGCGCGGGATCCATCGGGCAGGCGGTCACGCGCGAGATCTTCAGGCGGAACCCGAAGGCGCTGCATGTCGTCGACATCAGCGAAAACAACATGGTGGAGCTGGTGCGCGACCTGCGCAGCACGCTGGGTTACGTCGATGGCGATTTCCGCACATTCGCGATCGATTGCGGGGCTCGGGAATTCGATGCGCTGATGCGTGCCGAACGCGGTTACGACTACGTGTTGAACCTGTCCGCGCTCAAGCATGTGCGCAGCGAGAAAGATCCGTTCACCCTGATGCGGTTGATCGATGTCAACGTGCTTAATACCATCTCCACCATCGAGTCCGCCCAGGCTGGCGGCGCGCGCAAGTATTTCTGCGTGTCCACGGACAAGGCCGCGAATCCGGTAAACATGATGGGCGCCAGCAAGCGCATCATGGAGATGTTCCTGATGCGAGCGAGCGAGTCGTTGCCGATATCGACGGCGCGCTTCGCGAACGTCGCGTTCTCGGACGGCTCCCTGTTGCACGGTTTCAACCAGCGGTTCGCCAAGAAGCAACCGATTTCCGCGCCGAACGACGTTCGCCGCTACTTCGTGACCCCGCAGGAATCCGGCGAGTTATGTCTCAGCTCCTGCCTGCTCGGCGAAAACCGCGACATCTTTTTCCCGAAGCTCGACGGCCAACTGGACCTGACCCGTTTTTCGGACATTGCGACACGCTATCTGCAGGCGCTCGGCTACGAGCCGCACGAATGTGGCAGCGAAGATGAGGCGCGAGACAGCGCAGCGGAGTTGATCGCGTCCAAGCGTTGGCCGGTGTACTTTTTCCAGAGCGACACCACTGGTGAGAAGGACTTCGAAGAGTTCTTCACTGGCGCCGAGACCTTGGACATGGATCGCTTCGAGAAGATCGGCGTGATCAAGAACTCGCCAGAGTACGACCAGGAGAAGCTCGCGCATTTCCTGGCGACCATCGATCGGATCCGCTCGCAGCCCACATGGGACAAGCCGGAGCTCGTTGAGTTGTTCAATCACATGATCCCGGAGTTCCAGCACAAGGAAACCGGGAAATACCTCGACGGCAGGATGTGAGCATGCAGCGTCTGCTGGATATCCTGCTGTCCGGACTGGCACTGCTGGTGCTGTCGCCATTGCTGGTGCCCATCGTCATCACCTTGCGTCTCACCGGCGAAGGCGAGGTCTTCTACGTGCAGCAGCGCGTGGGTCGCGGCAACATGAAGTTCGGTTTGTACAAGTTCGCCACGATGCTCAAGAACAGTCCAAGCATCGGCACCGGAACGGTGACGGTGAAGCACGATCCGCGCGTGCTGCCGCTGGGTCATTTCCTGCGGAAAACCAAGATCAACGAATTGCCGCAACTGCTGAATATCTTCAAGGGCGACATGAGCATCATCGGCCCGAGACCACAGACGCAGCGTTGTTTCGATGCCTTTCCGATTGTGTCGCAAGTTGAGATCGTCAAGGTACGCCCCGGCCTGTCCGGCATCGGCTCCATCGTCTTCCGCGACGAGGAAGAGTTGATGCATGCCAGTGCCGAGCCGGAGCGTTTCTACGACGATGTGATCATGCCGTACAAGGGCAGGCTGGAAGAGTGGTATGTGGCGCATCAGAGCTTGGCCACCTACCTCGCATGCATTTTCGCCACGGCCTGGGTGGTGGTGTTTCCGACGTCACCGATGGTGTGGAGACTCTTCAGGGACCTGCCGGAGCGACCCAAGGCCTTGGTCGACTTGCTGTGATGCCCGCGGATCGGGAGAGCATGTATCGGCAGGTTGCGGCATTGCATGCCGCGAACATTGATCAAGGATTCCTCGCGACGCTGGGCGAACCGTTCCTTGCATTGATGTATCGCGCGATCGATGAAGCTCCCGGCAGCGTACTGTTTGTAGAAGAGGAGGACAGCCGGGTGCGCGGCTTCATTTCCGGTGGCACGGGAATGGGGCGGATATATCGGTGCATGTTGAGGAGGCCGGTCGCCCTTTGTGTGGCGTTGATGCCCTCCGTCACCAGACCTTCTCGCATCGGGCGTATTCTCGACATCCTGCGCTACGGCCGGCAGAAGCCTGCAGGGAGGCTGCCGAATGCTGAGTTGCTGAGCCTCGCAATCGCGCCGGAGGCGAGGGGTAGCGGAATGGCGGAACGCCTGTATGGTCGGCTCGCGCTGCATTTCCGGAGCGCGGGGGAGACTGCGTTCAAGATCACGGTGGGAGACGCACTGGTACCTGCACACCGCTTCTATACGAGGATGGGCGCCCTGCCCACGCGGCGGACGGAAGTCCATCGAGGGCAGGGATCAACGCTATACGTCCACACCATCATCGAGTGAGGTATCGCCGACGACATCGTGGCTGTCCATAGGTGATAAATTGCTCGTCGAGAGGGGATTAGTTTCGGCACGTGCCTGATTGAGTGGCTGGTGCGGCGAGTCCGCCAGTCAAATGCCTCAGGGGGAGTGCAATAGCAGCATGGCAATGGAGATTCACCGCCTGGATCACGCCTCGCGACGCCTACTGCTGCTTGCCGCACGCGGGGAGTGGAACGACGCACAACGAGCGAGAGCGATGCTGCTCGCTCGCGACGTGGCCGACTGGAATGCCTTCTGCGAGGTGGCGATCCGTTCGTTCGGCGCCTGCCTCGCGTACCGCCTGCTCTCGACGCTCGATGCGGGTTCCATTCCCGGACAGGCGCTCGACCGGCTGCAACACGTGGCACGCATGCTCGCGGTGCGCTCCCTGCAGATCGAAGGCGCGATGCTGGACTTCAGCGCCGGCTGCCTGGAGCCGCTCGGCGTTCGCCATGCCTTCTTCAAGGGTGCCTCGCTGGCCCATCGCTACCATGCCCACCCCGCCGCCCGTCCGAGTCGGGATGTCGACGTCCTGGTGGATCCGGCGATGGCCTTGGCGGTCGTGCGGCATGCGCGCCAGGCCGGGTACACGCCGGTGAGGCAGGTCGGTCCCACGGAGCGCGACCTGGTCCGCTGGATGAAGCAGGAAACGGTGTACGGCATGCGTGCACCGAACGGCGTGCTGATCGAGATCCACCACTCGCTGGATCACGGCGATGGCGTGCTGGACAGCGTCAGGATGCTCGGCCGCGCCGAAATCATCGACTACCGCGGGCGCATGCTGCCGGTGTTGCGCACCTCCGACCTGTTCGTCTACATGTGCATGCACCACACCCGGCATTTCTGGTCGCACCTGCACTGGTATGCCGACCTGGACGCGATCATCGCGCATCCGTTGTTCGACCTCGCCGAAGTGCGCGAGGTCGCGGCCAGCGCACGTCTCGATTCGACAATCGAAGCCTGCCTGCAGCTGCACGAATTCGCGCGCTCGGCCGACTGGCCGGACACCTTGTCGCTCGAGCGCGGAGCGAGCGAGGCGTTGTTGGCACGCTCCGTCGAATGCCTGGAAGGCGGGCCGGCGCGCGAGGTCGAATTGCGCGCCACCCGGTTGTCGCGCGATCGCGCGTTCGCCTGGCAATCGTCGATGTCCGAGCGCGCCGTGCTGTTCGTGCTTCGCGTTCGTCGTCGACTGGAAAAGCAGTGGCGCCGGATCACCAGTGGCGTCGCGCGCCGGCTGCGTTCCGCACTGAAGGCTGGTACCGATCCGCACGGGGATTCCGGCAAGAGTGGGGGCAATCGAGCCTGATGGGTGCGGTCTTCGGTGTCCTCGCACGAGACCGCATTGCCGTTGAGCCCGCTCGCGTCGCGGCGCTGGAGCAAACGCTGGCTCATCGTGGCAGCGACGTTTTCGGTACCTGGAACGACAAGGACGCCTGGTTGGGAATGCGGCTGTTCCACACCACGCCCGAATCGCTGCTGGAAACGCCGCCCGAGCCAGAGGGTGAGCGGCGGCTGGTGATCGCAGGCGATTGCCGCATCGATAACCGCGACGAGCTGTATCGCCTGTTCGGTGATCGTGTGTCGATCCCTTGTGCGGATTCGACATTGGTGCTGGCCGCCTACGAGCGCTGGGGTGGCGATTGCGTGAACCACCTCATCGGGGATTTCGCATTCGCGATCTTCGACCCGGGCAGGGACGAGCTGTTCTGCGCACGCGATCACTTCGGCGCCAAGCCTCTCTGTTACACGCAGCAGGAGGGGTGGTTCGCCTTCGCCTCAGAGGCCAAGGCGCTGGTGGTTGCTGGCCTTGCGCCCGCCGATCTGGACGAGGCGCGCATCGCCGATTTCCTCCTGATGCAAGTGGAGGACAAGGAAAGGACCTTCCAGCGCCATGTGAAGCGCCTGCCGCCGGCCCACGTGATGGTCGTGCGCCGCGACGGGGTGGAGATGCGGCGCTACTGGAAGCCGCTGGCGGATGGCTCGGGCGCGCACCTGGATGATGGCGAAGCGGCTGCGCGGTTCCGCCAATTGTTCGAGCAGGCCGTGGAATGCAGGCTGCGCAGCGTGCATCCAGTGGGCAGTTTCCTGAGTGGTGGATTGGACTCCTCTGCGGTGACAGTCGTGGCCAACCGGTTGCTGGCCAGCACTGCATTGCCGCTGCATACGTTTTCCGCGGTGTTCCCCGACGTGCCACGTTCCGACGAACGCCAGTGGATGGAGCTGGTCGAAGCCCAGGCGGAGGCGGAAGGACGACCTCTGCGCAGGCACCTGCTGCGGGCCGACCTCAACGGCCCGCTGGAAGTGGTGGACGACATCACCGAATGCCTGGGTGCACCCAGCGCGGCGGCCAACCTTTACCAACCCTGGCACATGCTGCGCATGGCGCGCGATGCCGGCGTGCGGGTGATGCTGGGCGGCCATGATGGCGACACCGTGGTTTCACACGGTTTCGCCGTGTTGACGGAATTGGCCATCGCCGGGCGATGGGACGAGGCCAACCAGCAGCTGGCCGACATCACGACCCTGCTCGGCAATTACGAAGGGGTTCGCAAGTCGCTGGTCCGAACCTATCTGGGCACGGTCCCCTGGCATCTCTGGCGCGCCGGTCGCCCTATGCGCGCACTGCGCGCGGTGGGAGAGGTCCACAGACGTTATGGCTTGTCCCGCAAGACCGTGCTGCTCGACCTTGCCGGGCGCCGGAAGTCGGCCTCGCATCGTGGCCTGGCATCCTCTTCATTTGCACGCAGCCCGGTCTTCCGCGCGCGCCAAGCATTGCCGAGCATGCGAATGGGGGCCAGCGCCGCCGCAGATCATGTCCGCGGCATCGATTCTGGCCTGATGGCATGTGCGTTCGAGGACATCGAATGCGTGTCGTCCGCCTTTGGCGTCGAAAGCCGCCACCCATTCTTCGACAAGCGATTGGTGGAATTTTGCCTGTCGCTGCCTGCGAGGCAGAAAATTCGCGATGGCTGGACTCGCGTCGTCCAGCGCGAGGCGATGCGCGGCGTATTGCCGGAAGCGCTGCGCACCCGCCCGGACAAGTCCAACCTGGGGCACAACTTCACGTCCAGCTTGAAGCATGGCGAGCTCCGACTGGACCAGACCCTGGCGACGCTGGAGGGCATGGCGGGGGAGGGCAAGCACGGTGGCTACGTGGATGCCGGGAT
Source organism: Thermomonas sp. (assembly GCA_036666995.1). Taxonomy (GTDB): domain Bacteria; phylum Pseudomonadota; class Gammaproteobacteria; order Xanthomonadales; family Xanthomonadaceae; genus Thermomonas. Next base: position 14,671 of record JAVWUU010000027.1, read on the forward strand.
GCTTGGGGGGCTCGTGGACCGATACCGGCAGGCACCGAAAGCAAGCGACGCATTGCTCTTGTACTTGGCGGCGGGCTTCGCCGCGTGGATTCGACCGCGCCAAGCCGGACGCCCCACCGGCCCTTGACACCCGCTGAGCACTTGCCTACGCTGGGAGCAGCCGGTGCACTGCCGGATACGCTATTACAAGGAAGCCTCACATGAACGCAGAAAAGAAGCAGGAATACAGAGCGCCAGTGCTGGTGACCTTGGGTTCCGCGGATCAGCTGACCCAGAACGTGAACACGCTTGGTAGCGGCGATACGCTGTTCACCAATTTGAATCCGAGCTGATCCAAGCGGACGCATGACGAGCGGACTTGGCAGTTCGGTCGTATTGCGAATGAAGATCCCGCGGCCTGTTCAGGTAGCGGGCTTTTCCATTTTTCAGGGACGCCAACCCAAGTTTGACAGGCTGTATTGGTACGCTTAGGCTGTCACCATCCGCAGCTCGCGAGCGGCGGACCGGTATCTGAAATCAGGGGGATAAATGAATATTGAAATGAAGCAGACCTACAGCGCTCCGGTGCTGGTGACGCTCGGTTCCGCGGAAGATTTGACCAAGAGTGTGGATGCGCCTGGTCCCGGCGACACGATCTTCTCTGTGCTTGCTCCGAGCTGATCCAATCCGGAGCATGACTCTCAAATCTTGGTGGATTTGAAGGTTAATCGAATGAAGGCCCGTTGCCTGTTGCAGGCAACGGGCTGTTTTTTTTGCCTGGATTGAGGTGTGTTGCGATGTCTGAAACCGTGACCTCGATGGATTCACGCCGCTTGCGGCGCTCGCCCGATGCATTGGCGACGCAGGTCGATGGCGACATCATGATGCTGGTCCTCTCGACCGGCATGTATCACAGCCTGAGCGGCGTGGCGGCCAGGATCTGGGAAGTGCTCGAATCGCCCTCCACAGTCGATGAAGTCGCGGCGCATATCGCCGGGGAATACGGTGTGGCTCTGGAGCAATGCCGCGCGGACACACAGTCCTTCCTGGACGATCTTTCGCGTGCCGGACTGGTCGAGGCGGCTTGAGCGATCGCTTGCTTGCATGTTGCGTCGCAGGCACCCCTCTGCCGCCGTGAAATGGCTTGGCCGGATTGCCTTGATCCCGGTCGTGTTCATCGGACTGGCACTGGCGCGTGCTGCCGTGCTGTTGGTGCCATTTCCCCGTTTGTCCCGACGGTTTGGCCAATCGATGGGTGCCGTTGCGCTGGTGCCGTTGGCCGCGCCCGCGGACGTGCGCAATGCAGCGCGAATCGGTCGGGTGATCCGTGCCGTTGCACGGCGCACGCCGTGGGACTCCAACTGCCTGGCCCAGGCAGTCCTTGCACGAGTCCTGCTTGGCCTGTTGCGGATTCCCTATTCCCTGCACCTTGGGCTGCGCTCCGCGTCGGGAGGGGCTGACGATCCCATCGCACATGCCTGGGTGGCCTGCGGTCGGGTGTTCGTGAGCGGGGGCAACGGGTTCGCGAATTACGCGGTGGTTGCGTCCTTCGTGCCTGCCGGCTGGGTGTCGGCAGCGACGGCTGCAACGCCACCTTCGAGTCCGGCGATCAACGCTTCGAGGTGATGGTCGTAGTCGGCCAGGCTGCGAGGACGTGAAAACCTGAGCACGGCCATCCGCGAGGCGATGCGTGCACTCTCCAGGAACAGACCGCCCGGCTTGCGCCACGCCTCGGCGAACTCGTGGCGATACACCGATCCCATCACCGTGGCCAATGCCTCGTGCCCGCGCAGGCGGGTGACCGAGCTCGCGGTGTCATCCACGGATTCCAGCAGGACCAGGCCGCGCAGGGGCGTGGTCTCGCCGTGTCCAGCGCCCAGGGCCAGTTGGAACTTGTCGAAACGCACCAGGTCCCGGACCAGCCCGTCCTCGGGGACAGACAGGGCCGACAAGGCATCCCGCCACAGGCGCAGGCGCGGAATCCCGGCGCGTGCATGCAGGCTGCCGTCGGCGGCATCGATCACGGTGACGTCGTCGCTCAGGATCGGCCAGCCGAAGCGGCGATGCAGCCATGCGACCAGGGTCGATTTGCCCGCGCCGGAGTGGCCGGTGAACAGCCACGCACCCGACGGCGTCACCACGCCACTGGCGTGCAAGGCGAACAGCCCGCGTTGGTGCAACAGCACGCCCAGCGCGGTACCCAGCATGTAGACGCGGATCGCATGGTCGTCGCGCGCTTGGCCGACGCATGGCTGGAAACGGATCGTGCGGCCATTCGAGATCAGGAAACGCGCGATGCCCGGCGCTTCGAACAGCATGCGGTTGGCATCGGTTTGCCAATGGGCACCGGCGTTCGCCTCATCGCCGAGGGATTCGGGGACGTTGCCTTCGCTGATCTCGACGTCCACGGCCTCTGCGCCGCCATCCGCGCGCGCCAGGTCGGGAAGCTCGATCGGGGACGCCACGTACAAGCCGTGCACCAGGTAGCGATGCAGCGTGTTCGCGGGTGCGGTGTCAGCCTGCATCGCCTGCCCCCGGTTCCATGTCGTCGCGATAGAAATGCGCCTGTTTGTCGAACAGCCCGGCATAGACGCCTTGCTTCGCCATCAGTTCTTCGTGGCTGCCCGATTCGCGGATGACGCCCTCCTCGAGGACATAGATGCAATCGGCCTGGCGGATCGTCGACAGCCGATGGCTGATGATCAGCGCCGAGCGGGTGTCGATCAGCCGCTTGAAATCGCGGAACAACTCGAATTCCACGCCGGGATCGAGCGCACTGGTGGGCTCGTCCAGGATCAGCACCCGCGACTGCGCGGCGAAGGCGCGGGCCAGGGCCACGCGCTGCCACTGCCCCTGGCTCAGTTCGACGCCATCGAACATGCGGCTCAGGTAGGTGTCGTAGCCGTTTTCGAGGTCGCGAAGGAAGCCGTCGGCCTCCGACTTGGCCGCTGCCCCGCGGATTCGCGGCGAGTCCTTCGGCAGGCGGATGTCGCCGAAGCGGATGTTCTCGCCGGCGGTATCGGCGTAGCGCGCGAAGTCCTGGAAGATCACGCTGAAGGTGCGCCTGTACTCGTCCAGCGAGAACTCGCGGACATCGCGGCCATCCAGGGTGATGCGGCCGCGGGTCGGGTCGTACAGGCGGCACAGCAACTTGATCAGGCTGGTCTTGCCGGACCCGTTGGCACCGACCAGGGCCACGATCTTGCCTGCCGGGATCTCCAGGTTGATCGCGTCCAGCACCTCGCGCTCGGTGCCGGGATAGGTGAAGCCGACATCCTCGATCCGCAGGTGCACGCCATCGCCGCCGGGAATCGGTGCTGGCGTCTCCGGTGAGGCCAGCACCGGCTCGATGTCCAGGTATTCGAACAGCAGCCCGAGGTAGAGGTTGTCCTCGTACAGCTGCGACACCTGCTGGGTCATTTCCTGGCCCATCGACTGCGCACGCTGGAACACCACCAGGAACAGGGCCAGGTCGCCCACGCTGTTGCGGCCATGCGCGGCTTCCAGCGCCAGATAGCCCAGCGAGCCGAAGAAGATGCACGTCGCAAGCGACATCACCACGGTTTCGGCACCGGCGCGCTTGCGCCCGATGCCGATCTGCTCGCTGCGGATCGTCTGGCGCAGCGTGGCGTACTGGTTGCGCAGGAATTCGCCCAGCGCGCCGGTGCGGATTTCCTTGGCATGCGTATCCGAGGTCAGCAGCCAGTCCAGGTAACCGGCATGCCGCTCCATCCGCGTGCGCTTGCGGCGCCAGGCGTACAGGGTGCGGGTGAAATAGATCCGCACCACCAATGCCGGAATGATCAGCGCTGCGAGCATCAGCAGGACGAAGCCGTTGATCGTCCCGAGCAAGCCGATCACGCCGGCCAGCAACAGGCAGTTCTTGCCGAGCATCAGCAGGTTCGAGGTGATCTGCGCCGGCCGTTGGCTGCCGGAGGCGCGCGCGCGCTGCAAGGTGTCGAAGTAACGCGAGCTCTCGAAGAAGGCGAGGTCGAGCCGGATCGAGTGCGACTGGATCATGCCGTTGACGTGGTCGGCCAGGTGCATGCCCTGCGCCTCGCGGGCGAAGCCGGACAGGCTGCGGGCGGCCAGCGATGCGAGCGCGAATGCGGCGGTGAGGGCGACCACGCGCAGCAGCGCGTTGGCCTGCGCATCGTTCCAGCCGCCGTTGGCGGGCATGGAGGACACCTGGTCCACCAGTTGCTTGACGAGATAGAGCGCGGAAAGTCCGAAGACGATCTCGGCGACCATCGCGATCATGCCGAGGATCGTCCAACCCCGCGAGCTGACCCAGAGCAGGGCAAGGATGCGTCGCGCGGCCACGAGTGGGGCGGAGGCCTGGGTCGCGCCGATCATGGATGGCCTTGGGTGGGTGCGGGCATCGCGTGCGACTTGGGCAACCGCCTTGCGTGTGCGGGCATGATTGCCGGGCGCGCGGATCCGGTCAAGCGGATCGCCGGCGTGGCGCTTGGGCGCGCATCAACCCGCGAGGCAGCCGCCGCCACCGGTAGAATCCACATCCCGATCCCGCGCAACGGATGTGCCCTGCAATGAAGGTTCTGGTCACCGGCACTGCCGGGTTCATCGGGTCGCATGTCGCCCAGGTCCTGCTGGCGCGTGGCGACGAGGTCGTCGGCTTCGACAACCTCAACGATTACTACGATGTCACCCTCAAGCAGGCGCGCCTGGCGCGACTGCTGGGCAAGCCGGGCTACACCCATGTCACCGCCGACCTGGCCGACCGCGCAGCGGTCGAGCAGGCCTTCGCCACCCACAAGCCGCAGCGTGTCGTGAACCTCGCCGCACAGGCCGGCGTGCGCTACGCCGCCGAGAACCCGCACGTCTACGTCAGCAGCAACGTCACCGGATTCCTGCACCTGCTGGAAGGTTGCCGCCACCATGGCGTGGAGCACCTGGTGTATGCCTCGACCAGTTCCGTGTACGGCGCCAACACCAACATGCCGTTCTCCGAACACGGTTCCGCCGAGCATCCACTGACCCTGTACGCGGCGACCAAGAAGGCCAACGAACAGATGGCGCACAGTTATGCGCATCTCTACGGCATCCCGTGCACCGGCCTGCGCTTCTTCACCGTGTATGGCCCGTGGGGTCGGCCGGACATGGCGCTGTTCCTGTTCACCAAGGCGATCCTGGACGGCAAGCCGATCCGGGTGTTCAACCACGGTCGCCACAAGCGCAGCTTCACCTACGTGGACGACATCGTGGAGGGCGTGGTGCGCACGCTCGATCGCGTACCCGGCAAGGATCCGGCGTGGTCGGGTGCGGCACCGGATCCGGCCACCAGCGGCGTCGCGCCATACCGCCTGTACAACATCGGCAACGAACAGCCGGTGGAACTGCTGCGCTACATCGAGGTGCTGGAAGAGTGCCTGGGCAAGAAGGCGGAGATGGAACTGCTGCCGCTGCAGGCGGGCGACGTGCCCGATACCGAAGCCGATGTCTCCGACCTGATCGCCAACGTCGGCTACCGCCCGGTGGTGGCGGTGGAAGAGGGCGTGGCCAACTTCGTGCGCTGGTATCGCGAGTACTACGGCACCTGATGCCGCGCCTGCGCTTCCGCGGCGAACCTGCGCCGGCCGACGGACGGAGCGCCTGACATGGCAGGCCTGTATGCCCTGTGGAATCGCATCGTCCTGGCCGCGCTGGCATTGTTCGAAGCCGTGCACGCCGGGGTCTGGCTGGGTCTGTTCCGCCGCACGCAGTTGAACGCCGTCACGGCCGGCTACTACCGGAGCCAGGCCTGTTATGTGGATGCCGGATTCAACACGTCGGGCCTGTTCGATTGGGAGGCCTTGGCCGTCTCGCGCTGGTTCCCGGCGCGCGGACATGTGCTGGTTGCAGGCTGCGGAGGCGGCCGCGAACTGCATGCATTGGCGAAGTCGGGACTGCGCACCACCGGGTTCGATCCGGATGATCGACTGGTCGAAACGGCGCGATCAACGGACTGGTCCGGCGTGGCGCACGTCCCCGTGGTCGTGCATGCGCTTGCGGACAAGGTTCCCGCGGGACTCGGCATGCATGACGCCTGCCTGCTGGGATGGACCGCCTATGCGCATATCGCGGGACGCGATGCGCGCATCGCCTTCCTTCGCGACCTGGCCCGGTCGCTGCCCTCCGGCGCTCCCCTGATCCTGTCGTTCTGGGCGCATCCACCCTCGGCGCGGCAGATGCGGATCAACCATCGGGTCGCGTCGGTGGTGGCGCGTGCCACGTTCAATCCACGCATGCCCGAGTACGGCGATTGGCTGGGCCGCCACTTCATCCACTATTTCGATGAAACGTCGATCCGCGAGGAACTCCAGGCGGGCGGCTTCGCGATGACGATCTATCTGCAACAGCCGTCGGCACATGCGGTGGCGACGCGCATCTGAGGCGTTGTCATCGGCATCGCGATGAACGGCTTCGCCGCGCTGCAATCGCAACGATCATTCAATCTTCGACGTGTCCCGCACCGGTCAGCGCATCGCCGAGCCGCGATGCGCCATACAGCAGGAAGGCGGCGACGACGCGCCAGGCCGAGCTGGTACCCGCACCGAGGATGAGGCTGCGGCGGAACATCGGGCGGTTGCGCGATGCGACGGGATGCAGCGGGTAATCCGCCGGTGCCAGCCAGTCGATCATGCGCCGCCGCACGCGGTCGACATCGGATTCCACTTCGGCGGTGCGTGTCGCCAGCGCGGCGGCCCGGTCGGGTGCCAGTGCGTCCAGTGCCAGGCAATGGTGGGCCTGCCTCAGCGACAGGAACAGCGCCGGGGAGAGCTGATGGCGAGCGGCGCGTCCGCGCAGCGATTGCCAGCCGGCATCGTCGAGTGCATCGACATACCAGAGCAGGTCGATGTATTCGCGCAGCGGCCGGTGCATCCCGCTGCGCACGACGTGCAGGGCGATCATGCACACGCAGTCCTCGATGCCAGGCACGCGGATGCCGCTGGCGCGCTGCTCGCTGCCAAGGATCTCGCGGGTCAGCGAACTGCACACCGGCGGCTCGGTCACGCGCGCGTGCACATCCAGGTTCTGGTATGCGTTGCCGCTGCCCTTGCAGGCCATCCAGCCCTTGGCCAGTCGCCGGGTCAGCCACGAGCCGGGCGATGTCGAGGCGAACCCGCGCCGCGACAATGCATCGCGCAGGGCGGCTGCCTGGTGCTGGGGCACGATCAGGTCGTAGTCGGCCATTGCCCGCAACTCGCGCATCTGCGGCCAGCGCGCATGCAACGCACCGCCCTTGAACAGCACCGGCGCGATGCCGTCTTCGGATTCCAGCGACGCCAGCAGGTTTGCGAGCGCGTTCCAGCGACTCGTGTTGACCGCCGACAGCTGCATGCCGCGGATCAGGGTGGCGCGGTCGGTTGCCACACCGAGCTGCAGGCACAGGTTGGCGTGCATGCCGGCCAGTCCGCTGCGATCCAGCACATCGGCATCGGGTTGCAACGGCAGGTGGGTTGCATCGCTGCTACGCAGGGCGAGATAGCAGCCACCGGCCAGCATGCGGATGGCGTCATCGCCCTCACGCGTCTCCGACCGCACGTGCGGCGGCAACTCAGGTGTTGCCGTATCCACGGGACGAGTCCCGTTCGGAATCAGCCCGCCACCACGGCGAGGGGAATCGCGCGCAGCTTCTTGCGTTCCAGGTTCTTCGAGGGCACGCCGGTGCGGGCGAACGACTTCTCGCAATCCTGGATCGACGGGCCGCGCATGTTGCCTTCCAGGTAGGCCAGGCCCGGGCAGCGCGTGCAGCTGCTGCCGTGTACGCAGGACGAGCAGCCCTGCAGGTCGCTGACCCGGATCGAACGCACGTCGTTGAGTTGCGGCGAGTCGCGCCAGATGTCGATGAAGGGCTGCTCGCGGATGTTGCCGACCTTGTACGGGAACTGCACGCAGGGGAATACGTCGCCGTAGGGCGAGACGTAGCAGGCGGTGTGGCCAGCGCTGCAGGGCAGGGTCTCGAAGGCCTCTTCCATCGGCGTCGGGCCGCTGGGCGCGGCCAGCAGGCGTTCCGCCTGGTCGCCGAGCAGGGAAGTGTCGTGCATGATCCCGGCCAGCCGGCTCGGATCCATGTTGAGGTCGACGATGCCGCGATCGCCATCCATCATCGGGGTGATCGTGGCATCCACCTCGTAGCGGATGCCCATCGAAACGGCGAGCGCCTGGACCTCCTTGTAGTGGTCGGCGTTCTGCTTCATCAGCACGTTGGCGAAGATCACCTTGACCCCGGCGTCGCGCAGGAACTGCGCGCCCTCGATGGTCCGCTTGAACGAGCCCGGCAGCTTGGTGATCTCGTCGTGGGTCGCGGCGTCGTGCGAGTACAGGCTGATCTGCACGGCCTCGATGCCCAGCTTCGCGATGCGCTCAGCCTTCGCCTTGCGGATCATCACGCCGTTGGTCTTGAGCTTCACCGAGAACTGCAGCTTGCGCGCGTGCTCGACGATGGTGAACAGGTCGGGGCGCATGAAGATCTCGCCGCCGCTGACATTCAGGAAGAACACGCCGGCCGCGGCCAGCTGGTCGAGCAGGCCGAGGATCTCTTCGGTCTTCATCTCGCCATGGTCTTCATGGTCGAGGTAGCAGTGGATGCAGCGCTCGTTGCAGCGATAGGTCAGGTCGAGCTGCACACTGAGCGGAATGCCCAGCGCCATTGCCCGTGCGCCCATGTCCTGCATCACGCTCATGTCGTGGCCGATCCCGCGTCGAAGGGCTGGTTGCCGACCTGCAGGATGCCACGTTCGGCCAGCCCGTGGGCCAGTTCGGTGGCATCGCGCAATGCCGTTTCGGCATCGATGTCGAAGACCGGGCAGATGTCGCGCGACACGATCTCCGCCAGCGGAGTGCTGCCGTCCGCCGCGTTCCAGAGGATCGCGGCGGTCTCGTTGAGGCTGAACAGCGCCGAGTCGCGCGCGGACATGATC
>JAVWUU010000028.1:0-23437 GCA_036666995.1 Thermomonas sp.
ACCGTGCGCAGGCTGGCCGAGCTCGTGGGTTGCGAGGTGCGGCTGGCCTCGAAGCCTCGCCGCGGGACCTTGGTCTCGATCGTGCTGGACAGCAGCCAGGCCGGCGACAACGCCGGCGACGACGCGGCGGACATGCCGCTCGACATCAGCGGCCTGCGGGTGCTGGTGGTGGACGACGAGGTCAGCATCCTCGAAGGCCTGCGTGCGCTGCTGCAGGAATGGGGCTGCGAGATCCGCATCGCCGACGACGAGGCAAGCGCGATCGCCGCCGTGGCCGGCTGGACGATGCCGCCCGACCTGGTGATCAGCGACCTTCGCCTGCGCGAGGGCCGCAGCGGCCTGGACGTGCTGCGCGCGCTCGCCCGCCACTACGGCCACGATCCGCAACAGCCGCCGTTCGCGCGACTGCTGGTCACTGGCGAAACCCGACCGGACCGGATCGGCGAGATCGCCGCCAACCGCATCCCTGTACTGTTCAAGCCGGTCTCCCCACCGCGGCTGCGTGAGGCGATGCTGGCATCGGTATTCGCCTCGCGAGTTTCCCCTGATGACCGCTTCATCGACTAGGACACGACATGAGTAACGACTTCGCCTACGACAAGGTGCGATATCCGGCACAGGTCTATCCGAAGCTGCATCCTGCGCGGCTCGGTGCGATCGCCCGGCTTCACGGGGTACCCGTCGCTTCACCGCGGTCATGCCGCTTGCTGGAGGTCGGGTGCGGCGACGGCCTAGGCCTGATCACCCTGGCGATGGCGTATCCGCAGAGCAGTTTCATCGGCGTTGACCTGTCGAACGCGGCGATCGAACGTGGCAACGCGCAGCGTGATGCGCTTGGCCTCGACAACCTGACCCTGCTGGCTGCCGACTTGCTGGAATGGGATCCGGGCGATCGCCCGTACGATTACGTGATTGCGCACGGCTTCTACTCGTGGGTGCCGCAGGTCGTGCGCGAGCGCCTGCTCGCCCTGTGCAATCAGGCGATGGCACCCGGGGGCATCGCCTGCATCAGTTACAACGCGCTGCCCGGCTGCCACATGCGACGCATGTTGTGGGAAATGCTGAAGTTCCACACGGGCGGCATCCACGAGCCTGCCGCGCGGATCGCGGCTGCACAGGAATTCCTGCAGTTGCTCAAGTCGGGACTGCCGGAGGGCAGCCTTTACGCCACCACGATGACCGGGGAGATCGACGAATTGAGCGGGCGTCTGGATCCCAACGTCCTGTTCCATGACGACCTTGCCGAGATCAACGACCCCTTCACACTCGACCAGTTCCTGAAGCACGCACATGCCCACGACCTGGGCTTCGTGGCCGAGGCCAACTACCACGAGATGTCGACGCGCACGGCCCACGAACGCGTGCGGCCGCTGCTGGACGACATCGCAAGCGATGACCTAGCGACCAAGGAGCAGTACCTGGATTTCTTCACCGGCCGGCGCTTCCGGCAGACCATCCTGTGTCGCAAGAGCGCCATGCCCAGTGCGACGCAGCAGGCTTCTGCCATCGCCTCGCTACAGCTCGCTTCGGCCCTGCAGCCCGACGAAGGCGGCGCTGACGAGGCAGGTCGCGTGCGCTTCTCCTTGCCGACTGCCGGCGGCGTCGTGACCGACAACCCGGTGGTGCAGGCGATGCTGCGTGACTGCGTTCAGGCTTACCCGTCGCCGCAACCCGTGCGGGAGTTGTTCGACCTCGCCTCGGGCCAACAAGACAGCGTGAACGATGACGCCCTTGAGCGGGCTTGCCAGTTCATTGGACGCGCCTTCGCCGTCGGCATCGTCGAGCTGCATTGCGATGGGCCCGCTTTTGCAAACGAAGCGGGTGCGCTTCCTCTCGCCAGTCCCTTGGCCCGACTGCAAGCGGCGCGCGGAGAAAACCGGGTCACCAGCCTGCGTCCTTCGACGGTGGATATGGAAGATCCGGCCACGCGAGCCTTGTTGCTGGCGCTTGATGGCACCCGCGACCGACAGGCGATCGTCGCCTTCGTCACGGACGCGTTGGCGCAGGAACGAACGGTCGATGCGGAGGATCGCGACCTGCCCGGTGCCGACGAGCTTGAACGCCACCTCGAGTACAACCTGTTGAAGATGGCAAAGCTGGGCCTGCTGGTGGATCGGCCTGGCTAGTCGCGGTTGACGTCGCAGCGTCAGCGGACCGCGTAGGTATGGGTACTGAGCTGAAGGACGGCGTCGAACTGCACTTTGGTATTGTCGTCGCCCAGGTTGAGCAGGGCATCGACGCGAAACCGCAACGTCCGATCCAGCTCCGCCTGCGGCTCCAGCGTCACGTGAACCCGGGTGAGCCTGCTTTCGTGCAGGCTGATCGCCTGCTCCAGCGAGCGACGAATGCGGTCGCGATCGCGCGGGTTCAGCAGGCTGTACGAGGAAAAATCCAGGATGCCGTACGTCAGCGACGACGTCCTCGACTCCTTGAAGGTATCCGGAACGAGGCGCGCCGCCTCCGACCGCGTGTTGAGCAGGGCCTCGAGATCCGCGGAAACCTCCGCGCGCATCTCGGTCGTGGAAGGCCGACGCCCTGCATCTTCTGGCAGGGCGTCGGTAACCAAACGGCTAAACAGACCACGCATGAACGAACTTGCGCCGAATGCAAACCGGATGCAGCATCGCGATCAGGTCAGACCGCGGTGTTCTTGGCGCGGTCGACAGTGACTGCCGTATTGCCAGTCAGTGCACCCTTGTCGTCCTGCTGCGAATACTTCCACTTGAAGATGGTCGGCGACAGGGTCAGCGTTTCGTAGCACTCGCCGTCGGAGCTGACCGAAACCGCGATGCCGGTCACGTACAGCTTTTCGAAGTCATAGACCTGGTAATCGACTTGACCCGCCGCACCGCCGGCTTTGCGGATCGAGTACTTGGCCTTGGCGATGTGCTCGCCGCGTGCGGCGATCAACGCGAGTTTCGGCGATGCAAGGTCGACCTTCTTCTGGAAGCTGAAATCGCTGAAAACCGCCTTGCCAGTGCCGCCACCCGTTGTGCTGGAGCCGATGCTGCCGCTGCTATGGGCGCCCCAGGAGAAGCTCAGGATCTCGATCTCGCCCTTGTGCTTGTCGTCGGTCGACTCGCCGGGAATGCCGTCGAGTTGAAGAAAGGTATCGCATGCCATGGTGGATCCTCCGGTAGTGGAAAGGTGAAACGGTCAGCCGAGGCGCTTATCGCGCGGACTTCGGCAATTCGGCGACGAGGCGAAGCGAAACGCTTAGCTCGTCGAGTTGGTAGTGGGGACGCAGGAAGGCAACCGACTTGTAGGCACCGGGCTTGCCCGGGACTTCAGTGACTTCGATCCTGGCCTCGCGCAGCGGGTAGGACGCCTTCGCTTCCTGCGATGCGTTGTCGTCCAGCAGCACGTATTGCGAAATCCAGTTGTTGAGGAACAGCTCGACGCTGGACTTGCTGGCGAAGCTGCCGATCTTGTCGCGCATCATCGACTTCAGGTAGTGCGCGATGCGGCTGACCGCGAAGATGTACTGCAGTTGCGAGGACAGGCGCGCATTGGCGTTGGCCGCGTCGGTGTTGTATTCCTTCTGCTTCTGCGTCGACTGGGTCGAGAAGAACGCCGCGTAGTCGGTGCCCTTGCAGTGCACCAGCGGGATCAGGCCGAGGTCGGCGAGTTCCTTCTCGCGACGGTCGGTGATCGCCAGTTCGGTCGGGCACTTCAGCGCGACTTCGCCGTCATCGGTAGCGAAGGTGTGGGTCGGCAGACCCTCGACCAGGCCACCGCCCTCGACGCCACGGATCGCCGCGCACCAGCCATATTTGGCGAAGGCATCGGTGACCTTGGTGCCCAGTGCGTAGGCGGCATTCATCCACAGGTACTTGTTGTGGTCGGTGCCGTCGGTGCGCTCGACGAAGTTGAACGCCTCGACCGGATCGGTATCCGGGCCGTATGGCAGGCGGCCGAGCACGTGCGGCATCGCCAGGCCGACGTAGCGCGAATCCTCGGAAGCACGGAAGCTCTTCCACTTCGCGTATTCGACGGTGTCGAAGATCTTGGCCAGGTCGCGCGGGCCGGACAGCTCGGTGAAATCGTCGAAGCCCAGCAGTTCCGGCGAGGCGGCGCTGAGGAACGGCGCGTGCGCCGCGGCGCAGACGTGCGAGATTTCTTCGACCAGATACATGTCTTCCGGATGGCGGCCGAACTCGAAGTCGCCGATCAGGGTGGCGAACGGGGCGCCGCCGAAGGTGCCGTACTCTTCTTCGTACAGCTTCTTGAACAGCGTGCTCTGGTCGAAATCGGACGCGCTCTTGAAGTCCTTGACCAGTTCCTTCTTGGTCGTGTTGAAGACCTTGATCTTCAGGTTGGTGCTGGTCTCGGAGTTGTCGACCAGGTACTTCAGGCCGCGCCAGCTGCCTTCCAGCTGCTGGAATTCCGGCGCATGCATGACCGAGGACAGCTGCTCGGACAGAACGCGGTCGATCTCGGCGATGCGCGCGTCGAGCGCGCCGATGGCGTCCTTCGACACCACCATCGCGCCGTCGCTGACCTGCGAGACGAGTTCGGCGATGAGGTCGCGGGCGCGAGTGCGCTCGGTGTCGGAGCGGGCGATCTTGCTCTGGGTGAGGATCTGGTCGAGCAGGCCGCCATCGGCTGCTTCTGCTGCTGCGGCGCCCGCCGCCTGGGTTTCGGTATTGGCCATGAGGTCTCTGCTCGTGTGGTCTGGGCGTAGTGGATCGAGGGCAGCGACAGCGCTGCCGACGGGGCGCTTATTCCTCGGACTTGCCGCCGACTTCGCGGGACAGCTGCGCGATCTTGTCGGTGTTCTGCAGGACGTCGTTCAACAGGTCCTCGAACTTGTCGTTGCCGGCGGCCTTGTTGCGCAGGTCGGCCAGCTTCTGGCGCGCCTCGAGCAGCTTGCGCAGCGGTTCGATCTGGTTGGCCACACGCTCCGGCGAGAAGTCCTCCAGGCTGCGGAAGGTCAGCTCGACTCCGAGCTTGGAGCCGTCATCGGCTAGTTTGTTGTCGACCTGCATCTGCACGCGCGGCTTCATGCCCTTGAGCACGTCGTCGTAGTTGTCCTTGTCGACGTTGACGAACTTGCGATCCTTCAACTTCGCAAGAGGCTCGGCCGGCTGGCCAGTGAAGTTACCGACCACGCCTGCCACGAAGGGCAGTTCCTTCTTCTCGATCGCATCACCCACTTCGACGTCGTACGTGAGCTGCACGCGCGGCGCGCGGACGCGGTCGAGCTTGTGTTGGGTGCTTTCTCTCTTGGCCATGACGTTCCCCGGGCGCGGTGTGGTGGTGCGGCTGTGGTGGCCGAGGCGTTCGCCAGAAACTCGGGCGTGCCCCGGATTGTGGAAAGCAGTCTAGGAAGCAGGTGGAAGGCGAAACATCCGTCGGACGGCCAGAAATGGGCATATGCCATTCGACCGGACCTGAAACGTGGCCGCCCCCCACCCGCGAATGCGTCCGCGACCCATGCCTGCAAGCCCGATATCAGTAGGAAGGCGGCAGGCCGATCCGCTCGCGGATCGAGGACAGCGTGCTCTGGTCTCGGACCAGTTCGGCGAGGAACTCCTCCAGCGGCATGTCGGCCCAGAGGATGGCGCGCTCCAGAAGATAGGCAACCGGGCTGTGCGGCTCAGTGCGGCGGAAGAAGCCGGCGATCTCACCCACCGCGCGCAAGGCGGCCTGCTTGGAGGCCAGGCTGCCACCGCCCAAATCCAGCGCGACACCCCCTGCGCTACCGCCTGCAGAGCCCGCCGTTGCGGCGCTGCCGCCATCTGCCTGCGCAACGTCCTCGCCCGCGACCGCTGCTACCCCGCCGATCCCCTTGGCTGTCGCCACCTTCGCGTACACCTGCTGGATCTTCTTCAGGCCGTCGTCGATCACGGCCAGGTTCGGCGCGTCGCGACCCAGCTTGGCGTCCGACGTGGTCGAGAATCGAACGAACGCATCGCGTGCGGCCTGCACCTGGACCAGTCGCTCCATCAACATGGCCTCGGGCGTCGCCAGCATCCTCGAATCGTAGGATTCGCCGTTGATGCGGCCTTCCTCCAACGCCGCCTGGTAGGCCTCGGCATTCTGGCGGCCGAGGTTGTCGACCTCGCGCGAATCGATCCAGCCGGCCAGCGTCAGCGGCGCCTGCGGATCGTCGTTCAACCGCAGCGCCTGCAGCGCGCGCGCGCCGTACGTTGCGAACCAAGCGAGCTTGCCCGCGCGTTCCTCCAGGTCGCCATCGTCGGCCCGCGGATACAGGCCTTCCCAATAGGTTTCGAGCAGGCCCGCCAGCAGCGAGAAGCTGTCGCGGGCGCCTTCCAGCCCGTCGCGGGAAATCGCCGCTTCGGCCAGCCAGACCGCCGCCTGCAAGTCCTTGCTGGTGCGCAGCAGGATCTCCTCGGCCAGGCTCTGCGCCTCGCGCCAATCGGCCACCTTGAGTTCGGTCTGCCATGCGCCCTGGGCCAGGCTGGGATCGTCCGCGCGGCGTGCCTCGCGGATGCGGTCGAACTGGTCGGAGAAGCTGGCATCGCTGCCCGCCGGGTCGCTGCCGGGGATCGGGGCGAGGAGTTCGTTGACATCGATGGCCATGCTGGGCTCCGGATGGCGGGGTTATTCGAGGATCACGCTCGGGACTTCGGCACGCGCGGTGCTGGCGCCGAGGTATTGCTTCATCTGGTCGGAGAGTTCGACCTGCAGGAACACGCGGGCACTGCGGAACTTGGCTTCGGCCAAGCGCTGGCGCACCTCCGACCACTGCGCCGGGCTGTAGCTCTCGCGGAAGTCCTCGACGGCGAACACGCGCGAGCCACCGGCGAATTCCTCGATCAGCTTGGCGAAGCCCTCCGGCCCGCTGTAGATGCGGGTCAGGCTGATCGGCGCACCAGGCGGTGCAGCCTCGACCATCTGGCTGGTGGCCGGATCGAATTCCTGCACGGCTTCCGCAGTCGGATCCGGCGGCGGTGCGATGCTGATCCGGATCCGTGCCTGCAGGCAGCTACCGGCGGACCAGAACACCTGCGCGGTGGCATCGGCCAGCGACTCGCCAGCCGAGCTGGCGCGATACACCCGTTCGCGGCACTCGACCTCGAACACGGTGCCGCCATCGCCTTCGTCCAGCGAACCCAACTGGCTCGGCTGGGTGAGGGTGAAACTGCCGGCAAGGAATGGCGGACCGTTGTCGAGCACCGGCAGGAACTTGCGCTGCGCCGCGACCATGTTCTGGTAGCCCGGCGTGAGTGGCATCGCCACCCCGCCGACCTTGACCGGCAGGCGTTCCTTCTCCGTGATGAAGGGCTTGAGCCAATCGTTGACGAAGGCGCCGAGCTTGCCCTGCTCGCCGTAGAGCGCCTCGATCTGCTGCTCCTGCGGCAGTGCCGCCAGCGGCTTGACCACGCTGTCGCGCCAGCGTTCCTGCACGTATTCGCCGGCGCGGTGCACGGTCAGGAACAGCAAGAGCTTCGCCGGCCCCTGCACGACCGACCACGCGGCCAGGTCATTGCCCTTGAACGCGGTGGCGAATTTCTCGCCGGGCTTGTCGACCGCATCGAGCAGCGCGGTGTATTCCGAAGCCGGCGCCTTGTCCGCCTTGCCCTTGCTGGCGAACAGGTCGGAGGCCAACTGGTAGACGTCCTCCCCGGAACCTTCCGCCTGCAGGCGCAGGTAGCCACGCGCATAGCCGGCCTGGTCGGCGGCGAGCACGCGGGTCTCGGTGTCGTGCATCGCCAACAGCCACACCGGCGGCGTGACTTTTTCGCCACCGAACTTGAAGGAATCCGCCACGAAGCGGCCGAACGGCCGCCAGGACGACATCCAGTCGCTCTTCATCCGCGCCCACGTAGCTGCCCAGCGCGACGAGAACGGCCAGTCGAGCGGCAGTTCATGCAGGTTGCGCTGGGCGGACTGAAAAAAAAGCGCGTACGGGTTCTGGTGACCGGCCGCACGCGCCTGCAGGTCGCCATAGCGGCCGCGCCACAGGCCAATGCCATCCTGGAAGCGCGACTGGAACTTGGCCCAACTGCCGAAGTAATCGCGGAAATAGCCAGTGCGCAGATCGTCGACCCGCGCCTTCTGGTCGGGCGCCTGCGCCTTCAGCGTGGTGAGCAGCGGCTCGACGATGCCTTCCCAGGCATCGCGGGTATAGGCGCGGGAGACGCCGGGCATCTCGCCACCCTCGGTGCCGACCACCGCGCCCTCGGGCAACCAGAAGGTGGCCAGGTTCACGCCCTGGCCGCGCGTGTCGGCCCATTTCTGCAGGTCCGCCGGGCGCGGGGTGTAGCTGGCCAGCAGCTTCGTCAGCAGGCCTTCGAGCCGCTCGCGCTCTGCGTCAAGGACGTTTTTTTTTTGCCAGCGCAGGTAGCCGAGATAGGTGGCGAACAGGGCGTCGGCGTTGTCGCGGTCTCGTCGGGTGTCGTGGTCCGGACTCACGAACGGCGCGAACAGGCGCGAGCGCGCGTCGAAGCTGACGTTGTTCGGCAACTCGCGCTTGCGGCAGTCGTCGTTGCCATCGCGGCAGTCGTCGAGCAGGCGCAGGCGCTGGGTGATCGCGAGTGCGTGTTCGATGCCGGCGCGACGCTGCTCGATGTCGGTGGCCAGCATCTGGTCCTCGGGGGCGAGGATCAGGTTGTTGAAGTCGTCGATCACCCGTTGCCGCAGGGTTTCGATGTCGGCGTCGGCACGACGGATGCCGAAACTCAGCAAGCTCTCGCTGGCCGCGGCATCCAACGCCTCGACCGTCCGACCGCAACCGGCGACCCAGGTGATGCGGCCGTTGGAGGTGCGGTCGGCGACTTCCGCGCATGCGCTGCGGGTCTGCGCGAGTAGCGCGGTGTCATCGCGACGCGCGGACGAGAGGCCGTAGGCGATCGATGCCGACAGGCCCAGCATCGCCAGCACGCCAACGCCGGCAATCGCCATCCGCCCGGCATTGCCCTTGAAGCTCGCGCCGGCCAGCGATTGGTCGCTGGGCAGGAAGCGGGTGAACAAGTCGGCAGTGAAGGCACCGCTACGATTGTTGGCATCGGCGCTGCCGGCGAAGTACAGGCCACGCCAGCGCGGCGTGCGCTGGAACGGGTTGTCTTCCAGCATCAGGCCGACGAAGAGCCCGAGCCCCTGCCCCGCCTGGCGCAAGGCTTCGATGAACTCGAACACGGCGCGCCGCGCCTGTGGCGTGTGCTGCGAACGCATCGCGGTCATGCGCAGGGCATGCAGGCGGTCTTCGATCGGCTGCATGACGTCGGCAATGCGACCGCTGCTGGCGGCGCTGACGACTTCGTTCTCGGAGAAGCGATGGCCGAGCGCCTGCGCAAACGCTTCCGCCGGCAAGGTGGCACGCATCTGCGAATAGCCAGGCAGGCGATCCAGCCCGCTAACCACGAAGTACACCGGCATCTGCACCTGCAGGTGCTCCATCGCCTCGTCCACCAGGCGGCGCAGGCGGGTCGCGGTCTCCTTGAGCTTGTCGGCCGGGCCCAGCAGGGTCTGCGCGGCAACGGTCACCACGATGCCGTTCAGCGGCAGCTTCTCGCGCTCGCTGGCGAGCTGCATCAACGCCTGGTACCACAGGCCGCGATCGAGTCGTGCGCCGGCATCGGCAACCACGCGCGGATGCATCTCGATGGCGATCATCGATTTGTGGAACCACCAGCGCCAGACATCGTCTGCGTCCATCGCCGGCTTGTCCGATGCCGGGAACGGCGACACTTCGGAGCCGGCGCGCAGCAGGCCGACGACATCCGCCGCATCGTCGCCGACGAACATCATCCACGGGATGCGATACAGCGGGTTGCGACCCTTGTCCATCTCCGGCGAGCGCGCGATGGTGCGCTTGGCTTCGGCGATAGCCGCGTTCATGCGTTGCACCGGCGCCTTCTCGTCGTCGGCGTTGCCGGGCCCCAGGTCGCCGATGCGCTTGCGCGTGCGTCCCTTCAGCGAGGCCTTGCGCTGGCCTGCGGTGAACCACCACAGCACCACCAGCGCGACCAGGCAGATCGCCAGCACCTGCCAGAACCGCATCGGCACCATCGGGATCAGGGCCAGGCCCAGGAACACCAAGCCGACGACGACGACCAGCAGTACCAGCGTCACCACGATGCGCCGCAACCACGGCTTCTTCGCCGTGTCCGCGCCCCGCGAATACAACGATCCGATGCGCGAGAAGATCGAGCCGACGCTCGAGAACAGGCGTTCCACGAAGTCCAGCGGATTCATCGTGCGGGCTCCGTCTGCATGAACAGGTAAGTCGCGACCAGCTTGGTGTTGCCGCGGTTGGCGTCGAGCATCTGCCGCAGCTTCGGAAGGTAGTCCTCGGCCTTGTCGAAGGTCGGCAGCGAACCTTCATACAGCGGCGTCGGCGAACTGATCACGGTGATCAGCTCCTGGCCGAACGGCGCGCCCACTTCCCAGCCTTCGGGCGTATTGCCGATCACCAGGGTCTCGCCGGCCTTCACCAGGCGCCCGCTCTCGGGCTCGTTCGGGTGCGGGAAGATGTGCGCCATGTTGCCATCGACGAAGTAGTAATCGACGTAGAGGTAGCCGTCGTAGTTCGGCTGGGTGACCTTGATGGTGACCTTCTCGCCCTCGATGAAGCGATCCGAGTGACCGGTGCTCGGAGTGACGGTCAGGCCATAGCCGGAATCGCTGTTGCGGGCCTGGAACGGTTCGAGGATCTTCACCACTTCGCAATGCGGCCAGATCCGCAACTGCACCTGCACGTCGGCGGATTTGACGCCTTCCAGCGCACTGATGCGCTGCTTCACGCCGGTGATGTCGTCGGCGCGCGAGACGTAACCGCCGATCTTCACCGTGCCCTTGTCCTCGTCCACGCTCGCGGTGAGGTCGGAGCAGGGGAACGCGGCAAGCGCCTGCTGCACCGGCGCCTCGATGGTCGGCTTGGGCTGGGCGATGAGGATGTAGATGAGGTAGCCGATCGGGATCAGCAGCGCGATCAATGCACCGATGCGCAACAACGTGCGGTCCCACTGCCGCGGATATTTCGGGCCTGACGGATCGGCGACGCCATACGGCTGCGGGGTGATCTTCTCCTCGCGAAGGGTGTGGATGGGCGCCGGCGCGACCGGCAACTGGCGCGCATGCAGTTCCTTGAGCTTGCCGAGCTCGCCGGTGTCGGCGTTCTCGTAGTAGTACTGGCCGACGAAGCCGCACAGGATCGCGTGGTAGTAGACCTCGCGCACTTCGTCCTGGTCCTGCTTGAGCGCGGACAGGTGCTGGAAGAATTCGTTGCCGGCGTTGTTGGTGTTGAACATCGTCACCTGCAACGGCGGCGCACCGCTGACCAGCCACGACGGGTTGCGCGCCATGATCTCGTCGATCCAGGCAACCACCGCGAACGCCGCGCCGTCGACCTGCTCCGGTCGCTTGCCGTCCGCTAAAGATGCCGCCTTGGCGCGGTCGATCAGTTCGCGCGCGCGGGCGATGACCGATGGCGCCGGCTCGCTGGCCTGGTTGACGCTGACCTTCTCGTCCAGCGCTAGGCCGTACGAGAACAGCGGGGTGAAGTGGTGCAGGAGTCGGGCCATGCGTTCAGTCCTGCCGTCAGTCTTGGGTCGCGACCGGGAACAGCTTGATCACGGTCGAATCGGCGGGGAGATCCGAGAACACCGCGATGTTGCGGCCGTTCTTGATCATCTGCCAGAAGGGATGAGTGGTGTCGACGAGGAAGTACGTGGTGTTCGGGCTCTTCTGCGGCAGCTCTTCCGGCGGCACCGGCAGCAGGTCGATCTTCAGGCCGAACAGTGCGGCCGACAGCAACCTCGGCATCTCGTCCATCGACGCGATCTTGCCGGTGCGCGACAGTCGCGCGAACAGTTCGGCGCCCTTTTGCTCGGACTCGAAGGCCAGGTAGAACCGGGTCTTGTCGTTCTCGAACAGGTTGGCCGGCAGGTCGGCGCGATAGAATCGTCCGTCGTGCGCCAGGGTGATGCCGACCTCGGCACCGACGGTGAGCGCCTTGATCAGCGCCTCGGCGCGGTCGAAACCGATCCGGAAGCAACGACGCAGGTCTTCGTGGTCGTAATCGGGCAATTCGGTTTCGCGCGGCTTGCCGGCGAGCTCGCCGAAATAGCCGATGTCCTCCGAGAACACCGAGAACTCCGCGACCAGCTGGCGCAGGTCCTGGTACATCGCATACGCGGACACCGTGTTGAGGCGCGCGTGTTCCTGGAACAGCGGGATATGCCGACCGAAGGTCTGCATCATCACCACGCGCATGACTTCCTGTGCGCTGGTCGATGCCGCGCGGATGCCGCGCTGGCGCTTGACCGAGGCGAAGTCCTGCCCGCGCGAGACCAGCAGGTCGCGCAGCGCGCGCGTCCAGCGCAGCAGGTTGTGCGAGGCGACGATGGCGGTGGTCGGCGGGATGTAGTCGTGCGAGAGCTTGAACTTGCCCGGCCCCGCCGGCAGCAGTTCGGCGAACTTGTAGCTGTCCGACGAACGCACGATCGCCTCGGCGTTCTCGTCCAGGCCGGTGACGATGTTCGGCTGGTAAAGCAGGAAATCGACATCGGCCTCGGGGGCCTGCGGATCGAACGGATCGGCCAGGTTGTCGGTGGCCAGCGCATGCCGCGCCAGCAGGCGCTCGGACTCGCGCTGCGACAGGCCCTGGATCGCGCGTTCGCGATTGAACACCAGCCACACCGGGATCGGGTCGTTGCCCGGTACGCGCAGTTCGGCGATGTTGCGCTGGGGCACGCGGGTATTGCCACCGGCGG
The DNA here is from genome assembly GCA_036666995.1 of Thermomonas sp. GTDB lineage: Bacteria > Pseudomonadota > Gammaproteobacteria > Xanthomonadales > Xanthomonadaceae > Thermomonas. The sequence goes on from JAVWUU010000028.1 coordinate 12,684, forward strand.
TATCCACCGAGCCCCCGACCAGGCGTTCGCCGGTGCGGGTGACCAGCGAGAACTGCTCGACATCGATGACACCGCTGCCCAGCGCGTCCTCGCGCACGCGCAGGGCCTCGTAGCCCCACGGGAATGGCGTCAGCCGCAGGTGCAGCGCATGCCGGCAGGCCTGCTCCCATGCGTCCTGCGCCTGCAGGTGCTGCGGACTCAGGAACGCGCCCTGCCCCCAATGAACCTGCCGATCCCCGTTCATGCCGAATGCCATTCCACCTGCTCCCTTGTGCACTGCCCCACACCACGCTTCCGGTAACGCGAAAACCGACTCACAACGGCATCGCCTCGATCTTGTAGCCATCGCGACGCAACGCCGCGAGCAGGCCATCCGCGCCCGGCAGGTGCACCGCGCCCACCGCGACCAGGCACGGACCATCCTGGAACAGCGTTTCCAGCAGCCCGATCCAGCGCGCGTTGCGCTGTTCCAGCAGGCAATGCCGCGAGCGCTGCTCGATCGCCTTCGCCTGCTCGCCGAGGCCTTCCATCTTGTCGATGCTGGCCAGCCACGCATCCAGGTTGCGGCTGCGATAGAACGCCATGGCCTCGGCCGATTCGACGCGCAGGATCCATGATCCGCGCAAGCGTTCGGCCAACACCATCGAGTGTTCCTGCGCAGGCACGCAGTCCAGCGCCTGCAACTGCTGCTCCAGCGTCTCCAGGTGGGCCAGCCGCTTGCCGGCACCACTGGCCATGCGTTGCAGGCGCGCGTCCATGGTGGCGTCGCTGCCGCTTTCGCCGCGCGCCTCCAGCAAGGCCAGCACCGACCACGGTTTCATCCGTTGCAGGTCCTGCGGGCGGACCTGCGGCAACAAGGCATTGGCCAGCTGGATCGCGTCCTTGCCGACCATCGCCTCCAGCGGCGTTTCCACCGGCAACCAGCGATAGCCGTCGTACTCGGACTTCCACGCTTCATCGAGGTTGGCCTCGTTGACGAAGGTCTCCGCATCGCCCATCAACGCTTCGATCCTGGCGTAATCGATGCCTTGTTCTTCGGGCGTGCCGAAGTGGATCGTGCCCATCAGGTAGCTCGGGCGAGGTGGCGTAGCAACGGCCGGCGGTGTCGCCTGCCCCGTCGTCGAAGACGCGGCAGCCGCTTCGACGGGCAACGCTCCCGCGGCCTGTTCGATCTCCGCCGGCAATGCGGCGGCGGTCGGTGGGGTGACCCGGAAGATCACCCCACGCAGGCGCGGCGCATCAGGCACCGTCGCGACATCAGTGGACGCGGGAGCGGATGGCTGCGCAGGTACCACATCGGTCGCGGGCGGGTCTTGCTGCGCGGATTGCGCCTGCGATTCCGGCGAGGGTGCCACCTGCTCCAGTTGCGCCGCGGACGCGTCGCGCGCGGCCTGCGCGGAGACGCCGCGGGTCGCACCGGCCTGGGTGGCGGCCGGGTCGACGGCGGGTACGGATTGGGCAGCCACCGAGGCGCTCGCACACCAGAGCGCTGCCGCCAGCAGCCTGCGCATGCGCGCATGGGCATGCGGGAACGCTTCGCGCTGGCGGGCCATCCCGGTCATCGGCATTCGAATGTCGTCGGCGCCGACGTGGCGCACGCTGCCGGGCATTCTTCGGCGTGCGCGCCACCACCAACCATATGCCGTAGGAGCTATGCCGTAGGAACGGCGCCTGCGCCTTGCTGGCGGCTCCGCACAGCGACTAAGGTGTGGCACATCGAGCGCCCGTGCGTTCGCCGCAGCCTGCGCGACATCGCGCGACGGGAACAGGACACGCATGAAGGTGCCGCAGTGAAAGTGCTCATAGCGGACGACCACCGCCTGATCATCGAAGGGGTGAAGCTCAAGCTGGCCGAGCTGGACCCCGCGGTGGAAACCGTGGTGGCGATGAACCTGGACGAGCTCGACCGGATGGCGGAGGCGCATGCCGATTCGCTCGACCTGGCGCTGGTCGACATCACCATGCCGGGCACCCAGGGGCACCAGCACGTCAATCGCTTGCGCGCACAGGCACCTGCCTTGCCGGTGATCGTGCTGTCCGGTTCCGAGGACGTGGACCTGATGCGCTCGCTGATGGAGATCGGCGTGCTCGGCTTCATCCCCAAGGCGTATTCCCCGGAAGTGATGCTGTCCGCGATCCGGCTGGTGCTGGCCGGCGGCATCTACATCCCGCCGCTGCTGCTGGCCAATGCGCAGGCGCAGGGCTGGCAACCGGCCGAGGCCGCCACGCCATCGCCCGCGGATCCCGCGCGCGGGATCGATGGCCTGCGCAAGCTGTTGACCGAACGCCAGATCGACGTCATGCGCCTGCTCTCGCAGGGCAAGCCGAACAAGCTGATCGCCCGCGACCTGGGCATCAGCGAGGGCACCGTCAAGATCCACCTGGCCGCGATCTTCCGTGCGCTCAACGTGCGCAACCGGGTCGAGGCCGTGGTCGCCTCGCGCAAGCTGCAGGGCCTCTGAGCTGCCCCACCGCGGGCCATAGTGCGTACGCCGTATTGTCCGCACAGGGGGGCGGGCGCAGCCTGATCGCATCGTGCACGGCCCCGTTCGAGGCCGTCGAGGCAAGGCCATGACACGCACCGCCATTACTCCCCGCCTGCAGCGCATGCGCGCTCCCATGCTGGCCCTGGGCATCGCCCTGTCCAGCTTCGCTGCCGCGCAGAGCGCGCCGGAAACCCCGGTGAATCCCGACCTGGGGCCGGCCTTCGCGACCAAGACCGCCGCCTACGTGCCGGTGTTGTTCGACGAGATCCCGGGTTGGGGCGAGGAAAGCTTCGACGAGACCTACGCGAGCTTCAGCACCAACTGCAAGGCGATGAAGCGCCGCACCGCATGGGCACCGCTATGCGCGAAGCTGGCCAAGCTGCCACGCAACGACCAGGCCTTGCGCCAGTTCATGCACGACGAGTTCTACGCCTACCAGATGCTGACTTCGACGCGCAGCGCGACCGGCAAGCTCACCGGCTATTTCGAGCCGCTGATCGCGGGCTCGCTGCATCAGCAAGGCGCATACAAGTTTCCGATCTATGGCATCCCGAACGACATGTACATGGTCGATTCGCGCACCGTGGCCGGCCAGTCCAGCCGCTGGCTGAAGATCGCCGACGGCCGCCTGGTCGGTGCCGAAGCCGGCGCGCCGGGCGCCCGCCAGTACACCATCGACCTGGTCGGAACCTCGCCGAACAACCGCGACAAGCGCTACCGCGTGCGCGTGGTGGGCAACACCATCAAGCCCTATCCGACCCGCCAGGTCATCGATGCCAACGGCATCGACGCGCCGGTGCTGGCGTGGGTCGCGGATCCGTTCAAGTTGTATTCGATGCAGATCCAGGGCTCGGGCAAGATCCAGCTCAAGGACGGCGGCCTGATCCGCCTGGCCTACGCCGAACAGAACGGCCACCCGTTCATGCCGCAGGCAACCCGTGGCGACTCCGACGCGATCCTGCTGGCGATCAAGGCGCGCGCCTTGCAGCAACCCCTGGTCGCGGACACCACCGACGACGTCCAGATCCCCGGCGGTACCCGTGGCGCGAAAAAGAAGTCGTCGGGCGGCGATGCGGTGGATGACGAGGTCGCGCGGATCGTCGCGGCGCTGCAAGGCGGCGGTTCGGGCAGCGCGAGCAGCGGATCGCGCCCGGTGGCCAAGGCCAAAGCGAAACCCAAGCCGCGCCCGAAGGCCAAGCGCCCGACCCAGCAGGTCGATGACGACGTCGACAGCAGCGTCGCCATCGAAGTCCAATCCTCCGAAGTCGAGGCGATGATCCAGGCATTGCTGACCGCACCGGTCGCCGATGAGGAGTACGTCGCGCCGGCCGAAGACACGGCAGTCGCCGCCATCGCGGAGGCCAGGCCGGTCTCCAGCGGCAAGGCCGCGGCCAAGAGTTCCTCCAGCGCACCGAAGATGGACATGTCCGAGTTCGAGGGCAAGGGCGGCGGCAAGGCCGCGGGACAGGCCGTGGGCAGCGGCGTCGCAGTGCCGCGTACCGGCATCCCCGATCCCAGCTACGTGTTCTTCCGCCGCATCGGCGACGGCCCGGAAGGTCCGATCGGCGCACTCGGCGTGCCGCTCAGCGCGGGCCGCTCGATGGCGGTGGATCCTCGCGCCACCCCGCTCGGCGCGCCGGTCTTCATCGACGGCATGCAGCCGGGCAACAAGGGACCGATGCGCAGGCTGGTGTTCGCCCAGGACACCGGCGGCGCGATCCGCGGCAGCGTGCGCGGCGACTTCTTCTGGGGCTTCGGCGACAAGGCCGGCAAGATGGCGTTGGCCACCAACCAGCCGGTGCGCATGTGGCTGATGCTGCCCAAGTCGGTGGCCGGCAGTGCCGCCGCCAGCGGCATCAAGACCCGCAGCGCCGGTGGCAAGGAGGCCTTGCGCGACTGCGCAGTGCCGGACGAGGAATTCTGCGTGGAAGACGACGGCAGCAACCTGGACGACGTGCTTCCGGGGCAGTAGATCGGTCGCCCGGCCTGCACCACCCGCCAGATCCCTCCTTCAATGCCTTGAAGGAGAGGGGGAAGATCAGAGGACATAGGCCTTCCGGCGAATGGCCGCCTTGCCGATGGCTATCTAGCCTGTGGTGTCACCGGTCGCGCACGGCGCGCGCACGGATCCATGCCGCGGGATCGCCATGCTCGACGAGCTGCTGCCGTATTACGAGAACGAACTCACCTACCTGCGACGCTTGTCGAAGGAGTTCGCCTCGAAGTATCCGAAGATCGCCTCGCGGCTGCAGATGGAAGGCGAGGTCTGCGAGGACCCGCACGTCGAACGGCTGATCGAGTCGTTCTCGTTCCTCACCGCACGTATCCACAAGAAGCTCGACGACGAATTCCCGCAGATCACCGAGGCGATGCTGTCGGTGCTCTACCCGCACTTCCTGCGGCCGGTGCCGTCGATGTCGGTGGCCCAGCTGCAACTCGCGCCCGGCGCGGAAATCACCACGATGCAGGAGCTGCCGCGGCACAGCCAGCTGCTGACTCGCCCGGTGCAGGGCCTGCCGATCCGCTACCGCACCGGCTATCCGGTCGAGGTCTGGCCGATCCGCATCGCCGATGCACGCCTGGAAGCGGCCGAGCGTTCCGCATTCGCTGTCACCCGCACCGATACCGTCGCCACGCTGCGATTGCGCATCGAGCCGACCGCGCAACTGCCGTTGTCGAAGCTGCCGATCCAGCGCCTGCGCCTGTATCTGGACGGTGAAAGCCCGCTGGTCCACGCGCTGCACGAACTGCTGCTCAACGCCACCGCCAGCATCACCTTGCGCGCGCCCGACGACGCCCCGCAGGTGCCGCCGCTGCGCCTGCCCGCCTCCGCCTTGCAGCCGGTCGGGTTCGAGGAAGAGGACGCGCTGCTCGACTACGACCCGCGCTCGTTCCTCGGTTATCGGTTGATCCAGGAATACTTCGTGCTGCCGGAGAAGTTCCTGTTCGTGGACCTCACCGGCCTGGACCTGTCGCGCTTCGACACCGCGATGGAAGTGGCGATCGAACTGGGCACGTTCGGCCGGCCGGAGCGCCTGCAGCGGCTGGAACAGACCGTCAGCGCCGACACCTTCCGCCTGTTCTGCACGCCGATCGTCAACCTGTTCAAGCAGCAGGGCGAACCGATCCGGCTTTCGCAGGAACGCCACGAATACCAGGTGGTGCCCGACGTGCGCCGTCCGCTGGGGCTGGAGGTCTATTCGGTCGACTGGGTACGCAAGTTCAGCCGCACCCCGACCGGCAACGACTCGGTCGAGTTCTACCCCGCCTACTCGGTGCAGCATGGCTTGCACGACGACGGCAGCGGCCACTACTGGTACCTGCAGCGGCGGCCGTCGCTGCTGCCGAACGACGACGGCTCCGACGTCATGCTGAGCCTGGTCGACCGCGAGATGAACCCGCGCACGCCGTCGGTGGAAACCCTGTCGGTCAGCCTGACCTGCACCAACCGCGACCTGCCCTCGGCCCTGCCGTTCGGTGGCGACGAAAGCCTGCTGCAACTGGAACAGGGCGGCGTGATCGCCAGCGCACGCCTGCTGAAGAAGCCCAGTGCGACGTGGCGCGCACCGATGCGCCAAGCCAACCAGTGGCGGCTGATCTCGCATCTTTCGCTGAACCACCTGTCGATCGTCGACGGCGGCCGCGAGGCATTGCTGGAAATCCTCAGCCTGTACAACTTCGCGGACTCCGGCACCTTGCGCAAGCAGATCGCCGGCATCACCAGCGTCGGCGGCAAACCATCCACCACGCGGGTCGGCCAGGCCCCGCGCCAGGCCTTCGTGCGCGGCACCGAAGTCGAACTCGAATTCGACGAGAACCAGTACGTCGGCTCCGGTGTGTACCTGATGGCCTGCGTGCTGGATCGTTTCTTCGGCCTGTATTGCACGGCGAACTCGTACACCCGCCTCAGCGTGCGCACCCAGCAGCGCGAGGACTGGATGGTTCGCTTTGCGCCGCGCAGCGGGAGCCTGCCGCTGGTATGACCGCCGAGGACACCACAGCGCAGCGCGACCACGTGCCCGGCATCGACCCGATGCAGCCGGCGCTCGAGCGCCTGCATGCGGAACCCGGGCGTTTCGGCTTCTTCCAGGCGGTGCGCCTGCTGTATTCGGCCAATGGCTTCGATGGCCGCGGCACCGGCTCGCGTCCCGGCCCGTTGCGCTTCACCACCCCGGCTTCGCTGGCGTTCCCGCCGTCCGAACTGCACTCCATCGAAAGCGGCGACAGCAATACCCGCGTGTGCGTGAACTTCATGGGCCTCACCGGTCCGTCCGGCGTGCTGCCGCGCACGTACACGGAATTGCTGATCGCACGAAAGACCCATCGCGACCGCAGCGCGCAGGAATTCCTCGACGTCTTCAACCACCGCCTGGTGTCGCTGTTCTGGCTGGCATGGGCGAAGCATCGGCCGGAGATCGGCCGCCAGTTCGGCTTCCAGAACTCGGTACTGCGCTACCTCGAGTACGTGGTCGGGCTAGGCACGCCTGCATTGCAGGCACGCCTGCATCCGAACCGTCGCGTGGCCAGCAAGACGCGCGAGCTGCCGGGCGCGGCACTGGTGTACTTCTCCGGCTTGGTCGCGCAACGCCCACATGGCGAACGTGCGATCGCGCAGGTGGTGTCGGCGGTGGTCGGTGCGCCGGTGCAGGCCGCGGGTTGCCTGGGTACCTGGCAGACGATCTCGACTGATGCACGCACGCGCTTGGGCCGCGACGCGCATCGGCTGGGCCACGGCTGCGTGCTCGGCAGCCGCTACTGGGACCGGCAGACCACGCTGCAACTCACCATCGGCCCGCTCGACCGAAGCCGCTTCAATACCCTGCTGCCGCGCGGCCCGAAGCTCGGCGATGTCATCGAACTCACCCGCTTCCTGACCGGGCTGGCGATCGACCTGCGCGTGCGGCTTTCGCTGCGCGCGGACCAGGTGCCGCCGCTTCGACTGGGCGCGCGCGACCAAGACCGCCCGCAACTGGGCTGGAACACCTGGCTGGGCGGTCGTCGCGACCCCCGGCCGGCAAACGACTGCGAATTCCACTTTTCCGCAATGGGAGGCCAATCATGGCGCTGAACCTTCGGTCGCTGATCGCGCGACTCAACACCACCTGCCGGGGCGCGATGGAAGGCGCCGCCGGTCTCTGCATGTCGCGCGGCCACTACGAAGTCGAGGTGGAGCACCTGCTGGTCAAGTTGCTGGAGGTCGAGAACAGCGACATCCACCGCATCCTGCGCCAGTTCGAGATCGCCCCGGAGGCGCTGGAACGCGAGCTCGGCAAATCGCTGGACGGTTTCAAGACCGGCAACCAGCGCACGCCGGCGCTCTCCGCGATGATTCCCAAGCTGTTCGAGTCCGGCTGGGGTTGGGCCTCGATCGAATTCGGCGAGGCGAAGGTGCGCAGCGGCCACCTGCTGGTCGCGCTGCTGGCGGACAACGAACTGCGCCGGTTGGTCAGCGTCAGTGCGCGCTCGCTGGAGAAGATCAACCTCGAAACCCTGACCAAGAATTTCCACGCGCTCACCGAAGCCTCCAGCGAAGCCCGCGATGCGCGTGCGCTGGGCGATGCCGGCGGTGCGATCGGCGGCGATGCGGGCACGCCTGGCAGCGCGCCAGCCGGCGGCAAACCCAGCCGCACGCCGAACCTCGACCAGTACTGCATCAACCTGACCCAGCGCGCACGCGAGGGCAAGCTGGATCCGGTGCTTGGTCGCGATTCCGAAATCCGCCTGATGGTCGACGTGCTGACCCGGCGTCGGCAGAACAATCCGATCCTCACCGGCGAAGCCGGCGTCGGCAAGACTGCCGTGGTCGAGGGGCTGGCCCTGCGCATCTCCATCGACGATGTGCCGCCGCAACTGCGCGGCGTCGAACTGATGTCGCTGGACCTGGGCCTGCTGCAGGCCGGCGCTTCGGTGAAGGGCGAATTCGAGAACCGCCTCAAGGGCGTGATCGAGGAGGTCAAGTCCAGCCCGAAGCCGATCATCATGTTCATCGACGAGGCGCATACGCTGATCGGTGCGGGTGGCGCGGCTGGCCAGAACGATGCGGCCAACCTGCTGAAGCCGGCGCTCGCGCGCGGTGAGATGCGCACGATCGCCGCGACCACGTGGTCGGAATACAAGAAGTACTTCGAGAAGGATCCCGCCCTCACCCGTCGCTTCCAGGTGGTCAAGGTCGACGAACCCGACGACGACAAGGCGGTGTCGATGCTGCGCGGCGTGGGCCAGGCGATGGCCGCGCACCACAAGGTGCGGATCCTCGACGAGGCGATCACCGAGGCAGTCAAGCTCAGCTCGCGTTTCATCCCGGGCCGGCAATTGCCGGACAAGGCGGTCAGCGTGCTCGACACCGCCTGCGCCAAGATCGCGATCGGCCAGAACGCCACGCCGGCACGACTCGAAGACGCGCGCAGGCGGCTTGACGTGCTGGCCACCGAACGCGCGCAACTCGACAAGGAAACCGCGGGCGGCGCCGAGCATGGCAAGCGCCTCGGCGAGATCGCCGAGGAAACCACCAAGGTCAGCGAAACCCTGGCCGCGGACGAAGCGCGCTTTGCGCAGGAAAAGGAACTGGTCGGCAAGATCCATGCGGAACTCGACAAGGTCGAGGCGCTGGCCGCCGATGATCCGTCGCGCGCCGATGCGGTCGCCACGCTCAATGCACTGCGCGGCGACCTGAAGGCGCTGCAGGGTTTCGAACCGATGATCCTGCCGGTGGTGGATTCCAGTGCGGTCGCGCAGATCATCGCCGGCTGGACCGGCATTCCGGTTGGCCGCATGGTCGCCGACGATATCCAGGCGGTGCTCAAGCTCAAGGACTCGCTTGAAGAGCGCGTCATCGGACAGAGCCATGCGCTGGATGCGATCGCCCAGCGCGTGCGCACCTCGCGCGCGAACCTGGAAGACCCGGACAAGCCGAAGGGCGTGTTCCTGCTGGTCGGCACCTCCGGCGTCGGCAAGACCGAGACCGCGATCGCCTTGGCCGACGCGCTGTACGGCGGCGAGCGCAGCATGATCACCATCGCCATGTCCGAGTACCAGGAGGCGCATACGGTCTCCAGCCTGAAGGGCTCGCCGCCGGGTTACGTCGGCTACGGCGAAGGCGGTGTGCTGACCGAGGCGGTGCGTCGCAGGCCGTATTCGGTGGTGCTGCTGGACGAGATCGAAAAGGCGCACCCGGACGTGCTGGAGCTGTTCTTCCAGGTGTTCGACAAGGGCCGCATGGAGGATGGCGAAGGCCGCGAGATCGACTTCCGCAACACCCTGATCATCCTCACCTCCAACGCCGGCACCGACCTGGTCATGCAGGCCTGCAACGAGTCCGAGGAGCTGCCGACGGTCGAATACCTCAATGACCTGCTGAAGCCCGAGCTCAACCGCACCTTCAAGCCGGCGTTCCTGGGCCGCACCGCGGTGATCCCGTACTACCCGCTGCGCGACGAGAACCTGCGCAAGATCGTGCGCCTGAAGCTCAACAAGATCGGCAAGCGGATCAAGGCCAACCACGGCGCCAGCTTCGAGTACGACGAAGCGGTGGTCGATGCGATCGCCGCGCGCTGCACCGAGGTGGACTCCGGCGCCCGCAACATCGACAACATCCTGACCGGGACCGTACTGCCGGAAGTATCCGGCTACGTGCTGGAACGGATGGCGGCCGGCGGCGGCATCGCCGAGATCCGCATCGGTGCCGGCGAGGATGGCCGTTTCACCTATTCGGTGGGCTGAGTCCGCCAGACGCCTGCCCGCGCCGCCATGGACGGCAGCGTGGGTTCTACGCCCTTCGCGCTATGCCGTGACCAGCGACATCGGCCACGCATAGCACTTCGGACGAATGTCGCGCAGCCGCGACACCGCCGACGATAGCCAGCACGTACACAGGCATCGACTCATGCCCCCCAGTCTTTCCACCAGCAACCGGATGTACTTCCTCACCCTGCAGGAATACGGGGAAGACGACCTGTTGATCGAGGAAATGTCCGGGCACGAAGCGGTCTCCGAACTGTTCGAGTTCCGCCTGCGCCTCCTTTCGGAGCGTGACGATATCGACCCGCGCCGGATCATCGGCAAGTGGGCGATCCTCCGCATCGAGACGTTCGATACCAGCCACATGGAGGGCGAGCGCCACTGGAACGGCTATGTCTCGCGGTTCTCGCAGACGGGGCGCATGGCGTCCCCCGACAGCGACGGCGACATCTACACCTACGAATGCGACATCGTGCCCTGGTTCTGGATGCTGACCCAGCACGAGGATTGCCGGATCTTCCAGAACATGGC
>JAVWUU010000029.1:0-23332 GCA_036666995.1 Thermomonas sp.
AATGCTCGCCCATCGACTTGCCGGTGCGCGGTTCGGCCACGCCGGGGAAGTCCGGCTTGAGCTCTGAGAACTTGAAGCCCTTGAACGCGGCCAGCTTGGCCTTGGTGGTCTTGGCCGCGGCCGCCTGCAGCAGGCGGTGGCGCAACGCCTTGCCGTAGACGATCGGCACGTCGGAGGTGGTGTCCGAACCGCCGCCGATGCCGGCCTCGATCTGCCCGGTCGCGATCTTGCCGGCAATGTGGACGATGGTGTCCAGCGAGGTGCCGCAGGCGCGCTGCAGGGTGATGCCGGGAGTCAGCGGCGACAGGCCGGAGGACAGCGCGGCTTCGCGGCCGAGGTTCCAGTCCGACGAATGCTTGATCACCGCGCCCATCGCCACTTCGCCGAGCTGCTGTCCGTGCAGGCCGAACTTCTCGACCAGCGCGCCCAGCGTGCGCACCGACATGCCGAGGTTGCCGACATCGGCATAGGCCGTGTTCTGCCGGCAGAACGGGATGCGGACACCGCCAAGGATGGCGACGGGACGACCATGTTGCATGGGCTTCACCTCGATGCGCCCGCGCCCGCGGGCATAATGGCCGCAGTCTAACGCCGCCTTCCAGAGCCGAAGCTCCACATGTCCTTGACGCCCGCCGAGCCCGCGATCTCCCGTGGCCCGATTTTCATGGGATTGATCGCCCTCGAATTGCGCGATGGCGCGCCGCCGTTGCATCGCGCATTGATGGCCCCGGCCGCAGGCGAGTTGGTGGCGATGCTGGGCCGCGACCTGGCCGCGCTGGTGCCCAGCGTGCGTGAATGCGATCTCGCCCTGATGGCGGCGCACTTCGATCCCGCCGAGGCGCTGCGCCCCGGTTGGCCATTGCACCGGCGCGCATCGGAACTCCTGCAGCGCGCTCCGGGGCAGGCACAGGGCCCGCGCATGGTCGGCTTCGGCGCGGATGCCGCGGGTGACGTACCGATGCCGCTGCAATGCGATCCGGATCTTGATGGCGGTGGATTGCGCATCCTGCCGTTCGTGCTGCACGGCGACGCCGCACGCGATGCCGGCAATGCGCTGGAAGACGTGTTGCTGGATCGCGGGATGGCCGCGGCAGACACCGCGCTGGCCCTGCAGGACGGGCTGGGCGCGCAGGTCGAACACGCGCGCTATCTCAGCCTGCACGACCTCGCCGCGATGGTCGCGCTGCAATATCGCAACACCGGCCTGGACGCATTGTGGCCGCTGCTGGAAACCGCCTTGCTCGAACCGGATGCGGAAGCCTGGCTGGATGCGCCACCGGAACCGCTGGCCCGGTATGCCGATGGCGAGGTGCGGATCGCCCTGTTCGATCCCTGCGCATGGCGCAAGCACTACGCCATCGAGGACACCGACGGTCCCAGGCTTGAACGCGGATTCGCGCATTTCCAGGCACGCCAGCGCCAGTTCGCCGCCGTGCTGGACGCACACGGCGTCCCCGTGCAGTTCGCGCACTGCGCCGACGGTAGCGCCGACTGCCTGCGCTAGCCGTGCGACACTTCCGGCCGGCCCAATGCATGCCGAGCGACGCACGGTGGAACCCGCGCCCCCGACCGAAGTGACCCACCTGCTGGCGCGTGCGCGTGCAGGCGACGCGCAGGCGATGGGTGCCGCGTATTCGGCGGTGTACGACGAACTCAAGCGCGCCGCGCGGCTGCAACTGCGGCGCATGCACGACAATTTCGAAACCACCGCACTGGTGCACGAGGCCTACCTGAAGCTCGGCGGCGCGCAACTGGCCGCGCAGGACCGCAACCACCTGCTGGCGCTGTCGGCGCGGGCGATGCGGCAAGTGCTGGTGGACGATGCGCGCGCACGCAAGGCGGACAAGCGCGGCGGCGGCCAGGACGCCCTCACCCTCGGCGCGCTCGCCCATGCCGGCGACGCCGCAGCGGTCGAAGTCCTGAAACTGGACGAACTGCTGGAAGCGCTGCACCGGCTGGATGAACGCGCCGCGCGGATCGTCGAGCTGCGCTATTTCGGCGGCTACACCGAGGCGGAAGTCGCCGGCATGCTCGACATCAGCGAAAGCACCCTGCGCCGCGACTGGCGACGCGCGCGCGCATTCCTGATGAAGGAAACCGCGCCATGACCGATGCGATCGAACGCCAGCGGCGCGCGATGGCGGCCTTCGATGCGCTGGTCGACCTCGATGGCGACGCGCGCGAACAACGCCTGCACGAACTCTGCGGCGACGACCCGGAACTGCTCGGTGACGTGCGCGCGATGCTGGCCGCGGACGCCCGCGAGGGCCAGCCGTTCAGCGGCGATGCCGCGGCCTGGGGCCAGGCCATGAACGAGCGCGACGACAATTTGCATGGCGAAGCCATGGTCGGCCGGCAACTGGGCGCATGGCGGATCGTCGAGGGCATCGGTCGCGGCGGCATGGGCACGGTGTACGCGGTGCAACGCAGCGACGGCGCGTACGCGCAGCGAGCTGCGCTGAAGCTGATCCGCGCTGCGGCGGATTCGCCGGCCGCGCGCGAACGCTTCCTGCGCGAACGCCAGCTGCTGGCGCAGCTGCGCCACCCGCACATCGCCACCCTGCTCGACGGCGGTTTCAGCGACGACGGCGACCCTTACTTCGTGATGGAGTACGTCGATGGCGCGCCGATCGACCAGTGGTGCGATGCACGCACGCTGGACCTGCGCCAGCGCGTGCAGCTGTTCCTGCAGGTGCTGGAGGCGGTCGGTCATGCGCACCGCAACCTGGTCATCCATCGCGACCTGAAACCCTCCAACCTGCTGGTCGATGGCGAAGGCCAGGTGAAGCTGCTCGACTTCGGCATCGCCAAGCAACTGGAGGGCGGTGACGCCACCGCCACCAGCGATCGTGCGCTGACCTTCGAGTACGCATCGCCCGAACAACTGAACGCCGCACCGATCACCACCGCCACCGACATCTGGCAACTCGGCATCGTGCTGCATCGCCTGCTCAGCGGTTCGCATCCGTTCGGGTTGACCCGCGACACCCCGGTCGCGAAGCAGCTGCAATTGCTGGAACGCGAGCCCGAGCCGCTCACTCGCGCCGCCTCGCAGGCATCGACGGAGCAGGCCGCACTGCGTGGCGAAGCGGATGCATCGGCCTTGGCGAAGTCGCTGCGCGGCGGCCTGGCCGCGATCGTCGAGACCTGCCTGCGGCGCAAACCGGAAGCGCGCTATGCCAGCGCCGATGCATTGGCCAGCGACCTGCAACGCTGGCTGGAGCACCGGCCGGTCAATGCGGCGCAGCTCGGCAAGGGCGAACGCGCAGCCCTTTGGTTGCGACGCAATCGCCTGCTGGCCGCCGCGGTCGGCGCGGTCGCGCTCGCCTTGCTCGCCGGCACCGGCCTTGCGCTGTGGCAGGCGAACGAGGCGCGCCGCGAAAGCGCGCGCACGCGTGAGTCGCTGCAGTTCCTGTCCGACACCCTGGCCGCGGCATCGCCCGAGCAGGCGATGGCCACCGAAGTCAGCGTGCGCCAATTGCTGGACAGCGCGCGCGCGGAGCTCGACAAGCGCAAGACCGCTGACCCGCAGGTGAAGCAGCCGGTGCAGCGCATGCTGGGGAGGTTGTACGGATCGCTCGGCGAGCCGAAGATCGCGGCCGATCTACTCGAACAGGGGCTGCGCAGCGTGACCGCGTCCGGGCGTGAGGAAGCGCTGGCGTTGGCCAGCGACCTGGATGAATACTCGAGCGCACTGGGTTTGCTGGAACGTGGCAAGGAATCATTGGCGTCGGCACAACGCGCGGCCATGCTGCGCAACCGGTTCGCGCCCGACGATCCAGCTCAGCAGTTGTATATCCACGACCAGCTAGGCATCGCCTACTACCGCAGCGGCGACAACAAACGGGCCGAGCAGGAATGGCTGCAGGTGCTCGCATCGGCACGCAGCATGAAGGCACCTCCGCGCGATGTGGTAATCAACGCCAGTCAGACGCTCGCCGGAATGCTGGCCTTCGATGGCGAATACAAGCGCTCCCTTGAGATCGCCAACCAGGGCATCGCCTTTGCCGACCGCAGCGGTGTTGCCGCGGAGTCGCCACTGCGCATCAACCTGCTGCGCGCACGCGGCGAAGCCCTGCTAAAACTGGGCGATGCGAAGGCTGCCGAACCGGTGATCCGCCGCGCCATCGCCCTTCAGGAAAAAACCACCAGCGCCACCGGCAATCACATGGCGGTGTTGCAGAACGCACTGGGCATCGCGCTCAACGACCTGGGCCGGTTCCGCGAAGCCATGCAGGCGATATCGGCTGGCGAGGCAATCGGAAACGCGGCGACTGCGGACACGACGGAGCGCGCGATTTCCCTGAGCAACCGCGCAAGCTTGCACGAAAGCGCCGGCGACTATTCGATGGCAGTCGACCTCAGCCAGCAGGCGCTGGCGAAACTGGACGCGGCAGGCCTTGCCGCAGACGATGCGACGCGCCGGATGATGGAACGCAACCATGCGCGCAGCCTGGGGCTTGCAGGGAAACGATCGGAAGCCTTCACGCGCATGCAGGACCTGCGCGAACGCGCGCGCAAGCTGGATGGCGAGGACTCCGCGGAATACGCCTTCACCACGTGGCAGCTGGTGGTGATGGCACGCCACATGCATGACCCGACTCGCGGCTTGCCGCTGCTGGCGGAGGCACGCAAGCGCTGGGCTGCACTGGTACCCGATGCGCATCCCGTCTTCATCCACGCCCTGCGCTCGGAGGCTTCCTTCGCGCGCGACCTCGGCCAACTGGCACGGGCGGAAGCCACGCAACGCGTTGCGATCGGCAGGCTCGAAGCGGCCGGGGCGTTGCCGATCGACCTCGCGTGCGCGCGAACGGAACTTGCCGCCATCCGCTTCGACCGCGGTGATCCCGCCGAAGCGCGGGCGCTGCTGGAACAGGCACTGCCGTTGCTACGCGACGCGTTGCTGCCGCAGGAAACCAGCCGCGCAGCGGCGGAAGCCCTGGCGAAACAACTCGACATGCGCTGACCGCGCTTCGACCCTTTGACCTAACGGAAACGGCGCTTGCCCGCGCCGTCCTGCCTTGTGCGTCGACCTTGATTGCAGGTCGACGCACGCGCCGGATAGGGCCCTCACTTCTTCTCGACCACGGCCTCCTTGTTCCCGCCCGCCATCTCCTTGCCGACCTTCACGCATTCCTGCTGCGCCTTTTTTCCGCCTGCGCCATCGAGCATGTCCGCGCAGCAGGACGCGATCTGCTTGTCGCCACGGGCGTGCTGGTATTTGACGCATTGTTCGGCGGCAACCTTGCCGTCCTTGACGGAGTCGGCGTGCGCCACCGGAGCAAAGGCAGCGCAAGCGACGATGAAGGGCAAGGTGATCCTGCCAATTCGAATCATGATGTACTCCCAGAGAGGATGTATTCCGGCGTTTGGTACTTCGCTCGGCGCGCGCCGGGTTACGTATCGAGCGATTGACCTGCGCAACGACTCGGGCAACAACCTGCCCACCGACGCCCGCGACTCGGCGTGCGTGACGCCACTTCGATCTGCTGGTCTCAGCCCGAGCGCCGCCCGCAGCGGAAGTCCCCGTTCCTGATGGTTTCGCCGGGCCGCGCATTCGCGTGGTCGTCCTTGCGGAAGACAATCGCCTCGCCCCGGCGCGCGCCGCGCCAGCCGGCGTAGGCACCGCCGCGGAAGCTCACGACATCGACACTGGCCTGGATCGTGCCGCCACCGGACTGCGCCGAGTAGCTGCCGCCCTTGATGGTGAACCACATCCCGGTGGGCTGGTATTGGGTGACGTAACTCGTGCCGTTGAACTGCAGCGCAGCCATCTGGCAGTCGTAGCGACCATCGATACCCTGGCTGTTGCCCGCGCTGGCGCGTGCATTCGGCGTGCCGCCCAAGGATGCCAATGCATTGCCATCGACACCGCTCTCCAGCATCGCCGTCAGTTCCTGCACGTCCATGTTGAAGAACTTGCGACTGAAGCCGGCGGCCATCGTCCTGGCCTGCTCGACCAGTGCGTCGTTCTTGCCCTGCTTGCCTTCGACGTAGACCACCAGCGGCAGGCCGGCACCCGCCAGCAAGGTGTTGTAGAGCGCGGTCTTGTCCTTGTTGGAGGCGCGGCCGATATCGGATTGCGCGAGCATGCCGTCGAGCGATTCGAACAAGCGGTTTTCCGCATCGGCGCCGGGTTGCTCGTCGGTGCTGACGATGCGCGAGGCAACGATGAAGAAGGTCATCGCGCCGGCCAGGCTGTTGTCCCATCGCCCCTTGTACTTCTGCGCGAACAGTTCCTTGCCGGCACCGGCCAGTTGCAGGATCTGCTGGCGTTCTTCCGCCGTGTTGCCGAGGCTGTCGGCCAGCCGCTTCACCGAGTCGTCGCCGGCAACGGGCACGAAGCGGGTTGCTGGCGCCGGCGGCTTTTGTGCATGCACCGCCGCACTGGCGAACAACGCAAGCATCATGAGTGCGAAGCCCGCCGCAAGGCACATGGGCTTGCGCACGGTCGCGCGCGGAACGGTGACGGCATTCATGGCGCGCAGGCCTCGACCGGGGTCAGGGTGAAGCGCTCGCTGCCCGCTGTTTCGCGGGACGTGGCACCGGCCGTCGTGGTGCCGCCACCTTCGGTGGTCAACGTGCCGGGCTGGTCGGCGCCATCGGGGAATTCGATGTGGTAACGGCCGCCCGCTGTCCAGCTGAGGCCGGGAATGTTCGGCGTGCGCACGAAGCGATAGGTGCCGTCGATGCCGCCGCTGAGCTCCACGCCGAACAGTTTTCCATCCAGCACGAAGGTCTCGTCGATGTCGCAGACGACCTGGTCGACCGGATCGCCGCTGCCGCCGACCACGCGATAGGCGCGCGGAGGCGAAACCGTGGCGATGCCGCTGCAGCGCGGCAGCCTGTGTTCTTCGCCGGCGCGCGGGTCATCGTTGCACGTCGGTTCGTCTTCCTGCGCGATGGCGGCAGGCGTGGTTGCCGGCTTGGCATCGTCCTGTGCGCCCTGCGGCGAGCACGCAGTGAGCGCGAGCAGCATCAGTGCAGCCACGCACGCGCAAGCAGCGGCATGCCGGTTCACGATGCAGCCCCGCAGGCGGCGATCGGGGTCAGCTTGAAACGGATGTTGATGGCGTTGCAGCCGCCCACGCCACCCGCGGCGGCGCAGTTGCGCGAGGCCGCGGTCTGGATCGTGCCACCGCCTTCGCTGGCGTCGACGCTGTAGTCGCCCGAACCGCTGACCCGCGCACCCATCATGTTGCCCTGATAGGTGAACGATCCGGACTGCGCGGATGCCGGGGTGAACGTGTAGTAGCCCTTGATGCCGCAGCCGGACAACTTGAACGGCTTCCCGAGATCGCAGGCATCGCCTTCGATCACGCATTGGCCGCCCTCGGACGCGACGTGGTAGGCGCGCGGCGCGGGCGATGCCTCTGCCATGCCGCCGCAGCGCGGGCGCTTGTCTGCTTCGCCGGGTTGCGGCTCGTCGCTGCAATCGGGTTCTTCCTGCGACGGGGCGACGACGACCGGGGTCGTCTGTGTGGGCGCGGAAGCAGGCGCGCTGGACTGGCCATCGGGGCTCGGCGAACAAGCCGCCAGCACCAGCAGGGCGAGCGGCAGGCAGGTGCGGAGCGTGGCGTGCATGGGCGGATTCCGGTGGCTGTTTCTTCCTCTAGCGGAAAACAGCCACGAATCCAGTCACGCCATCAGGATCAACCTGCTTGAAGGGGTCAGGGTGAATTTCCCGTCGACCGCCCTCGCTCGTTCCAGGCCCCGGACGGGAAACTTCACTCTGACCCCTTCAAGAAGCGCATCGCTCAGGGCGCAACCTTGATCACGCCGCAGGCCACGCGCGCACCGGCATTGCCGGTCGGCTGGGTGGTGTAGTCGTCGGCGGCCGCATGCACGATGACCGCCCGCCCGGCGATGTCGTTGGCGGCACCGCCGCCCAGGGTCACGCCGGTGACGTGCGCATCGATGCGCGCCACGCCCTTGGCGTCGGCGACGATGTTGTCGGTGTCGCCGGCATGGTGCGCGCCGTGGCCGCTGCGGCCGTGCGCTTGCGCCGCCGGGTTGAAGTGGCCACCGGCCGTCGATGCATCCGCCGCGCTGCAGTCGCCCTTCTCGTGGATGTGGAAGCCGCGGGTGTCGCCCGGCTTCAGCCCGCCGACTTCGCCGGTGATGTGCACGCCATCGCCCATCGGCAGCAGGGTGAGCGTGCCGCTGACCAGGCTGCCGGATGCCGGCGCGAGGTTGACGGTCGCGCGGCTGGCGGTGCTCTTCGCCGGCGGTGCCTGGGTATCGCGCGTTGTCGCGGGCGTGCCGCTGCTGGCGCAACCGGCGAGCATGGCGGCGGCGATCGCCAGGGTCAGGGTCGATGCGATGGAGGTGCGCGTCATGTGGGCATGTCCTGCGGTGTGTCGTGGCGTGCGACTGTGCCAGCGCCGGCCTTCATTGGCGATGAAGGCAACGCGACGTCAGCGGCGTTTGCGCGAGGCGCCCAGCTTGCGGGTCACGGTATTGCGGCCCAGCCCGAGCGCGGTCGCGGCCTCGCCGCGATGGCCATCGCAATGCACCAACGCGGCCTGCAGCAGGGTGCGTTCGAACGCGACCTTGGCCTGCGCGTGCAGGTCCTCCACGCCGGCTTGCAGCTGCTGCCGCGCCCAGGCGTCGAGTGGCCCGGTCCAGTCGCCGCTCGCATCGCTGGCGATGCCTTGCGCATCGGGCAGGACATCGGCCAGGTCGGCGGCGGTCACCACCTCGCCCGGGGCGAGTGCGGCCAATCGCCAGCAGATGTTTTCCAGCTCGCGCACATTGCCCGGCCAGTGGTGCGCACGCAGGCGTTCGAGGGCGGCGGACGAGAGCGTTTTCGTCGGCACCTGCAACCGCTTCGCCGCGCCGGCCATGAAGCGCGCGGCGAGTTGCGGGATGTCCTCGCGACGATCGCGCAGCGGCGGCAGGCGCAACCGCACGACATCCAGGCGATGCAGCAGGTCGGCGCGGAAGCGACCCTGTTCGACCAGCGCCTCCAGCGGCTGGTGGGTGGCGGCGACCACGCGCACGTCGACGCGGATCAGTTCACGGCCACCCACGCGGAAGAATTCCCCTTCGGCCAGCACCCGCAGCAGGCGCGTCTGCAGCGCCGCCGGCATGTCGCCGATCTCGTCCAGGAACAAAGTGCCGCCATTGGCCTGTTCGAAGCGGCCGATGTGGCGCTTGCCCGCGCCGGTGAACGCGCCGGCTTCGTGGCCGAACAGTTCGCTTTCCAGCAGTTCCGACGGGATCGCCGCGGTGTTGAGCGCCACGAACGGGCGCGACGAACGCGGCGATTCGCGATGCAGCGCACGCGCGACGAGTTCCTTGCCGGTACCAGTCTCGCCGGTCACCAGCACCGACAGCGGTGCCTGCGCGAGGCGGCCGATCGCACGGAACAGCGCACGCATCGCCGGCGCATCGCCGACCAGTGCGGGGAATTCCTCGGTCGCCAGCGGGCTGGGCGATGCAGGCGGTGCGATGTCCTCGGCCTGCGGCAACGCGCGCCGCGCCAGCGAGACGGCCTCGTCGAGGTCGAAGGGCTTGGACAGGAACTCGTGTGCGCCGCCACGGAACGCGCCGGCGGTGCTGGCCACGTCGGTATGCGCCGACATCACGATCACCGGCAGGTTGGGCCGCGCCTGCTTGAGTTTGTCGAGCAGGACCAGGCCGCTGTCGCCGGGCATGCGCACGTCAGTGATGACCAGCGCGGGCGGGCTGTGGCTGGCCAGCGCCTGCAGCGCCTCGCCGGCATCGCCGAAGGCGGAGACGCGGTAGCCGGCCTCGCGCAGCGCGGTGGCCAGCACGAAGCGCACCGATCGGTCGTCGTCCACCACCCAGACCTCGGGTGCATTACCGGCCATCGTTTCGCCCATCACGGTTTGCACCATCAAGGTGCATCCTAGCCCAGATCCAGCGAGGCGAAACGCGGCTCAGCCCACCGTTTCGAGCGGCAGCAGCAGGGTGAAGACGGTATGCCCGGGCCGCGAGCGGAAGCCCAGGGTGCCGCGATGCTCGCGTGCCACCTGCTGGGCCAGCGCGAGGCCAAGCCCGGTGCCCTCCGCACGCCCGCTCACCAGCGGCAGGAACACCTGTTCGGCGAGGTCGGGCGACACCCCGCGGCCGTCGTCGACGATCTCCAGCCGCACCGCCAGTGCATGCGCGTCCTCGCCGATGCGCACGTGGTGCTCGGCGCGGGTGCGCAGCTGCACGCTGCCGGCGCCGGCCTCGATCGCGTTGCGCACCAGATTCCATACCGCCTGGGTCAGGCGGTCGGCATCGCCGGGGAATTCGGGCAGCGACGGGTCGTAGTCGCGCTGCAGCTGGGTGGCCCAGCCGGCCTCGCTCTCGGCGAGGCGCAGCACGCGTTCCAGCACCAGGTGGATGTTCATCGGCTCGAACGGCCGTGCCGGAGCTGGCGTGAGCAGGCGGTCGACCAGCCCGGCCAATCGTTCGACTTCGCTTTCGATCAGTTCGGTGAGTTCCAGCGCGTCGGCGTCGCTGCGGCGGGCCAGCAACTGCGCCGCGCCCTTGATCCCGGCCAGTGGGTTGCGCAGTTCGTGGGCCAGTCCCTTCAGCGAGGCCGACAGCGCGATCGGCAGCAGTTCCGATGGATCCGCACCGGGGAATTCGTCGACCGGATGCGCCTCGCACCACGCGCCGTCGGCGATCGGGCTGAGCCAGAGGTCGGCGAACAGCGACTCGTTGCTGCCGGGAAAAGCCAGTTGCACGCGACGCAGCAGATGCGGGTTACCGTCGCTCTGCGCCAGCGCGCCGGCGACGGCCTGGCCTTCGCGCTCCAGCGCCGCCAGCGGCAGGCCAAGCAGGCGTTTGCGACCCACCCGCAGCCAGCGCGCGGCGGCCTCGTTGGCCAGGCGAATACGCCCGTCGCCGCCGACCTGCAGGACCGGCGTGGCCAAGACATCGAGCACTTCGAGGTTCGGGGAATCGCCCTGCATCGGGGGAATCTAGTGCAAACCCCGCATGAATGCGCAGCCCGCGCGAAACCCGCATTCACGCGATGGCGATACCGGCTCCTGCAGCCTGCGCCCAGATTCCCGGAGTCCCCATGAAGCCATCCATCCTGTTCGCATCGCTCCTGCTCGCCAGCGCCACCTTGCACGCGCAGGAGGCCGGCAAGCCTGCAATCGCACCCGCAACGTCCGTCGCATCGCAGGCAACACCCACGCAAACCGTGCCCGTTGCGCAGGCGGCCGGTGCCGCCTCGCCGCACCTCGAAGCGCAGGTCTTGCTGGAACGCGCGTGGTACTCGCCCGGCGAGATCGACGGCGAATGGGGCAGCAAGAGTCGCAAGGCGGTGGCCGGCTTCCAGTTGGCGCGCGGGCTCACGGTGACCGGAGAACTGGATGACGCCACCTGGGCGGAACTGCGCAAGCAAGGGGCATCCGCACTCGTCGACTACACGATCACCGAAGCCGACGTCGCCGGACCGTTCACGCCGACTCCATCGGGAATGATGGCCAAGTCGAAGATGAAGGCGATCCCGTTCCAGTCTGCTGCCGAGGCTCTGGGCGAGAAATTCCACGCCAGTCCGAAATTGCTTGCCGCGCTCAATCCTGGCGTTGCCCTCGACGCGGCCGGCGGCACGATCCGCGTGCCGAACGTGCTCGACATCGCCGCGATGCCGAGCGCGGCGAAGATCGAAGTGGACAAGTCGGATGCTGCGCTGCGCCTGCTCGATCCCAGCGGCAAGGCCTACGCGATGTTCCCGATCACCAGCGGTACCGCGAAATATCCGCTCCCGATCGGCGAGTGGAAGATCGAGTCCATCGACGCGAACCCTTGGTACAACTACGATCCTGCGCTGATCGTCACCGCGCGCAAGGGCGACCGCAAGGCCAAGCTCCCGCCCGGCCCGAACGGCCCCGTCGGCACGATGTGGATGGCCCTGTCGAAGCCGCATTACGGCATCCACGGCACGCCGGAGCCGGGCCTGATCGGCCGCACGCAAAGCAGCGGCTGCGTACGCCTGACCAACTGGAGCGCGACGGCGGTCGCCGCGGCCTCCAGTGTCGGTTTGGTCGTGAGCATGGTGGAGTAAGCGCGTGCGTCGCGAACGTCGCCAACGCCCGTTCTTGCGCGGCCTGCTGCTGTTCCTGCTCGGTGCACTGGTCGGTGCGAATGCCACGTACTACGTGATGACCCGCGACGTGGCACCGCGCGTTGCACCAACGGGCACAGGCGATCGCATCGAAACGCCGTTGCCGATGCAGCCCACGGCTGATGCCGGCGCGCCACCGACGCAACCTGTTTCGACGGCGCCGATGCTGCCACCGCCTGCCGTGCGCGCCACCGGCATTGGCCCGACGACCACCATCGATCCTGCAGCGACCACCACTGCCACGACATCCGCCCTGCTCATCCCCGTGCAGGGCATCACCGCCACGCAATTGCAGGACACCTTCACCGATGCGCGCAGCGGTGGTCGCGTGCACGATGCGATCGACGTCATGGCGCCGGCTGGCACGCCGGTGCTGGCGGTGGCGGATGGCACGGTCGAGAAGCTGTTCGACAGCAAGCTTGGCGGCACCACCCTCTACCAGTTCAACCCGCAGCGCACACTGGCTTATTACTACGCGCATCTGCAGAGCTACGCGCCCGGCATCGCGGAAAAACAGGCGCTCAAGCGTGGCCAGGTGATCGGCTATGTCGGTGCCACCGGCAATGCCAATCCCGATGCGCCGCACCTGCATTTTGCGATCTTCGAACTCGGTCCCGAGCAGCAGTGGTGGAAAGGTACCGCGATCAATCCGTATCCGCAGTTGCGCGGCGAAACGCGCTGAGCGATCAACCTTCGCCGGCGGCAGCTAGCACCGCTTGCACTTCTGCGTAATTCAGGACGAGCGTTTCCGGCGGCGTGCGCACGATCTTCTCGGTCGCTACCCGCACAGGTACCGATCCCACGCCGAGGAAGTCGAACACGCGGCTGCATTGCGCCTGCGGATCGGCCGCCAGGTCTTCGTATTCGACATGCAGCGACGGATGCGCGGCAAAGGCAGCTTCGAATTCGCGGGTGCGACGGCGTGTTTCGGCGATGTCGCGCAGCAGGTCGTCGATGTCGACCACGAACGGTTGCACCGGCGGCGGCGTGCCACCGGCCACCACCACGGTGACGCCGGTCTGGCGCAGCACCACCTGGTGCGAGAGATAGCGACGCAGCAGGTCGCGGCGATGCAGGAACACGATCGCCAGATCCTTGTCCGCTTCCACCAGCCCGCGGATCGCCTGCCATTGCGGACGCACCAGTTCGTCGTATTTCAGCTTGAAGCCGACGGACTGCGCATCGTGTCGTTCTAGGAACGTCTCGCGCAGCACGCGTTCGGGTTGCGCGAAGCGCATCGCCTCCAGTGCATCGCGCATCGCCGGATCGGCATCGCAGGCTTGAGCCAACGGACCGTCCACGCCAACCATGCGATCGCCCCAGACTTCACCATGCACGATCATTGCGGGATGGCTGCGCAGCGTGCGCACCAGCATCGTGCTGCCGGTGCGCGCCGCGCAGGCGATCATGAAACGCGGATGGCGCGCTTGCATCTGGCTCACTCGTGTCCGTTCGTCGAAAGGAACACGATCATTTCGCCGCAGGCTGGACGATCTGCGATGCCAGCGCATGCAGGATGCGCAGGTCCTCGGCATCGAACGCGGCCTGCGGATCCTCGCCATCGTCGCGTGCGCGGTAATGCCGATGGAAGGCGCGCACGGCGGCGGCGCGATCGTTCAACGGATAGCCGATCGTCGCCATCGCCAACCACGGGTCGAAGCCGGCGGGTGGATCCACCAGCTCGCCCTGGGGCCAGCGCCCGAAGCCGGCCTCGGCCAGGCGCTGCCACGGGAACAGCGATCCGGGATCCCGCTTGCGCGTCGGCGCCATGTCCGCATGCCCGATCACCTGCGACTTCGGGATCGACAGGCGCTTGGTCAGGTCTTCGAGCAGGCGCAGCAACGACGCGATCTGCGCCTCGGTGAAGGGCTCGCCCACTTCGTTGTCGATCTCGATGCCGATCGACGAGGAATTGAGGTCGGTGATCGTGCCCCAGCGCCCGCCGCCGGCATGCCAGGCGCGATCGCCATCGGCCACCAGCTGGTAGATGCGGCCGTCGTCGCCGAGCAGGTAATGCGAGCTCACCGGACCACCGCGGTTGCGCGTGCGCAGCGTCTCCAGGCTCTGTTCGACGGAGCCCTGCTCGGTCGCGTGGATCACGATCGCCACCGGCCGCCGCGCGTCGAAATTGGGCGACGGCACCCACTCGGCCATGGGGTTGCGCGGTGCCTGCGGCGCGTGGCTACAAGCCGCCAGCAGCAGGCAGGCCGTGGCGAAGAACGTCAGGCGCATGGTGGTCATGCGGGCATTGCAGCCGTTGCCCCCGCAAATGGCAAGCCTCGCATGGCACGTTCATGCAGGCCGCATGCCGCGACGCGAGAATGCGCGACGATTCAACCCTGCGGAATCCACTCATGAATGTGAAGTCCCGGCTCCGCCCGTTCGCGATGCTCGTGGTGCTGGCCTGCTGCCTGCCCCGGCCTGGCCATGCCCAGGCCGACTGGCGCGATCATCTTCGCCGCGGCACCATCGAGACGATCAAGCTGTCGCCCGATGGCAATCACATGGCGATCGCCGAGCGCGGCGAAAACGGCACCATCGTGGTCATCCGCGACCGCCGCACCCTGCAGGAGAGCGTGCGCTTCAATCCCGGGACGCTCGGCGAAGTCGCGGTGTTGAAATGGGTCGACAACGACCGCCTGGTGATCGGTGCCAGCCGGGCGGACACCCGCTACAGGATCGCCCTGGTCCAGCCCGCGCTGTACGTGGTCGGCCGCGATGGCAGATCGAAGGCCAAGATGCCGGCGAATTTCCTCGCCACCATCGACGGCGATCCCGAGCACCTGCTGGTCACCCGCTGCAGTTATGCCGGCGGCGACGGCTGCATCGACGAGGTCCGCAAGGTCGAGCTGGGCCACACCACCAAGACCGGCGAGCTGGTCATCGCCGCGCCCGATGCACGCTCCGAGCTGGTGGCCGACCGCAAGGGCCAGGTGCGCTTCGCGATCTCGTGGAACGACGAAAGCCAGAGCCGCCTGCACGTACATCGCAGCGCGGGCGAGGGCTGGACCCTGGTCAACGACGCCGCAGTGTCCGGCGTCGATTCGCTGCCGCTGGGCATCGATGCCGATGGCAAGCACGCCTTCCTGCTGACCGAACGCAAGCAGGGCCCTTCGATGATCCAGCGTTACGCGATCGCCGACGGGCAACGCAGCGATGTCTACGCCGACACGGTGTCCGATCCGATCTGGATGATCACCTCGCTGGATGGCGATGTCGCCCTGGGCGCGTACTTCGACCCGGTGCGACCGCGCCCGGTCCTGTGGGATCCGACCCATCCCGATATCCCCGCGCTCAGGCAGATCCTGGCCGCGTTCCCCGGCAAGCTGGTGCGCGTGGTCAGTGCGTCCGCCGACCGCAACCTGGTGGTCGTCGACGTGTCCAGCGATACCCAGCCGGGCGACTTCTTCCTGTTCGATCGTGCCGCGCGGCAGGCCTCGCTGCTTGCGCACAGCATGCCCTGGCTGGCCGGCAAGCCGATGCCGTCGACCCGTGGCGTCAGTTTCCAGGCCCGCGATGGCGAGCAGTTGCACGCTCTGCTGACCACGCCACCCGGTCGTGCGCAGGAACGCCTGCCGATGGTGGTGGTCGCGCATGGCGGCCCTTACGAAGTGTTCGATCACTGGGCCTACGACGCCGAAGCGGCCCTGCTGGCCAGCCAGGGATTCGCCGTGCTGCGGGTCAACTTCCGCGGCTCCGGCGGCTACGGTCGCGCCTTCGTCGAGAAGGGGCATCGCGAATGGGGCCGCGCGATGCAGGACGACCTCACCGACGCCACCCGCTGGGCGATCGAACAGGGCCATGCGGATCCCGCGAAGGTCTGCCTGTATGGCGCGAGCTACGGCGGTTACGCCGCGCTGATGGGCGCGATCCGCGAGCCCACGTTGTACCGCTGCGTGGCGGGGTACGCCGCGCCCTACGACCTGGCCAAGATGTACAAATGGGGCAGCATCCGCCGCTCCGACCTGGGCATGAAGTACCTGGAACGCGTGCTCGGCAAGGACAAGGCCGATCTGGCCGCGCGATCCCCCGCGCAGCAGGCGGCCGCGATCAAGGTCCCGGTGTTGATCGCCCACGGCAAGCTCGATGCGCGCGTCGACGTGCTGCATTCGCGCGCGCTGGCGAAGGCAATGCGCAAGGCGGGAACGCGCGTGGACCTGGTCGAGTATCCGAACGAAGGCCATGGCCTGGCGATCGATGCGGATCGCGAGGATTTCTACGCGCGGCTGTTGGCCTTCCTCAAGGACAACACGCGCTGATCGCAAAAAAGCGGGCGACGTTGCCGTCGCCCGCCCACCATTCCCTTGCGGGATTCCCCTGGTGATCAGGACTCGTACGCGGTCTCGCCGTGCGAGGTGATGTCGAGGCCTTCGCGCTCGGCTTCTTCCGACACGCGCAGGCCCACCGTCACCTTGACGATCAGGTACGACAGCAGCGCGACAACACCGGACAGGACGACGGTGATCAGCACGCCCTGCGCCTGGATCCACACCTGCGAGGCGATCGAGTACTCGGCCACGCCGGTTTCGGTCACGTAGTCCCAGATGCCCGCGCCGCCGAGCGAGGGCGCCGCGAACACGCCGGTGAGCAGCGCACCGGTGATGCCGCCCACGCCGTGCACGCCGAACACGTCCAGGCTGTCGTCCGCACCGAGCAGGCGCTTCAGGCCGCTGACGCCCCACAGGCAGACCACGCCGGCGATCGCGCCGATGACCAAGGCACCGTTGAGGCCGACGAGGCCTGCGGCCGGAGTGATCGCGACGAGACCCGCGACCGCACCCGACGCCGCGCCGAGCAGCGAGGGCTTGCCCTTGCCGATCCACTCCACGGTGAGCCACGCCACCACCGCCGCGGCCGTGGCCAGGAAGGTGTTGACGAAGGCGATCGCGGCGACGCCGCCGGCTTCCAGCGCCGAACCCGCGTTGAAGCCGAACCAGCCCACCCACAGGATCGAAGCACCGACCATGGTCTGGGTGAGGTTGTGCGGCTTGATCGCCTCGCGGCCATAGCCGGTGCGCTTGCCGATCACGTAGGCGCCGACCAGGCCGGCGATCGCGGCATTGATGTGCACCACGGTGCCGCCGGCGAAGTCCAGCGCGCCCTTGGCCCACAGGTAGCCCGACTTGGCCAGCACGCCATCCACCGCCTCGGTGCTGGTGAACGCATCCGGGCCCGGGAAGAACCAGACCATGTGCGCCATCGGCAGGTAGGCGAAGGTGAACCAGAGCACGGTGAACAGCATCACCCCGGCGAACTTCACGCGTTCGGCGAACGCACCCACCACCAGCGCACAGGTGATGCAGGCGAACGCACCCTGGAACACGAAGAACGCGAGCTCCGGGATGTATACGCCCTTGGTGAAGGTGGCGCCGATCGACGACGCGTTGAGGCCCGCCGCCAGCACGCGGTCGGTTCCGCCGATGAAGGCATTGCCCTCGGTGAACGCGAAGCTGTAGCCGTACAGCGCCCACAGCACCGCCACCAGCGAGAACACCGCGAGGTTCTGGATCAGGATCGACAGCACGTTCTTCG
This sequence comes from Thermomonas sp., assembly GCA_036666995.1. Taxonomy (GTDB): domain Bacteria; phylum Pseudomonadota; class Gammaproteobacteria; order Xanthomonadales; family Xanthomonadaceae; genus Thermomonas. The sequence continues at coordinate 17,627 of JAVWUU010000029.1, forward strand.
AGCGCACCAGGCCGCCGTAGAACAACGCCAGGCCAGGCAAGGTCATGAAGATGACCAGTGCCGCGGAGACCAGCACCCATACGGTGTCGGGCTTGCTGATGGTCGGCGCGGGCGCTGCTTCCGCAGGCGCGGCTTCGGCAGGTGCGGTTGCAACGGGCGCAGCGGCTTCGGTTGCGACGGCCTCGGCGGGTGCCGGCGCAGTGTCGGTGGTTGCAACCTCGGGGGCCACCAGCGGCGCTTCGGCCGGAGGCGACGTGGCTTCGACAGGCGCAGGCGCTGTCGCCGCCGGATCCTGCGCGAACACGGGCGATGCCGTGAGCGCAGCGACGCTGCACAACGCGGCCAGCGCAAGGACATGCATCCGGGTCTTCCACCCGGAGACGGAACGAGTCTTCATGAGTGTCTCCATGGGAAGGTCAGAGCGCATCGGCGCCGATTTCGCCGGTGCGGATGCGGACGACGTGGTCCAGCGCGACGACGAAGATCTTGCCGTCGCCGACCTTGCCGGTGCCGGCGGCCTTGCTGATCGCCTCGAGCGCGGCATCGAACATCTCGTCGCTGACCGCGGCCTCGATCTTCAGCTTGGGCAGGAAGTCGACGACGTATTCGGCGCCGCGATACAACTCCGTGTGGCCCTTCTGCCGGCCGAAGCCTTTCACTTCGGTCACGGTCAGGCCGGAGATGCCGACCTCGCCGAGCGCTTCGCGCACTTCGTCGAGCTTGAACGGGCGGATGATGGCGGTGATGAGTTTCATCTTGGCTCCCTGGTGTGGTCCGTCAGAACGCCTTGGTGACGGTCAGTGCGACGGTGTCGCGCGCGGTCTTGTTGCCGTACGGATTCACGTAGAGCGAGTCATCGGCGTCGGTGCCGGTGTAGGCCAGGCCGACCGAGAAGCCGTTGTCGAACGCCTTGGTGATGCCCAGCTTCCAGTCGGCGTATTCGAACGCGCCGTTGCCGCTGCCATCGATCCACTGCTTGCCGGCGTGCGCGCCCAGGGTCAAGCCTTCCGCGACGACGAAGTTCGCGCTCAGGTCGAGGTAGCCGCTGCCGCTGGAATCGGCGTAGCCGAACAGGTCGGTGGCGGCGACGGAGTACTTCGCCCCCAGGGTGACCTTCTCGCTCGCGGCGACGGTGATGCCCGCATACACCTCGAGGGTGTCGGCGCTGTTGAAGCCAGAGGGGAAGTCGCCCGGATACCAGTAGTACAGCGCGCCGACATCGAAGCTCACGGTGTCGTTGAACTTGCCACGGTAGCCACCGTAGACATCGAGTTCGAGGCTGCTGGAAATGGGTGCGGCGGGCGTGGAGAGATCGGACAGCCAGCTGACGTTGCTGCCCCAGGTGCCGATGTAGGCGCCGCTTTCGGCGGCGTACTCGACGCCACCCTGCAGGGCGGGTTCCTGGTTGGTCTGCGTGGTGCCGCGGAAGATGTAATCGCTGGTGAGGCTGACGGTGCCGGTGGTGCCGGCATGCGCGGTGGACGCAAGCGCGAGGCTGGCCAGGATGGATGCCATCGCGGTGTTGCGGATCGAACGAGTGGTGCGGGTGCGAGACGGCATGACAAGGCTCCTCGATAAGCGGTAGCCCTCCCCAGTCATTGTTTCGTGCACGTGCGATGCAGGGTGTTCGTTCCTGCCCGCAGCGATCGGTGATCGCGTGTTTCCTCCTTGCGTGATGCGCGTCCTGCGCGTCGTGCGGCCCCCGCCGCACACGTGGCCCACTCCACCTCCTCCGCGGCCACAAGGACCCGGCAGGGCACATCCGTCGACATGCCCTGCCGGTCCCATCCGATCCTCGCCGGGGAGGGAGCGAAGCGAGGATCAGCCTGCTTCGCCTCGATGCGTGTCGTGCATCGAACCGTTGTTGCGTTCGTCATCCCGGCGTTCGCCGGAATGACGGTGTTCCTCGTCAGATCGTGTAGTACATCTGGTATTCGAGCGGGTGCGTGGCCGCGCGGAACTTGGTCACTTCCTGCATCTTCAGCGCGATGTAGCCGTCGATGAAGTCATCGCTCATCACGCCGCCGGCCTTCAGGAACTCACGATCCTTGTCGAGCGCTTCCAGCGCCTGGTCCAGGCTGTGGCAGACGGTCGGGATGTTCTTCTCTTCTTCCGGCGGCAGGTCGTACAGGTCCTTGTCGCTCGGTGCGCCCGGGTCGATCTGGTTCTTGATGCCGTCCAGGCCGGCCATCATCAGCGCGGCGAAGGTCAGGTAGCCGGAGTTCATCGGATCCGGGAAGCGGATCTCGATGCGGCGCGCCTTCGGGTTGGACACGTACGGGATGCGGCAGCTCGCCGAGCGGTTGCGCGCGGAGTAGGCCAGCATCACCGGTGCCTCGAAGCCCGGCACCAGGCGCTTGTAGCTGTTGGTGGTCGAGTTGGCGAACGCGTTGATCGCGCGGGCGTGCTTGAAGATGCCGCCGATGTACCACAGCGCCATCTGCGACAGGCCGCCGTAGCCGTCGCCGGAGAACAGGTTCTTGCCGTCCTTGGCCAGCGACATGTGCACGTGCATGCCGCTGCCGTTGTCGCCGACGATCGGCTTCGGCATGAAGGTCGCGGTCTTGCCGTTGCGGTGGGCGACGTTCTTGATGATGTACTTCATCGACAGCAGTTCGTCGGCCTTCTGCACCAGGGTGTTGAACTTGGTGCCGATCTCGCACTGGCCGGCGTTCGCCACTTCGTGGTGGTGCACTTCGACTTCGATGCCGACGGCTTCGAGCTCTTTGCACATCTCGGCGCGGATGTCGTGCAGCGAATCCAGCGGCGCGACCGGGAAGTAGCCGCCCTTCACGCCCGGGCGATAGCCGGTGTTGCCGCCTTCGTATTCGCGGCCGGAGTTCCAGGACGCCTCTTCCGAATCGATGTGGAAGAAGGTGTGGCCCATGTCGTTGGCGAAGCGCACGGAATCGAAGATGAAGAATTCCGGCTCCGGGCCGAAGAACGCGGTGTCGGCGATGCCGCTGGACTTCAGGTAGGCCTCGGCGCGCTTGGCCACGCCGCGCGGATCGCGCGAGTAGGCCTGCATGGTCGCCGGGTCGAGGATGTCGCAGGTCAGGATCAGGGTCGGGTCGGCGGTGAACGGATCGATGATCGCGGTCGATGCGTCCGGCAGCAGGACCATGTCGGACTCGTTGATGCCCTTCCAGCCGCTGATCGAGCTGCCGTCGAACATCTTGCCGTCCTCGAACAGCGAAGCGTCGACGATCGACTTCGGGAAGGTCACGTGGTGCTGGACGCCACGCACGTCGGTGAAGCGCAGGTCGATGAATTCGACCTTGTTGTCCTTGATCAGCTTTTCGACATTCTCGAGCGACACGGCAGACTCCGAAACGGACGGTTGGGATACCCGGTCTATTGCAAGCGGCGTGCCAACATCCAAGCCATTGATTTTGCTGACATTGCTGCAGCGCAGCCAAGGATTTAGCACTTCGATGGTTCAAATTTCACGGGTCGTGCACTGATTTGGTGCGAATGCGCCTGCGTTATCCTGCCGCACCACCGTCTGCCCGCCGCCCATGAACGACCTGCTCGCCGCACTGCTGCTCGGCATCATCGAAGGCATCACCGAATTCCTGCCGATCTCCAGCACCGGCCACCTGCTGATCGCCGAACGCTGGCTGGGCCACCGCAGCGACCTGTTCAACGTCGCCATCCAGGCCGGCGCGATCCTGGCCGTGGTGCTGATCTACCGCCGCCGCCTGCTCGGCCTGCTCGCCGCGTTCGCCGGCCGCGACATGGCCGCGCCGTACGACCCGCTGGGCATCGACATCAGCCCGAAGCAGGCGCGCGAATACGGCTTCAAGCTGCTGGTCGCATTCGGCGTCACCGCAGTCGGTGGCCTCGCGGTCAAGGCGATGGGCTGGGAGTTGCCGGATACCGTGCGGCCGATCGCGTGGGCGCTGATCATCGGCGCGGTGTGGATGGTGGTCGCCGAGCAACTGGCCGCGAAACGCGCCGCGCGCGAGGGCGAACGCACCGCGATTTCGTGGACGACCGCTGTGCTGGTCGGCGTGGCGCAGGTGGTCGCCGGCGTGTTCCCGGGCACGTCGCGTTCCGCGGCGACGATCTTCGTCGCGTTGCTGGCCGGCACCACCAGTCGCTCGGCGGCGACCGAATTCGCCTTCCTGGTCGGCATCCCCACCATGTTCGCCGCGACCGGCTACGAACTGCTGTCGATGGCCCGCCACGGTGGCCTGCACGGCGAGGACTGGACCGCGCTGGGCGTGGCCTTCGTGGCCTCGGCGATCACCGCCTTCGTCGCGGTGAAGTGGCTGCTACGCTACATCGAGACCCATCGCTTCACCGCCTTCGCGGTGTATCGCCTGCTCCTCGGCATCGCCCTGCTGTTGTGGCTGCCGAGCGGGGGATAAGCCGCCGGGCGGATGACGCGGCGGCCTGTCGTCCCGTCCCTGCAAGGAGCCCGTCCATGCGCATGTCGTCGCTCGCCCTGCTGTTGCCGCTCGCCCTCGCCGCCTGCACCGGCACGATGTCGACTTCGGAACCCGCGGCACCCGCCGCCCCCGAACCGCCGGCGCCACCCGTCGCACCCGCTGCTCCCGAACTCGTCGCCGAGCTGCCGCGCTTCCATTGGCGCCTGCAGGACGCCACGGCCGCGGACGGCAGCCGCATCGAGGCCCTGTTCGCACGCGCCGATGTGCCCGTGCAGCTCGATTTCGACAAGGGCCGGCTGGCGGTCTCGAACACCTGCAACCGGATGGGCGGCAGTTATGCGCTCGCCGCGGGCACGCTCACCGTGGGGCGGATGGCCTCGACCATGATGGCCTGCACCGACGCGAAGCTGATGGCGCTGGATGGCGAAGTCGGCAAGCGCCTGGAGGGTGCGCTGTCGCTTGCGCTCGCAGCAGGCGCGGCACCTTCGTTGACCCTCGGCAACGCCGCGGGCGACAGCCTGGTATTCGTCGGCACGCCCACGCCCGACACCCGCTACGGCGGGCCAGGCGAACGCGTGTTCCTGGAAGTCGCGGCGCAGACCAAGCCGTGCAGCCATCCGTTGATGCCGAACATGCAATGCCTGCAGACCCGCGAGATCACGTACGACGACAAGGGCCTGAAAGCCGGGACGCCCGGCGCGTTCGGCAATTTCTACGACCAGATCGAAGGCTACCGCCACGAACCTGGCGTGCGCAACGTGCTGCGCCTGCAGCGCTATACCCGCAAGGACGTGCCGGCGGATGCGTCGAAGTACGCCTACGTGCTGGACATGGTGGTGGAGTCGGCGAACGAGGGTCGCTGACCCGCTGCGCCTGGCGCCGCGTCAGGCGTGCAGGCTGTACGTCCCGTAGGTGCTCGCCTCGGCCAGCACGTGGCCGTGCATCGACCGGAACACGTCGCCGGCGGTGAACGCCTCCGGCAGGTCGAGGGTCGCCACGTCGAGCGCGAACACGCGGAAGAAATAGCGATGCACGCGCGCATCGTGCGGCGGCGGATACGGACCGTCGTAGCCGAAGTAGTCGCCGCCCATCGCGTCGTTGCCGGCGAACCAGCCGGTGTAGTCGTTGAGGCCGCGGCGTCCGCCCGCGTCGCTGCCGGCCGGCTTGCCGCGCGGGGTGATGCCGTCGCTGCAGCTGCCCGCGGCGATCGCGTGCACGTCGGCCGGAATGTCGACGAGCGTCCAGTGCACGAAGTCGCCGCGCGGATGCGCGACCGGGATGTCGATGCTGTCGTCGGCGACCAATGCGCCAT
>JAVWUU010000030.1:0-23123 GCA_036666995.1 Thermomonas sp.
GCAAGCTCAGCTGTGCTGCCGTTCGACTTGCATGTATTAGGCCTGCCGCCAGCGTTCACTCTCAGCCAGGATCAAACTCTTCACTTAAAATTGCATAGCCCGAAGGCCAATAGCTTTAGTTGCAGAGTCCGTCCAGCTCACTTACTCGCTGTACGTCGTACTTGCGTACGAATACTTTGAATCATGTGATCTGTTCAGACGTCTGCTGATGGTCAACTGCCACCACCAGACGCCCGCACAAGTCACCTGCGCACACTGTCAAAGATCGTCGAACGTCGGCCTCAGCGCCTGGTTCGTTTCTCGCTGCGACGTTTCCGTCGAAGTGAGCCGCACATCATACAAGGGTTTTCGTTGCCGTCAACACCCTGTGAGGAGCTTTTTCACCCCCTGCCGACATGAACTCGGAAGCGGGTCGATGATTCTAGCGGAGCTTGCTGCAGGACAGCAAGTGGAAGATGAGAAATATTTTCGCGATCAAGCAGGAACGAGGCGAACCCGCGCGAAATTGCGCTTGCCGACTGCCAGCACGCCCTCGAAACCCGGCACGAATGCACGCGCGGCGTCCTCGAATACCTCACCATCGATGCGCACCGCACGCTCCTTGAGCTTGCGACCGGCCTCGGAATTGCTCGGCATGAGGCCCGCCGCCACCAGTAGCGCGCCGATGCGCAAACCATCCGCGGGCACCGCCACGTCCTGCAAGGGCAGCGAGGACAAATCACCCTCGCCACGCACCGCCGCATGCCAACCGGCAACCGCTTGCTCGGCAGCCGCTGCATCGTGGAAACGCGCGGCCAGCTCGCGCGCCAGGCGGAGCTTGATGTCGCGCGGGTTGAGCTGACCGGCGACGACATCGGAACGCAGCACCTTCACCTCATCCACGCCGATCTCGAAGCTGAGCAGGTCGATCCACTTCCACATCAACTCGTCGCCGATCTTCATCGCCTTGGTGACGATGTCGATCGCGGGCTCGGCGATGCCGATGTAGTTGCCCAGCGACTTGCTCATCTTGTTGACGCCGTCCAGGCCTTCCAGCAACGGCATGGTCAGCACGATCTGCGGCTTCTGGCCGTGGTGCTCCTGCAGGCCGCGGCCCATCAACAGGTTGAATTTCTGGTCGGTGCCGCCGAGCTCGACATCCGCCTTCAGCGCCACCGAGTCGTAACCCTGCACCAGCGGATAGAGGAATTCGTGGATCGCGATCGATTGTTGCGCGGCGTAGCGCTTGGCGAAGTCGTCGCGCTCCAGCATGCGCGCCACGGTGTGCTGGGCGGCAAGCTTGATCATGTCGGCGGCGGTCATCGCACCGAACCATTCGCTGTTGAAACGGACCTCGGTGCGCTCGCGATCCAGCACCTTGAACACCTGGTCGGCGTAGGTCTGCGCATTGGCCAGCACGTCGTCGCGGGTCAGCGGCTTGCGGGTGACGTTCTTCCCGGTCGGGTCGCCGATCATCCCGGTGAAGTCGCCGATCAGGAAGATGACCTGATGGCCGAGATCCTGGAACTGCCGCATCTTGTTGAGCAGCACGGTGTGACCGATGTGCAGGTCGGGCGCGGTCGGATCGAAGCCCGCCTTGACCCGCAAGGGGCGGCCTTCCTTGAGGCGCGCCTCGAGCTCCTCGCGCTTGAGGATTTCGTCGCTGCCGCGGGCGATCAGGTCGAAGGCGTACTGGTGGTCGGACACAGGAAGGCTCACTGGCGGCCGTTTCGTGACCGCGTTCGGGGAATGGCGTTAAGGTAACGTTAAATCGGAGAGGCGAAAAACAGTCGGATATTCAATGAGTTGACGCATGTTGTTCGCATGATTATGGTACCGCGTCGACGCATTCGTCACACGCGGGGGACGACCACATGACGGATTTGCAGCACGACGCCGTCCGCCGCGGGAACCTGGAACGTGCGCATGCGAACGACATCGCGAGCAGCATGTCGCAGCCCGCCGTACATCCTTTCAATGGCCGCTGGACCCGTCGCCACTGGGCACATGCGAGCCTGTTCGCCACGATCGGCGCGTTGCTGGCCGCGATCGTGCCGGGCTTCTCCACTGCAATGCAGACCGCGCCGAGTACCCAGCGCACCACCTTGTCGCTGGCGCTGCCGCAGCTGCGCCTGAGCAAGACGAACAACGATCACTGGCAATCGGTCACCCTGAAGTCCGGGCAGACGCTGAGCGCTGTGTTCGACGAACTGGGCATTCCGTACAGCCAGCTCGAAAAGGTGATGCAGCATCCGAAGATCAAGCCCGCGCTGCGCAAGCTGCGGCCCGGCACTGCGTTGAGCTTCAACCTGCCGGCCGATGGCAGCGTGCGGGCGATGCGCATCGAGGCCGCGCCCGGCATCGGCGATGAACCGGTGGAACTGGAATTCGACGGCGATGCGCTGCGCGAGCGCGCGGTGCCGCAGGAAATCACCACCCGCACGGTGGTCCTGAGCGGCGAAGTCGGCAAGTCGCTGTTCGCCTCCGCGCGCAAGCTCGGCCTGGGCAGTTCGCAGCTCAACCAGCTCACCGACGAGATGTTCAAGTACGACATCGATTTCGATTCGGACCTGGACGACGACGACCGCTTCAGCGTGGTCGTCGACCAGACCTGGAAGAACGGCCAGCTGGCCAGCACCGGGCCGGTGCTCGCCGCCACCTTCACCATGGATGGCAAGCTCAAGAGCGCCTTCCGGCACCTGCGCAACGGCAAGCCCGAATACTTCACCCCGGACGGGCGATCGTTGAAGCGTCCGTTCATCCGCATGCCGATTCCGTATGCGCGCCTGAGTTCCGGCTTCGGCGGGCGCAAGCATCCGGTGCTCGGTCGGTTCCGCATGCACAAGGGCGTGGACTACGCCGCCGGCACCGGCACCCCGATCCAGGCCGCCGGCGATGCGCGCGTGGAGTTGGTCGGCTGGAAAGGCGGCTACGGCCGTACCGTGATCCTCAACCATGGCGGTGGTCGCACCACCCTGTATGGCCACATGTCGCGCTTTGCCGGGATCAAGCAGGGCCAGCGCGTGTCGCAGGGCACGGTCATCGGCTATGTGGGCAGCACCGGCCTGGCCACCGGCCCGCACCTGCACTACGAATTCCGGGTCAACGGCGTGCACATGAACCCGCTGAAGATGACCCTGCCGCCGCCGGAACCGCTCAACGGCGGCGCGTTGGTGGCGTTCAAGAGCGAGACCAAGCGCGCGCTCGACAAGATCCGCGAGGTCGAGGACGTGGTCTTCCAGCTCGACGACGGCAGCCGCGTGGCAAGCACCGAGAAGCCGGTCGGCCGCAAGAAAGGCTGACCCGCACCGGCTCGGTGCGATACTGCATCGCATGCCCAATCTCCAACCTGCGCGACTGTTCCTAGGCCTGATTTCCGGCACCAGCGCCGACGGCATCGATGCCGCGCTGGTGCGATTCGCGGACGACACTGCGCACGCACGTCCCGAGCTGGTCTTCGGCCGCACCTATGCATGGGATCCGATGCTGCGGGCTCGGCTGGTGGCGCTGGGCCAGCAATCCGCGCAACTCACGCTGGATGAGGTCGGCGAACTCGACGTTCGCATCGGTCGCGCGTTCGCGGATGCGGCGAATGCGGCGATCGCGGACAGCGGCATCGAGCGCGGTGAACTGGCCGCGATCGGCTCGCATGGACAGACCCTGCGCCATCGCGCACACGGCCGGCTTGAAGAAGGGATGGTGCCCTTCACCCTGCAACTGGGCGATCCCTCCAGCATCGCCGAGCGTTGCCGGGTCACGGTGGTGGCCGATTTCCGTCGCCGCGACGTCGCCGCCGGCGGTCATGGTGCGCCGCTGGTGCCGGCCTTCCATGCGGCCACCCTGCACGATGCAGGCGAGGATCGCGCCGTGCTCAACCTGGGCGGCATCGCCAATCTCACCCTGTTGCCGGCGCAAGGCACGGTGCGCGGCTTCGATACCGGTCCCGCCAACGGGCTGATGGATGCGTGGTGCCTGCGCCACACCGGGCATGGCTTCGATGCCGGTGGCGCGTTCGCCGGAACCGGACGCATCGATGACGCCCTGCTCGAGCGCCTGCTGGACGAGCCGTGGTTCGCGCTGCCACCGCCGAAATCGACTGGACGCGACCAGTTCCATCTCGCGTGGGTGGAGTCGAAGCTGGCGGGCAACGAATCCACCGCCGACGTGCAGGCGACCCTGCTCGCGCTCACTGCACGCACCGTGGCCGATGCACTGCAGGCCAGCCAGCCGGCAACGCGGCGGGTCATCGGTTGCGGTGGTGGCGTGCACAACCCGGTGCTGATGGCCGCCTTGGCCGATGCGATGCCAGGCATCCGAGTCGAATCCAGCGCGGCGCACGGACTCGACCCGGACAGCGTGGAGGCGATGGCCTTCGCATGGCTGGCCCGGGAAACCCTGGCCAACCGTCCCGGCAACCTGGCGGCCGTGACCGGTGCTGTCGGACCGCGGGTGCTGGGCGGGATCTACCCGCCCTGACTCAGTCGCGCCTGATCACCCGGCCGATCATCGCGAAGGCGGAATCGGGCACCTTCTCGATCTGGGTGATCGCTTCCTTGAGTGCGACCTGCTCGCGGGTATTGAGCAGGTGCTTGCGCACCCGGTCCTCGATCGCATCCACGCCGATCGACAGCGCTTCGGCGCCGACGGTGTCGAGCGAGAGGCCTTGCAGTTCCGCCAACCGGCGCAGGCGCTCGTCGAGCTTGGGGCGGATGTTGTGCAACACGAGATCGGTCATGACAGGGATTTCCTTGCTTGCGCGGGGGAACGCAGGTCTTTTCTAACCCGGGGGACCGCGTCCGGGCAAGTCGGGCACCGCCTCGGCACGCATCCGCCGTGCCAGCAACAGGCACAGGAGCAATGCGGGGATGCCGGTCAGCGCGGTACCGAGGAAGAACAGCGCATAGCCGCCGATCTCGCCGTGGCCCGCCTGCAGGGACTCCACCGCCACGCCGGACAAGCCCTTCAGCACCTTGCCGAGCAACGCGTAGAACGAACTCAGCAAGGCGTACTGGGTCGCGGTGTAGCCGATGCTGGTCAGGCTGGACATGTAGGCCACCAGCGCCGTCCCTGCGAACCCGGTGGAAAAGCCGTCGATGAACATCGCCGCGGCGAAGACACCGTGGTCGCCGCCCGCATAGGCGACCCAGGTGAAGGCCGCATTCGAGCCCGGCCCGAGGATCGCGCCCGCCAGCAGGGTCGGCACGAAGCCGAAGCGCACCGCGCTGATGCCGGCCGCGGCGATGCCGAGCACCGAGGCCGCCAGGCCAAGCGACGCGCGCACTTCGCCGACGAATTCCTTGCTGATCCCGATGTCGGCATAGAACGGGTTGTTCATCGGCCCCATCACGAAATCCGGCAGCCGGTACAGGCTGATCGCCGCCAGCATCAGCAGCGCCCACTTGCCGTGGGTGCGGAAGAACGAGAGGAACGGGCCGACGATGGCATCGAACAGGCCGGACAGCGTCCACAGCGGCTCATGCGCGATCACGCCGGGTGCCTGCGATGCCGCCGGCTCGCGCGCCAGGAACAGCGCCGCCAGCAGGCCCACGCCCATCAGCGCCGCCATCACCCAATACGACGGTGCCCACCCGATGTAGGTCGCCAGGATCAGGATCAACGCATCGGTGACCAGCAGGGCGCTGCGATAGCCGATCTGGGTGCCGGACGTCAGCAGGCCGAGCTCTTCGGTGTTGTCGGCGATCTCGATGCGCCAGGCGTCGATCACGATGTCCTGGGTCGCCGACGCGAATGCCGCGAGCAGCGCCAGTGCGCCGAACACCATGAGTCCGCCTTCCGGCCGGATGATGGCCATGCCGGCCAATCCGGCGGCGACGATGATCTGCGACAGCACCATCCAGCCGCGCCGACGCCCGAGCTTGCCGAGCAGCGGCACGTCGGTCTTGTCGATGATCGGCGCCCACAGGAACTTCAGCGTGTAGGCCAGGCCGACCCAGGACAGGAAGCCGATCGCGGACAGCTCGCTGCCGCCCTCGCGCATCCAGTAGCCCATGGTGTTACCGACCAGGTACAGCGGCAGGCCCGACGAAAAACCCAGCAGCAGCATCGCCAGCACTTTCGGCCGGCGCAGCGCGCGCAGGACGTCGCCTGCCGTGGTCTTGCGCGGCGTCGCGCCCGCCGTCATCCGGCGTACTCCACCAGGCAGGGCGCGTGATCGGAGAACTTCGGTTCCGGGAAAATCTCCGCGGCGACCACCTTCGATGCGATCCCGGGCGTGGCGATCTGGTAGTCGATCCGCCAGCCCACGTTGTTGGCGCGCGCGGCACCGCGCTGCGACCACCAGGAGTATTCGACCGCGTCCGGCTTGGCGATGCGAAAGGCGTCCTTCCAGCCATGTTCGGGACGAACGATCAGGCCGTCATGGCAATCGTCGGCAATCAACCCGCTCAGCCACGCGCGCTCATGCGGCAGGCAGCCGGAATTCTTCTGGTTGCCGGTCCAGTTCCTGATGTCGTTCTTCGCGCGGACGATGTTCCAGTCGCCGCAGAGCACGTACTCGCGGCCGCTCGCGAGCCATTCATCCATGATCGGCTTCAGCCAGGCCATCACCTCTTCCTTGAAGCCCTGGCGCAGTTCGCCGGAACTGCCGGACGGGATGTAGAAGCTGACCACGCTGAGATTGCCGAAGCGCGCCTCGATGTAGCGGCCTTCGTCGTCGAACGGCGCCCAGCCGAGCGAGGTGCGGATCTCGTCGGGTTCGCGACGGCTGTAGATCGCCACACCGCTGTAGCCCTTCTTGGTCGATGCATCCTTGAACCACGCCTTGTAGCCGGCGGGACGGAACACGGCATCCGACAATTGATGCTCTTGCGCCTTGGTTTCCTGCAGGCAGAGCACGTCGACATCCTGCGCGAGGAACCAGTCGAAGAAGCCCTTGCTGGCCGCCGAGCGCAGGCCGTTGGCATTGAAACTGAGGATGCGCATGCGGCGGTCCGGCGGAAACGATGGCCGAGGGTAGCCGATGCGTCACGCCGCGCAAGTCCCGCGACGCAGCCGCGGACGCGTGGGAGAATCGACCCATGGATCCTGCACACGACGACCACCGCGCCCGCTTCCTTCGACTCGCATTGCGCGCCGACGCGCTGCGCTTCGGCGAGTTCACCCTCAAGTCCGGGCGCACCAGCCCGTACTTCTTCAACGCCGGGCGCTTCGACTCCGGCGCGGCGCTGGCGGAACTGGCGGGCTGCTATGCCGATGCCGTGGACGATGCCGGCCTGGCGTTCGACCTGCTGTTCGGCCCGGCCTACAAGGGCATCCCGCTGGCCACCGCGCTTGCCTGCGAATACGCACGCCGCGGCCGCGACCTGCCGCTCGCGTTCAACCGCAAGGAAGCCAAGGCGCATGGCGAAGGCGGAACGCTCATCGGCGCGCCGCTGGCCGGCCGCAAAGTCCTGATCGTCGACGACGTGATCACCGCCGGCACCGCGATCCGCGAGGCGCTGGACATCATCGTGGCCGCTGGCGGCATCCCCGCCGGCATCGTCATCGCGCTTGATCGCCAGGAGCGCGTGCGTGAAGACGTTGCGCAATCGGCGGCACAGGCGGTGGCGGCGGAGCACGCGATCCCGGTGCTCGCCGTGGCCGGGTTGTCCGACCTGCTTGAATTCGCCGGCGAAAGCGCCGACCTTGTACGCCAACGCGATGCCCTGCTCGCCTACCGCGCGCGCTACGGCATCGCATGACCATCACGCTTCAGGGCTGCCACAGGGGGCTGTCATGACGCATCTCCGCCGCACCGCGATCGCTGCGTTCTGCATGGCCGTGCTGGGCACGGGCATCGCCCATGCGCAGACCAAACCGGCCACGGAAAAGAAGATTTATTGCTGGATCGAAGGTGGCCGCAAGGTCTGCGCCGATGCACTGCCCGCATCAGCGGCGAACAGCGCGCGTACCGAAATCAGCCGCCGCAGCGGGATGACCACCGGTCGCGTGGATCGCGCGCTGACCGGCAGCGAGCGCAGTGCCGCCGCGCAGGCTGCCGAACTCGCCCGAAAGCAGGCAGAGGCGCTCGCCCTGCAGCAGCGCCGTGACCTGGCGATGGTCGAGTCGTACATGACCGAGGCCGACCTGCGCCGCGCCTACGGCGAGCGCACCCTGCTGCTCGATGAAACCCTCAAGGCCAGCAAGCTCGGCCTGTCCAACCTGCGCCTGAGCCTGCTGGCGCTGCTCCGCCAGGCCGGCGACAAGGAATTGGGCGGCGAGCCGGTGGGCAAGCGCCTCGGCGATTCGATCCGAGAGCAGCATGGCGAGCTTCAGCGCCAGCAGCAGATCCTGATCACCCAGCAGCAGGATCGCGCCACCCTGGAACACGAATTGCAGGATTCGCTGCGCCGCTATCGCGAATTGAAGCAGGCCGATGCACCGGCGGGGGCGGCCACAGCGCCCGCGCCGCCCGCTGAGCCGCGGGCGGGTTGATCGCGCAGCAAGGCGTCAGAACGGCAGCTTGAGATCCGGCTGCACCGACAGCAGTTGCTCGCGGAATGCCTGCTGGATGCGCGCCATCCCTGCGTTGGTATCGGCGTCGAAGCGCATCACCAGCACCGGGGTGGTGTTGGAGGCACGCACCAGGCCCCAGCCATCCGGCCAATCCACTCGCAGACCGTCCATTGTCGACAACCGCGCGCCTTCGAACTTCGCCACCAGCTTGAACCGGTCGACGAAGGCATGCGGCTCGCCCTCCGGTGCATCGACCTTGATCTCCGGCGTGGAAATCCCGTCGGGCAACGTGGCGAAGAGCTCTTCCGGCGGCATCCCGCTGGCATCGAGGATCTCGAGCAGGCGCGCGGCCGCGTAGATGCCGTCGTCGAAGCCGAACCAGCGTTCGGCGAAGAAGAAATGGCCGCTCATCTCGCCGGCCAGTTCGGCCTCGGTCTCGCGCATCTTCGCCTTGATCAGCGAATGCCCGGTCTTCCACATCAGCGGACTGCCGCCGTGGCGAAGGATGTGCGCGGGCAGGCGGCCGGTGCACTTCACGTCGTACACGATCACCGCGCCGGGATTACGCTCCAGCACGTCCGCCGCGAACAGCATCAGCAGGCGGTCCGGGAAGATGTACTTGCCGGACCGGGTGACCACGCCTAGGCGGTCGCCGTCGCCATCGAAGGCGATGCCGAGGTCGGCGTCCAGGCGCTGGACCATCTGCACCAGCGCCTCCAGGTTGTGCGGCTCGCTGGGGTCCGGATGATGGTTGGGGAAGGTACCGTCGATGTCGCAGAACAGCGGGGTCACGTCGGCACCGATCGCCTCCAGCACGCGCGGGCCGAGCACGCCGGCCACGCCGTTGCCGGCATCGACGACCACCTTCAGCCGCTGGCCGACCTGGATGTCGCCGGCGATGCGGTGGACATAGTCCTCGCCGATGTCGCGCTCGCTCAGGCCGCCCAGGACCTTGGTCTCGAGCAGGCGGTCTTCGGCGATGCGCGCGTGCAGATCGAGGATCGCGTCGCCGGACAGGGTTTCGCCGCCGACCACGATCTTGAAGCCGTTGTAATCGGGCGGGTTATGGCTGCCGGTGATCGAAACACCGCAGCCGGTGCGCAGGTGGTAGCAGCCGAAGTACACCACCGGGGTGGGCACCATGCCCAGGTCGATGACGTTGCGGCCGGCCTTGCGCAGGCCGGCGATGAGGCCCTCGGACAATTCCGGGCCTGACAGGCGACCGTCGCGGCCGATCACGATCTCGTCCAGGCCCTGGTCGAACATCAGCGAGCCCACCGCCTGGCCGATCAGTTCGGCCACGCTGGCATCCAGGGTCTTCCCCATCACGCCGCGGATGTCGTAGGCGCGGAAGATCCCGCGATCGATGGCCACCTGCACCGCGCTGGCCGCACTGTCTTCGACGACTTTCTCGCGCACCACCGGCTCGGGCGCCGGCTGGTCGCGCTGCAGATCCGCGAGGGTCGGTTCTGCGGCGGCGGCGTCGCTGACGCGCAGCCCGAGCAGGCGCGGGCGCACGATCACCCACAGCCATGCCGACAGCAGCACCAGGATCGCGCCCAGGCCGACCGCGGACATCCCACCCAGTTCGAACGGCGTGGTTGCCGCATCCGGCACCGACGCGGCGATGCGCAGGTCGCTGTCCGGCACCTTGGCGGCAAGCGCTTCGGCAGAGTTGCCCAGGCTGGTGTCGCCGCGCTCCAGCACGTTGCGATCGCCCTGACGCAGGGCAAGGTAGGTATCCGATGGCACCGTCGGTGCCTCGATGCCGCTGGTGAGCTTGGTCAAGGGCAATTCGACGTAGGCCACCATCGGTCCGTTCAAGCCGGCAACCGGGGCTGCCAGGGCCAGGTGCTGGCTGCCCGCGGTCTTCACCACCCTCGCCACCGGTTGGCCACTGGTGAGCGCGGCCTCGCAGGCCGCCAGCGCGCCGAAACCGGTACGCGGCAAACCGGCGTAAGCGTCGGTGAGGTCGGCGTTCCACAGCTCGGCGCGCTTCAGTTCGGGCCAGCCCTGGCGGAGGACGCGCAGCGCCGCTGCGGTATCGCCCTTGGCCAGCGCGGCCTTGACGTGCTCCGCGGCGAGGCGCTGGGCGAGCCGCCCGCGTTCGTCGTTGAGGGTGCGTCGCGCCGCCATCACCGCGTCGTCGCGCGCCACCTGCAGGCCGGCATGCCGGGCGTCGTCGCGAATGCGCAGCGCGCCACTGACCAGGCACCAGATCCCCAGCAGCCCGAGCAACCCGACCAACAGCGGCAGCATCTTCGCCGCGCGTGCCGGATCCCATTTCAACTTGCCTGTTTCGTCGCCGTCCTTGTCCTTGCCACGGCCGCCGATTCCGAACACACCCATCGTCATCCCCCGTCAACGCACCCCGGTATGGCCGAATCCGCCCTCGCCGCGCGCGCTCTCCTCGAAAGTATCCACTACCTGCAACGCCGCGCGCACGATCGGCAGCAGGACCAGCTGGGCGATGCGGTCGCCAGGGGAGATCGTGTAGGCCGCATCGCCACGGTTCCAGGTGCTGACCATCAGCGGTCCCTGGTAGTCGGCATCGATCAGGCCGGTGCCATTGCCCAGCACGATGCCATGTTTGTGGCCCAGGCCGGAACGCGGCAGGATCACCGCGCACAAGCCCGGGTCGCCGATGTGGATGGCCAGGCCGGACGGGATCAGCGCGGTCTCGCCGGGGGCGAGCAGCAACGGCGCATCGAGCGCGGCGCGCAGGTCCAGACCGGCGCTGTGCTCGGTCGCGTAGGCGGGCAACGGCCATTCGCCGCCGAACCGCGGATCCAGCAGCTTCAACTGCAGGGAATGCGCCATCAGCCCCGACCTCGTTCGGACAGCCGAGCAGCCACGATATCCAGCAGCTCGCCGGCCAGCGCGGTCTTCGATGCCGGGCCGAGCGCGCGTTCGCCGTGGCGATCGATCACCAGCAACGCGTTGTCGTCGCTCTCGAAGCCGCCGCCGGCGATGCCGACCCGGTTCGCGCAGATCAGGTCCACGCCCTTGCGCTCCAGCTTGCCGCGCGCATAGCCGGCGACGTTGTCGGTCTCTGCGGCGAAGCCCACCACCAGCCGCGGACGAGCGGCATGCGCGGCAACGTCGGCCAGGATGTCGCGGGTCTTCACCAGTTCCAGCACCAGGGTGTCCTGGCCGGGCTGCTTCTTCAGCTTGTTCGAGGCGATCGCCTGCGGGGTGAAATCGGCCACCGCCGCCGCGCCGATGTACACATCGCAAGGCAGCGCACCGACGACGGCCTCATGCATCTGCAACGCGCTGCGGACGTCGATCCGCTGCACGCCCGCAGGCGTCGGCATGTGCACCGGCCCGGCGACCAGCATGACCTCGGCGCCACGTTCGGCTGCCACTGCCGCAATCGCGAAGCCCATCTTGCCGCTGCTGCGGTTGCCGATGAAGCGCACCGGATCGATGTCCTCAAAGGTGGGGCCGGCGCTGACCAGCACCCGCACCCCCGCCAGCGACGCGCTCATCGCAGGATCCCCAATGCGGCGACGATCGCGGCAGGTTCGGCCAGGCGTCCCGGGCCGGATTCGCCCTCGGCGAGAGGGCCGTCGTCCGGACCGATCACCTGCACGCCGCGCGCGCGCAGCGTCGCCACGTTCGCCTGCGTTGCGGGATGCCGCCACATGCGATGGTTCATCGCCGGGGCGATGGCCAACGGCGCTTCGGTGGCCAGGCACAGGGTGCTCACCAGATCGTCGGCCAGCCCATGCGCCAGCTTGGCAATCATGTTCGCGGTCGCCGGCGCGACAACGACCTGTTGCGCCCAGCCGGCCAGTTCCAGGTGGCCCATCGCCGCCTCGGCACTTTCATCCCACAAGGAGGTACGCACCGGGTGGTGCGACAAGGCCTGGAAGGTCTGCGCAGTGATGAAGCGTTGCGCGTTGTCGGTCATCGCGACCTGCACGTCGCAACTGGCGTCGCGCAGCCGACGCACCAGTTCGGCGGCCTTGTAGGCGGCGATGCCGCCGCAAACGCAGAGCAGGACACGGGATGCAGCGTTGGTTGAAGGCGAGGCCTGCATCCGGCCGGTTTCCTGACCATGTGACGGGCAACCAGCTTACCCGATGGCCGATCCTCCTCCGATGCCGCATCGCCATGCGCCGATGCACGCTGGCCGCATGCACATCCGTGACTGGCCCGAAGGCGAACGCCCCCGCGAGAAACTGCTGGCACACGGTGCCGGCAGCCTGTCCGACGCCGAATTGCTGGCGATCTTCCTGGGCTCCGGCACCGCCGGCCGCGATGCGGTGGCCAGCGCGCGCGACCTGCTCGCCGGGAACGGCGGCCTGCGCGCGCTGCTCGACCGCGAACCGAAGGCGATGACCCGGCTGCGCGGCATTGGCCCGGCGCGCGCCTGCGCGCTGGCCGCAGCACTGGAACTGGGCCATCGCCACCTGGCCGCGCAACTGGAACGCGGCGAGATGCTCGGCGACCCGGCGGCGGCCGGCCGCTACTTCGCCCAGCGGCTGCGCGGACTGGCGCATGAAGTGTTCGCCGTGCTGTTCCTCGACACCCGCCATCGCGCGCTCGGCTTCGAGGAACTGTTCCGCGGCGGCATCGACGGCGCCGAAGTGCATCCACGCACACTGGTCGAACGTGCGCTGGCGCGTGGCGCAGCGGCGGTGATCATCGGTCACAACCATCCCAGCGGGAACCCGGAACCCAGCGCCGCCGACCGCGCGGTCACCGCCCGCATCAAGCAGGCGCTCGGGCTGGTCGATATCCGCCTGCTCGACCACTTCATCATCGGCGACGGCCCGCCGCTGTCCATGGCAGCGCGGGGGCTGGTGTGAGTCGACTCTCGCGGTCGTCCTGTGCGAAGCGAAGGATCTGCTTTGTCAGCCAGATGACCTGCTACGCTCATCCGAGTCTGAAATGAACAACACCGAAAACCTGATGCTGGAACATCTAAAGCGTTTCCAGGCCGGCCAGGATCGCATCGAGCGCAAGCTCGAAGACCTCACACGGCGTGTGGGCAACCTGGAAACGGGACAGGCCGCGATCATCCAGCACCTGGGCACGCTGGCCGCAGCCGATGCGCAGCAACAGTTTTCGATCGACGGACTGAATGCACGGCTTGACCGCATCGAGCGGCGGCTCGACCTCACCGGCTGAACAGCCCTGCCTGCGGCCTCGCGTACAATGCGCAGCCATTGAAACGGCTGCCTGATCCTTCGTGAAAACCCAGCTCCGCGCCCTGATCGAACAGGGCCTGTCCTCCCTGCGTGCCGCCGGCACCCTGCCCGCCGACCTTGCATCGCCCGATTTTTCCGTCGAGCGCCCGAAGGAGCGCGCGCACGGCGATTTCTCGACCAATGCGGCGATGCTGCTGGCCCGTGAGCTTGGCAAGAGCGGGGCGAAGACCAACCCGCGCGCGCTGGCGCAGCAACTGGTCGACGCGCTGCCGACATCGGATGCGGTGGCGAAGATCGAGCTCGCTGGCCCTGGCTTCATCAATTTCCACCTCACGCCGGCCGCATGGCAGCAGCAGGTGCGCGATATCCATGTTGCCGCCGACACCTTCGGCCGCAATGCCAGCGGCAATGGCAAGACCGTGGGCGTCGAATACGTCTCGGCCAACCCGACCGGCCCGCTACATGTCGGCCACGGCCGCGCCGGGGTGATCGGCGACTGCATCGCGCGGGTGATGGCCGCCAACGGCTGGAACGTGAAGCGCGAGTTCTATTACAACGATGCGGGCGTGCAGATCGAAAACCTCGCGCGTTCGACGCAGGCGCGTGCGCAGGGCCTGAAGCCCGGCGACGAGGCCTGGCCGGCCGATGCCTACAACGGCGATTACATCGGCGATGTTGCCGACGCGTACCTGCGCGGCGACAGCGTCGAGGTCGAAGGCCACGTGGTCACCGGCAAGGACGACGCGGGCGACATCGATGCGATCCGCAGGTTCGCCGTCGCCTACCTGCGCCGCGAACAGAATGCCGACCTCGCTGCTTTCGGGGTTTCGTTCGACCGCTATTTCCTGGAATCGTCGCTGTATGCCGACGGCAAGGTGGAGGAGACCGTGCGCGAGCTGATCGCGCATGGCCACACCTACGAAGAAGGCGGTGCGCTGTGGTTGCGCACCACCGACTTCGGCGACGACAAAGACCGCGTCATGCGCAAGTCCGACGGCACCTACACGTACTTCGTGCCGGACGTGGCGTATCACATGAGCAAGTGGCAGCGCGGCTACGAGCGCGCCGTCACCGAGCTCGGGGCCGACCACCACGGCTCGCTGGCGCGGGTGAAGGCCGGCTTGCAAGCGCTGGACTGCGGCATTCCCACCGGCTATCCCGACTACGTGCTGCACCAGATGGTCACGGTGATGCGCGGCGGCGAGGAAGTGAAGCTCTCCAAGCGCGCCGGCAGCTACCTGACATTGCGCGATTTGATCGAAGAGACCAGCGCCGACGCCGTGCGCTGGTTCCTGGTCGCGCGCAAACCGGATTCGCAGTTGACCTTCGACATCGACCTCGCGCGTTCGCAGAGCAACGACAACCCGGTCTACTACGTGCAGTACGCGCATGCGCGCGTGTGCAGCCTGCTGCGCCAGGCCGGCGAGAAGGGCTATGCCCACGATGCGGCGAACGGACACGCGTCGCTGCACCTGCTCGATGACGCGCCGGCGCAGGACCTGATGCGCGAACTGTCGCGCTTCCCGGAAGTGGTCGAAGCCGCCGGCACCACGCTGGAACCGCACCTGGTCGCACAATACCTGCGCGAACTGGCGAACGCGTTCCATGGCTGGTACCACGCCTCGCCGGTCTTGGTGGAAGACGCCGCGCTGCGTGATGCGCGGCTTGCATTGGCACTGGCGACACGGCAAGTGCTGGCCAACGGCCTGGACCTGCTCGGCGTCAGCGCACCGGAGAAAATGTGATGGCAGCACGACGCGGCAAGTCGCAAGCGCGACGCAACGGCTCCAACGGACTGCCGGGCTGGGCCTGGCTGGTGATCGGTGTGCTGGTCACGCTGGCGGTGGTGCTGGCGGTGCCGCGCATCCTGAAATCCGAGGGCGGTGCGGACGGGTTCTTCCGTCCCAAGCCCAACCCGGATGCGCAGCCGGCGACCAGCAACGAAGACGGCGAGGCGATCGCCCCCGATACCGCAACCGATCCCGGAAAAGCCGGCGCCGACAAGCCGAAGCAGACGGAGTACGCGTTCTACACGCTGCTCCCCGGCGAAGGCGTGCAGATGACCGATGCCGAGCTGGCCGCCAGCGCCAAGGCGGAAGCCGATGCGCAGGCCAAGACCGCGCAGCAACAGGCAGCGGCGGTCACGCCAGCCAACGCCGATGGCAGCCTGCCGGCGCCGATCGCGGAAACGCCGGCTGCTGCATCGGCGGCATCCACGGAAACTGCAACAGCCGCGGCTTCAACCACGACGACACCCCCGGCCAGCAGCGATGACGCGCGTTACCTGTTGCAGGCCGGTGCCTTCGGCGCATCGGGCGATGCGGAAACGGTGAAGGCCAAGATCGCGATGCTGGGCCTGAACGCGCGCGTGGAATCGGCGCAGATCGGCGGCAAGACCGTGTATCGCGTGCGCATGGGGCCGTACGGCAGCGCCTCCGAACTGGCCGACGCCAAGGCCAAGCTGTCCGGCGGCGGCCTGCCGGCGATGGCGGTCAAGACCAACTGATGCGTTTCGCCCTGTTCGCTTGCGTGGCCTTGCTTCTGGCTGGCTGCGCCCGCGATGCAGGCGAGACACTGGTGCGTGGCACGCCACCGCTGGATCGCAGTCCGGCAGCGGCGCTGAGCGCGGATGATTTCGTCGCGGGAACCTTCACCGCAAGCGATGGCACCACGCTGGGGTACCGCCTGTTGGCACCCGCGCGGATCGAACCCGGCCGCCGTTACCCGCTGGTCGTGCAGTTCCACGGCTCCGGTGCGATCGGCAACGACAACCGCCTGCAGATCGAACGCGACTTCGCCGCGCGCTCCTGGGCGATCCCCGCGATCCGCGCGCGCCATCCGGCCTTCGTGCTGGTGCCGCAATTCCCGGTGCGCAGCGCCAACTACGACGATCCGGCCACACCGCGTGTCGCCATCACGACACCCGCCTTGGCCGCCGCGCTGGAACTGGTCGATGCCGTCATCGCGCAGCAACCCGTGGATCGCATGCGCGTCTACGCCAGCGGCTTCTCGATGGGCGGATCGGCGACGTGGTTGTCGCTGCTGGCGCGACCGGAGCTGTTCGCCGCAGCGGTGCCGATCAGCGGCATCGCGCCCGAACGTTTGCGCGCGGATGAACTGAAACGCATCCCGATCCTCGTCCTGCATGGCGATGCCGACACCGAGAATCCGATCGACTCGGATCGCGCGATGGTCTCTGCGATCCATGCCGCAGGCGGCCGGCAAATCCGCATGCGGACCTACGTCGGCCTGCAGCACCTGCCACCCGGCGATCTCGTGCCCGGCGACTGGTGGCGCGACTGGTTGTTCGCGCAGCATCGCGATCCCTGAGACACTCCGGCGTCAAAGTGTCTGACCCGAAAGGACGCGCGCCATGGCCATCGAAACCGCCCTCATCAAACCCGTCGTCGATGCGCTGATGGCGTTGCTCCGGCGCGGCGAGAAAGCCAACCTCAAGCGCAACGCCGAGGCCGCCCTGCGCGAGGCGATCCGCGAACTGCTGCTGGCGAATCCCGACGAGAACAAGGCGCAGGCGCGCATCGCGATCGCCAAGGCGGCCGGCCTGCTGTCCGAAGACGTGCTGCTGGCCGAAGACATGCTGGTGAAGCATCGCGCGACCAAGGCGAAGACCGCGGGCAAGTCGACATCGGGGCGTGCCCGCAAGTCGACCACGGCAAAGGCCGACGACAAGTCGCCTGCGAAGAAGCCGGTCACCCCGCGCAAACCCGCGAAGAAGCCCTGATCGCGATGCCGCCTTAGAATCGGCGGCATGAATACCACCACCCCACGTACCGCCCTGATCACCGGCGCCACCGCCGGCTTCGGCCGCGCCGCCGCGCGACGTTTCGTCGAGGCCGGCTGGCAGGTCATCGCCACCGGCCGCCGCGCCGACCGCCTCGATGCACTGCGTGCCGAACTCGGCGACGCCGTCCACGCGGCCTGCTTCGACATCCGCGACGAGGCCGCGATGCGCACCGCGCTGGACACATTGCCGGAACGCTTCCGCGGCATCGACCTGCTGGTCAACAACGCCGGCCTGGCCCAAGGCACCAAGCCCGCGCAGGCCGCGCTGCTGTCCGACTGGAAGACCATGATCGACACCAACATCACCGCGCTGGTGACGCTGACCCATGCGCTGCTGCCGCAACTGATCGCGCGCAAGGGCGCGATCATCAACATCAGTTCGGTAGCCGGCGTGTATCCGTACCCGGGCGGCAATGCCTATGGCGGCAGCAAGGCCTTCGTCAGCCAGTTCTCGCTGGGCCTGCGCTCCGACCTGCACGGCACCGGCGTGCGCGTGACCACCATCGAACCCGGCATGGCCGAAACCGAATTCACCGTGGTCCGCACCCATGGCGACCAGGCCGCGTCGGACACGCTGTACACCGGCGCCAATCCGATGACCGCCGAGGACATCGCCGAATCGATTTTCTGGGTGGCGACACTGCCGCCGCACCTCAACATCAACCGGCTCGAGATCATGCCGACCTCGCAATCGGTGGCCGGTTTCCAGGTCCACCGCGACAAGCGCGAATGAACATCGCCGGACCATTGCTGGTGGCGGTATTGATCGGCGCGATCCTGCCGTTGCAGGGCCTGATCAATGCGCGCCTTGGCACGCACGTCGGAGGGCCGGTGGTGGCGGCCTTCGTGTCGTTCCTGGTCGGCACCGTGATGCTCGGCGCCTATCTGGTCACCACGCGCACACCGATCGTGCTGCAGGGCAGCCTGAAGCTACCGGCGTGGGTCTGGGCGGGCGGCGTGTTCGGCGCGATCTACGTCACCTGTTTCACCTTGCTGGTCCCGCGGATCGGCGCGGCCGGGATGATCTGCCTCGCCGTGCTGGGCCAGGTCACGGCGTCCTTGCTGCTGGACCAGTTCGGCATCCTGCAGGCGCCCAAGCCGGTGGATGCCGTGCGCATCGTCGGCGCGCTGCTGGTGCTGGCGGGCGTGGTGCTCGTCGTCGCCCCGTGGCGATCACCGCCAGTGCAGCCAAACGCGCCACCAGCGACAGTGCCAGGCGATTGAGGGATCCGCGAGGACATTCAGGCAAAAATGGATAAAAAGGGTATATTGGCCCATCCCCATCCGGAGATGACACCATGGCTCCTGCCCTCGCCCTCAAGTCGCTGGAATGCCTGCCGCGCACGCCGGCCTCGGACATGAAGAAGCTGGGCTGGCGCGGGGTCATGAAGACCATCGCGCGCAGCGGCAAAGTGCTGGTCACCAACCACGACGAACCCGAGGCGGTGATCATCCCGGTCGCCGAATACAACGCCATGCTCGCCCTGCTGCGCGAGGCCGCCAGCCGCGACGAGGACGCGCTGGACGCGCTGCGCCGCAAGTTCGACGAGCGCATGGCCAGCCTGAAGGCGCCGGGCGCGGGAGAGAAGCTGAACTCGATGTTCGACAAGCCGCTTGAGCTGGGCGGCAGGGTCATCGCGGGTGAGAGCTTCTGAGCATGGCGCGGCCACGCATCCTGGTGCTGGCCGGGGTGAACGGAGCAGGCAAGAGCTCGATCGGCGGCGACATGCTTCGCCAGGCGGGCATCAACTGGTTCAATCCCGATACCTTCACCCGGGAATTGGTCGAAGCCACCGGTAGCCCATTGGCCGATGCGAATGCGGCCGCCTGGCAGGAAGGCGTGCGCCGGCTGGACGCCGCCATCGCACATGGCGAGGACTACGCATTCGAGACCACGCTCGGCGGCAACACGATCGCCGCCAGGCTGCGCGATGCCAGCGCCAGCCACGAACTCCTGATGTGGTTCTGCGGGCTGGATTCGCCGGAGCGTCACATGGCCCGCGTGCGGTTGCGGGTCAGCCAGGGCGGCCATGACATCCCCGAGGCGAAGATCCGCGAACGCTACCGCACCTCGATCGCGAACCTGGTCGCGCTGCTGCCGCGCCTGTCGCGATTACGGGTCTACGACAACAGTCGGGATGCAGAACCCGGAACGCCTGTTGCCGATCCACGCCTGCTGCTGCAGATGGAGGGCGGCCGCATCGCCTGGCCCACCGACGCGGACACCTTGCGCGCAACCCCCGACTGGGCCAAACCGATCCTGGAAGCGGCGCTGTCGATGCCGTGACGGCCCCGGCTCAGCCGCGCGACAGCACCCGCGTCCGCAAGCGCAAGCCCGGCCGCTCCACCGCGTAATACAGCACTGCCGCCGCCAGCAGCGAGGCCACGCCGTACGCCGCGTACGCGACGATGCCGCGGCCTTCCAGCCACGCACCCCAGTACGACTGCACCACGCCGTACATCGGCTTGTGCACCAGGTAAAGGCTGAAGGAGATCGCCGCGAGCCACGCCGCGCCGGGCAGCGCGCGCCTGCCGAGCAGTCCATGCGGTTGCGCGCCGGCGAATACCAACATGGCGAGTGCAAGCGACAGCACCGGCCAGCCGATGCTGTTGCCGAGCAGGCCGGTGCGCTCGCGGAACAGCCAGAACGCCAGCGCGAGGACCGCCACGCCGAGCAACGCGGCGACATTCGCGTGCTTCGCCATCCGCGCCCACGAGTCCGGCCGATACGCCTGCCACGTCGCCAACATCACGCCCATCAACAGGCCGTCGAGGCGGTTCCATGTGGGGTAGTAAATGTCCTCGACGAACCATGCGCGCTGCGGCTGCAGCGCGTCGAAGTGCAGCCAGACGCTGGTGCGGATCGCGATGCCGCCCAGCAAGACCACGATGCACGCGATCCAGAATTTCGTCGCCGACGGCTTGCATGCCAGCCACAGCGCGAGCGCCGGGAACAGCAGGTAGAAATGCTCCTCCACGCACAGCGACCACGCATGCGAGAACGCGGCGTTGCTGGCGTAGTCGATGTCGAGGTTCACGAAGAACAACGCGAACTTCCACCACGGCTCCATGCCCGGTGCCTCGCGGAAACCGGGCCACAGCAGGTACACCGCCAGCACCACCCAGAACGCCGGCAGGATGCGGAACGCGCGCTTGACGTAAAAGACGCGCAGCGATGGCGCTTCCCCGCGGGCCAGCGGCCGCAGCAGCTGCCCGCCGATCAGGAACCCGCTGAGCACGAAGAACAGGTCGACGCCCATCCAGCCGTAGCGTTCCAGCCAGTGCCAGTCCTCGCCCAATCCACCGACGATGAAGCCGTGGAACTGCATCGTCCACAGCACCGCGATCGCGCGCAGCAGGTCGAGTCCCGGCAAGCGGGTCGGCGCGGCCGACCCCGCGCTCACTGCGGGGTGTCGTCGAGGTAGGTGTACGCGGTCAGGCCGGCTTCCAGCGCGGCCTTCAGCATGTCGCTTTCGGCGGCGGGCAGGTTGGCCGCATCGACCTTGCCGTTGTAGGCGTCGCGCAGGTCCTGCAGCTTGTAGCCCACGTAATCCAGCATCACGTCGGTGGTGTCGCCACGACGCTGCTGGACGATGCGGTGGCCATCGCCCTCGCAGCGCACTTCGATCGCGTCGGTGTCGCCGAACAGGTTATGGATATCGCCGAGGATTTCCTGGTACGCGCCGACCAGGAAGAAGCCGAGGCGATAGCTCTCGCCCTTGCGCAACTCGTGCAGCGGCAGCGAGGAATCGAGGTCCTCGTTCTCGACATAGGTGTCGATCTTGCCGTCGGAGTCGCAGGTCAGGTCGGCGATGATCCCGCGCCGCGTCGGTTCCTCGTCGAGGCGCTCGATCGGGGTGATCGGGAACACCTGGTCGATCGCCCACACATCCGGCATCGACTCGAACACGCTGAAGTTGACGAAATACTTGTCGACCAGCCGCTCGCTGAGTTCGTCGAGCAGGTCGCGATGGCTTTTTTCGTCGTAGGTCAGGCGCGCCTTCACCGCATGGGCGATGGCGTAGAACAGATCGTCGATGCGCGCGCGCTGGACCAGGTCGATCTGCCCGAGCGTGTACAGGGACAGGCCTTCGACATGCGCCTGCGACGCCTCGTGGAAGACTTCCACGGCGGGACGGCCGGCCATTTCCTCGTGCAGCTCGCGCAGGTGCCGCACCGGCTGCGATTCATCGTCGTGCGGCTCCGGCACGCGGCCTTCCGGCGCCTGCTCGACTTCGGAGACGTTGGCCACCAGCACCGCATGGTGCGCGGTCATCGCACGCCCGCATTCGGTGACGATGCGTGGCGGCGTCAGGCCTTCCGTGGCGCAGGCTTCGGCCAGCGGTTGCACGATGCTCGACGCGTAGTGGTGGATGCCGTAGTTGACCGAGTTGTAGCTGCGCGAACGCGTGCCTTCGTAGTCGATGCCGAGGCCGCCGCCCACGTCGACGTGGGTGATGTTCGCGCCGAGCCGCGACAGCTCGACGAAGTAACGGGTCGCCTCGCGCATGCCGGCGGCGATGTCGCGCACGTTGGAAATCTGGCTGCCCATGTGGAAATGCAGCAGCTGCAGGCAGTCGCCCATGCCGGCATCGCGCAACTGCTTCCACAGCGTCAGCAACTGGCGCGGGTCGAGCCCGAACTTGGCCTTGTCGCCGCCGCTGTTCTGCCACTTGCCGGAGCCCAGCGACGCCAGGCGCATGCGCACGCCGAGACCCGGCTTGACGCCCAGCGCGGCCGCTTCTTCCAGTGCGATTTCCAGCTCGGACGGCTTCTCGATGACGATGAAGGTCTGCAGGCCCAGCTTGCGGCCGATCAGCGCCAGGCGAATGTATTCGCGATCCTTGTAGCCGTTGCAGACGACCAGCCCGCCCGGCCGCGACAGCGCCAGCACCGCCATCAATTCCGGCTTGCTGCCGGCTTCAAGCCCGAAGCCCTCGCCATGGTGCGATGCCAGGGTGCCGGCCACCGCTTCGTGCTGGTTGACCTTGATCGGATACACCGCGGTGTAGCCGCCGGCGTAGTCCCAGTCCTTGCGCGCCTGCGCGAACGCGGCCTGCAGCTTGCCGAGGCGGTCACCGAGGATGTCCGGGAAGCGCACCAGCACAGGCAGGTTGCCGCCCTGCGCCAGCGATTCGTCCACGACCTCGGGCAACGCGATCACCGGGCCATTCGCGCCCTTCGGCCGCACCACGATGCGGCCCTTGGCGTCGACATCGAAATAGCCGTCCGACCAGTGCGGGATCGAGTAGGTCTTGCGGGCCAGGTCGGGCGACCAGTCGGTCATGTCGGGAACACCAACGGCAGGGGGATCGGCATTGTATGACCTGCGGTCACGGCGGTAACGCCCGCTCCGTTACAATCCGCGCCCATCGCTGTCATTCCCGCGAAGGCGGGAATCCAGCTTTTCGACCGAATATCCAAGGCTGGATCCCCGCCTTCGCGGGGATGACGAGCAAAACCTCAGGACACGAAGATGACCGAACCGACCTGGCTGCACGAGAATTTCGAAAAGGCCGGTTCGTCGATCGGCTTCCGCGTGACCCGCAAGCTGGACGAGGTGCAGTCGCCGTTCCAGCACATCGAGATCTACGAGTCGACGGACTGGGGCAACGTCATGCTGATCGACGGCGCGATGATGCTGACCACCCGCGACAACTTCCTCTACCACGAGATGATGTCGCACCCGGCGCTGTTCACCCACGCCGACCCGAAGCGCGTGGTGAT
>JAVWUU010000031.1:0-22529 GCA_036666995.1 Thermomonas sp.
CCAGGGCCGGGCCAAACTCGGCATCGCCAGCGAGCTTTTCCTTGATGAAGTACTCGACCGCTTTGACGTCGTGGTTGGTGGTCGCCTCGATCGCCTTGACCCTCGCGGCGTGCTCTACCGAGAAGTCCTGTGCCAGCGCGCGCAGGCGTACGGTCGCGGCATCGGAAAACGCCGGCAGTTCGGGGATGCCGGGTTCCGCGGCCAGCGCCAGCAGCCACTCGACCTCCACCTTGACCCGCGCGCGGATCAGGCCGTATTCGGAGAAGATCGGGCGCAGGGCATCGACCTTGCCGGCGTAGCGGCCATCGAGCGGGGACAGGGCGGTCAGGGCGTCGGACATGGGGTTTCGCGCGGGTGGGGAAGCGCAATTCTAAACCCCGCCGGCGCTATGCTCGGGCGATCCCGACAGGAGCAGGCCCATGGCCAAGCCCGCCAGCAAGAACCCCCGGATGCGCATCGAACGCGACAGCATGGGCGAGTTGCGCGTCCCGGCATCCGCCCGGTGGGGCGCGCAGACCCAACGCGCTCTGGACAACTTCCACCTGTCCGGCCGGCCGATGCCGTCGGCCTTCGTGCAGGCATTGGCGCTGGTGAAGGCCTCGGCGGCGGTGGTCAACGGCCATCTGGGTCTGCTGGATCGCGCGCGCGCCGACGCCATCATGGAAGCCGCCACCGCGATCGCCGGCGGTGCGCACGCCGACCAGTTCCCGATCGACCGTTACCAGACGGGTTCCGGCACCTCCAGCAACATGAATGCCAACGAGGTCATCGCCCACGTGGCCGCGCGCGCCTCCGGCCTGGCGATCCATCCCAACGACCACGTCAACCTGGGCCAGAGCAGCAATGACGTGATCCCGACCGCGTTGCGGGTGATGGCGGTGGTCGGCGCGAAGACCGACCTGCTGCCGGCGCTGCAGCACTTGCGAAAGATCATCGACAAGCGCGGCAAGGCGCTCGGCAAGGTCGTCAAGACCGGTCGTACCCACCTGATGGACGCGATGCCGCTGACCGTTGCGCAGGAATTCGGTGCGTGGTCGGCGCAACTGGACTCCGCGCAGGCGCGCATCGAGGACAGCCTGAAGCGCGTGCGGCGATTGCCGATTGGTGGCACCGCCATCGGCACCGGGATCAACGCGCATCCGAAATTCGGCAAGGGCGTGGCCAAGGCCCTGCATGTCGCGACCGGCGCGAAGTTCGAGCAGGCCGCGAATACCTTCGAGGGGCTCGCCGCGCAGGACGACCTGGTCGAACTCTCCGGCCAGCTCAACGCGCTGGCGGTGGCGCTGATGAAGATCGGCAACGACCTGCGCTGGATGAATTCCGGGCCGCTGGCCGGACTCGGCGAGATTGAACTGCCTGCCTTGCAGCCGGGCTCCTCGATCATGCCGGGCAAGGTCAATCCGGTGATCCCGGAAGCGCTGTGCATGGCCTGTGCGCAGG
Organism: Thermomonas sp.; assembly: GCA_036666995.1. Lineage (GTDB taxonomy): Bacteria > Pseudomonadota > Gammaproteobacteria > Xanthomonadales > Xanthomonadaceae > Thermomonas. The sequence continues at coordinate 1,441 of JAVWUU010000031.1, forward strand.
TGATGGGCCTGCACCACGCGATCTCGATCGCCGGGCAGAGCGGCAATTTCCAGCTCAACGTGATGTTGCCGCTGATCGCCTGCGACATCGACGAGTCGCTGCAGTTGCTGTCGACCACGATGGTCGCATTGGCCGACAAGGCGATTGCCGGCCTGAAAATCCGCGAAGGCAATGTTGCCGCGGCGCTGGAACGCAATCCGATCCTGGTCACCGCGCTGAACCCGGTGATCGGCTACGAGAAGGCCGCGTCGATCGCCAAGCGCGCCTATGCGGAGAACCGCGCGGTGTTCGATGTCGCGCTGGAGGACAGCGGCCTGGACGAAAAAACGCTGCGCCGGTTGCTCGATCCCGCCGATCTTGCGAAAGGCGGCATCAAGGCCGGCGCAGGTTCCAGCTGACTGTCGTCCTGAGCGAAGCGAAGGATCTGCTCGACGAGTAGCAGATCCTTCGACTTGCCCGGGACGCCAGCGTCCTCAGTCGCGCGACGGCCATTCCCCGGGCACCTTCATGCCGCCGAGGAAGGCCAGAGCGCCCTGGCAGGTCTTGGCCTTCTGTTCCGGCGTGCCGGAATCGAGCGCCCCGAGCCGCCTGGCGATGGTGCGCTCGCGGTAGCTGCGTACCGTTTCGTCGGCTCCAAGTTCGGCGAGGGTGAGCATCCGCCCCCGTTCGATCTGGTCCTGGTGGGTGTTCACGTAGCGGAAATAGAGCGGCGCGGCGCGCTGCAGGTAACCGGCGTCGGCCACGCTGCATTTCTCGATCAGGACCGGCATCGCGAACGTGGCCACGTAGGCGACATGATCCTGGAACGCCTGGTTGAGCTTGGGATCATCCGCGGCGTGCACGGCGGTGACAGGGATCGCCAGTGCAAGGGCAAGCAGCATGGTCTTCATCATGGTCGTCCCGGTCAGCCGCTGGTGACCGCAACGCCCTTGCCCTTGCCGACGTCCTTGCCGCAGTCCTCGATGTCTTCCTGGGTCATGCGCGCGTACGGCTTGAACTCGGGCAGCGAATTCGCCAGCGTCTGCTGGCTGGCCATCAGTGCGGGCAGGCGCGTGCAGAGCTTCATCGCCTCGGCTTCGATCTTGGCCGCTTCGGCCTCGATCTTCGTCTCGAATTCCTTTTCGCCGTCCTTGCCGCCGAAGATCGCACCGACCGCGCCGGACAGCGCATGGCCGGCGATGTTGGCGCCCTGCGCGCCGATCGCCATGCCGGCCTCGGCGATGCCCAGGACCTGGCCGCGATAGGCCAGCAACTCGGCGCGCTGTGCCGGGGTGATCGCCACCGCCTTGTCTTCGATCAGCAGATCGCCCTGCGGGGTGATCTCCGCCTTGGGCAGGGTGCTGTCGCCGGTCTTCCACTCGCGGCCATTGACGTTGATGTTCATGCCGTCGCTGATGCTGATGTTCTTGGTGGCCAGTTCCTTGCGCGCTTCATCGATCGCCTTGCCGACATGGCGGCCGATGAAGCTGTCGTTGCTGCTGGCCACCGGCGGGGCAGGCGGCGCCGGTGGCGCCGGCGGTGCGGGTGGCTGGCTGCATCCGGCCAGCGAGATGCCGGCAAGCAGTGCGAACGTGAGGGCATTGGCGTGCTTCATTGCATGTTGCTCCGGTCAGAGTGACGCGAATTCGTTGCGGATGTCGCGTTCGCAGTTGGCGACGTCGTCCGCTTCGAGGGTGGCATACGGCTGGAACTGCGGCAGGCTTGCCGACAACCGTTGCTGCGAGTCCAGCATTGCCGGCAATTGCCGGCAGATGCCGCGCACCGCAGGTTCGATTTCCTGCTTCACCACGCGTTCGATGCGGCGTTCCAGGCTGCCGGTCATCGCACCGAACAGCAGGCCGACCCATGAGCCGTTGCCGACCGCTTCCAGCGCCGCATCCGCGCTGCGCTGGCCGATGTCGATACCTGCCTTGGCGACCACGATCACCTGGCCGCGGTAGGCAAGCAGTTGCCGGCGCTGGCTTGCATCGATCGCCTGGCGCTTGCCGTCGATCAGCAGGTCGCCCTGCGGCGTGATCTCCGCAGGAGCGAGGTCCGCCTTGGCGCGCTTCGACGTCTTCGCGTCGTGCATGCCGAACTGGAACCCCTTGTCGAGACGCAAGTTGTCGGTGTCCAGTTCCTGCTTCGCCTTGGCCAGCTCGACGCGGACTTCCTTGCGTGCATTGGCCAGTTCCTGGCGGATCTCGCTGCCGATTCCGGTGTTTCCGTCCGCCGCCTGCGCAGTGAACATCGGGGCAGCGGACAGCAGGGCGATGGCGAGGAGGTTGCGGGTCTTCATCGTCTTGTCCTGGGTTAAAGGGGAAGTTCGCTCAGTTGTCGTCGCGCCAGCGGCGGATGCGGACCGCGGCGAAGAGCATCGCGATGCCGGCGGCGGCGCCGATCCACAGCTGCGGGGTCGCCAGCACGCCATATGTCGACTTCAGCACCATCGCGTGGCTGGGCAGCTCATGCTTGGCAACCGCGGCGATGTCCATCACGTCGATCCAGGTGCCCGGGAACACGCTCAGCAGGCTGCGGGCGACGATGTTCTTCCAGAACCAGCCGCTCTGCAGGTCGAACACATTCATGATCTCGAACCAGCTGATGAAGATGCCGGCGAACACCGGGATCATGATTGCCCACAGGAACGGCTTGCTGCGGGACCACGCGGAGCACAGCATCAGCCAGCCCACCGCGGGCAGCGCCCACAAGGCGTAGATCGGGATCATCGCCAGCAACAGGCCGGCATTCGCCAGCGGACTCCCGGGCCCCCACAACAGGGTGACCGGGTTGCCGTTGTGAAGCAGGGCGAACGCACTCACCATCACCATGAAGCCAAACATGCAGGCGATCGCGGCAGCCACCGCCAGGGTGGGGGCAACGAGCAGGGCGCTGGCAGCCTTGGACAGCACGGTGTCGCGGTCGGACAGCGGCAACGACTTCCAGAACAGCACGCTGCGATCCTTGCGTTCGTCGTAGAGGCTGCCCAGGCAGTAGAAGAACACCACGAAGCCGAGCACGATCATTGGCCAGAGCGCGGAGCTGAGCATGCTCAGGTCGATGCCGTCGGCCAACTTGCGCAGGTCGTCCGGATCCATCTTCGAAGTCAGCACGCCCAGGTCGAGGCCATTGATGGTGACGTCGCCGTCGATCTGCATCTTGCCGCTGGCGATCGCCTTGCGCGCCGCCACTTCACCCACGATCAATGCCATCAAGGTCAGCAGCAGCGAAATCGCGCCGGCCCACACCGGGGCCCACAGGAAACCGCCCTTGTGCTCCCAGAACTCGCGTTTCAGCAGGAGCTTGAGCTTGTGCGTGGCATGCGGTGCCGCACGCGGCGCACGCGGGGTCGCGACATCCATTTCCATCGCGTCAACGGGGGTGTTCATGCGTAGGTTCCCTTCATGGTGGCGACGAACAGGTCGGCCAGGCCCGGGTTGCGGGTTTCTCCCAGCGCGGCCAGGCGCGCCGGGTCGGCACCGTCGAACAACATCACGGTCTTGCCGAAGGGCAGGGCGCGCTCGTCGATCGGGTTGAGCGCGCGGGCTTCGTCCTGCTTGCCGGCATCGACCAGCACTTCGGTGTAGCGGATCGCAACCGAGTCCATCGGTGCGTCCAGCACGACCTTGCCGTCGCGGATGAACATGACGTCGGTGAGGATGTGCTCGATCTCCTCCACCTGGTGGGTGGTGACGATGATCGTCTTGTCCTCGTCGAAGTAGTCCTCCAGCAGGCGCTGGTAGAACTGCTTGCGGTAGAGGATGTCCAGGCCCAGCGTGGGTTCGTCGAGGACCAGCAGCTTGGCGTCGATCGCCATGACCAGCGCCAGGTGCAGTTGCACGATCATGCCCTTGGACATTTCGCGAACGCGCAGTTCCGGCGTCAGTTGCGTGCCCTGCAGGAAGCGGCGGCATTTGGCGGCATCGAAGCGCGGATGCACGCCGGCAACGAACTCGATCGCTTCGCGGACGCGGATCCAGCGCGGCAGAACGGCGACGTCGGCGATGAAGCAGACCTCGTTCATGAGCTCGTCGCGCTGGGTGCGCGGATCCTTGCCCAGCACCTTCAGGTCGCCGTCGAACGGCACCAGGCCCAGGATCGCCTTGAGCGCGGTGGTCTTGCCGGCACCGTTGGGGCCGATCAGGCCGACGATGCGCCCGGCGCGGATCTCGAAATCGGTACCGGCCAGTGCGACCTTGTTCTTGTAGATCTTGCGCAGGCCGCGCGCGGTGATGACGGAACGATCCATGGCGGCGCTCATTTCGACCCCCACTTGCCCTTCGGGTCCAGCAGTTCCTGCAGGTCCAGTCCCAGGCGCTGGATGCGTTCCAGCACCAGCGGCCATTCCTCACGGAGGAAGCGGTCGCGTTCGCTGGTCTTCAACCGCGTCGGCGCGCCTTCGGTCACGTACATGCCCAGTCCCCTACGTTTTTCGACGAGTTGGTCGTCCGCGAGCTCCTGGTAGGCGCGCGAGACGGTGATCGGATTCAGCTGGTACTCGGCGGCCACCTGGCGCACCGAAGGCAGGGCATCGCCCGGCTTCAGCACACCATCAAGCAACATGGCCACCACGCGTTCCTTCAGCTGGCGGTAGATCGGAGCCCCATCGCTCCATTCGACGGCGGTCACGGCTCAGCCCCGCGGAACGAAGGAGAAGAACGGCATCTGCACCGACTGCCCGCGCGTGCGGGACTGGCGACGCGGCGTTTCCGCGTTGCCTTCGGTTTGATCGACGAGGGGCGAGCCATCGGCCGGGGCCGCCTCGGCGATCGCGAGCGCGATCATGGGTTGCGGAACCAGCGACTGCTGGGCGGGTACTGCCGCCAGCAGGCCAACGACGAGCAGCGCGCTGCTCGAGACCACGGCCATCAGTGAGTTGTGGAGCTTGCGGTTCATGGTGAACGTCCTGCTCTGGGTGTTCAGTGTTGTAGGCAACTATAACACTAGATTTTCTCAGGTCAAGCACCGATCGACCCAACTGAAGTCATGGTCGGTTTGGCCAGCGGGATTGCCCCGCCAGAGCACGGCACCGACAATAGAAGGCTTGCCGCGCGACGGCCGACCGGAGACCACCATGAGTTTTTCCTTGCGGACGCTGGCTGCGCTGCTGATCGCAACGCTGGTCACTGGCCCGGTGCATGCCCAGGATCCGGGCCTGCAGAGTGAGCGCGACAAGGTCAGTTACATGGTCGGCATGGATGTGTCGCGGTCTGTGGCGCCGGCATTGCCGGACATGGACATGGCGTCCTTCGAGCGCGCGCTTTCGAACGGACTTGCAGGCGGCAAGCCGTTGCTGGACGAGGCCGCAGCCAAGCAGACCTCGCAGGCCCTGATGACGCGCATCGATGCGCGCAAGAGCGGCAAGAACGCGGCTCCCATCGATAACGCAAAGGTGGGTCTCCTCATCGGTACCAGCATTGGCCGGTCGCTGTTGGACATCAGTAGCGAGATCGACGTGCCGATGCTGTTGCGCGGGCTCAAGGACGCCACCACGCCCGGTGCAACGACCCGGCTCAGCGAGGCTGAAGCGAATGCCTTGCGTGCGAGTTTTTCGTCGCGACTGACTGCGGCGAAGGCCGCGCAGCGCATCGCGATCGCGCAGGCCGCCCTGAAGGGAGAAGAAGACTTCCTCGCCAGGAACAAGACGGTCAAGGGCGTGTTCTCCACGCCGTCAGGACTGCAGTACATGGTGCTGCGCCAGGGCAATGGCGCGCGCCCGAAACCCGGCCAGCGCGTCAAGGTCAACTACGAAGGCAAGCTGCTGGATGGAACCGTCTTCGACAGTTCCTACGAACGTGGCCAGCCCGCCGAATTCGGCCTGAACCAGGTCATCGCCGGCTGGACAGAGGGCGTGGGCCTGATGCCGATCGGCGGCAAGTACCGCTTCTGGATCCCGGCCAAGCTCGGTTACGGCGAGCGGGGAACTCCGGACGGTTCGATCCCGTCCAATGCCACCCTGACCTTCGATGTCGAACTGCTCGGCGTCGATTGATCCTGCAACCGGTTCGCAATACTCGTGTCATCCCGCCGCCTCGCCGCGCCGGCCCAATCCACTGCATTCCCCGGAGTTCGTTCCTGATGAAGCCTTTTGCCCGCGCCACCGTTCTTGCCCTTGCCACCACGCTCGCGCTGGCCGCCTGCGACAAATCCGCGCCGAAGCCTGCCGATGGCGATGCCGCCAAGACCGCCGAGGCGGGCAAGGATGCCGCTGCCAAGACCGGTTACCCGGGCCTGCCGACCGAGAAGGAGCAGGCCAGCTACATGATCGGCATGTCGATGGGCAAGTCGCTCAACGAGATCAAGGAAGACGTCAATGTCGACACGCTGGTGAAGGGGCTGCGCGCCTCGATCGCCGGCGACAAGCTGCTGCTGACCGAAGAGCAGGCCAAGGAGATCGCCGAGGCGTTCAGCCAGCGCATGCAGGCCAAGCAGATCGCCAAGTCGATGGCGGAAGCCAAGGCCAACATGGAGAAGGGCCAGAAAGCGCTGGCCGAGAACGGCAAGAAGCCCGGCGTGGTGACCACCGCTTCCGGCTTGCAGTACCAGATCATGACCGAAGGCAAGGGTCCGAAGCCGGGCGCCACCGACGGCGTCAAGGTGCACTACAAGGGCACCCTGCTGGACGGCAAGACCTTCGACAGTTCCTATGATCGCGGCGAGCCGGCGGTGATGCCGCTGCAAGGCGTGATCCCGGGTTGGGCCGAAGGCCTGCAGCTGATGCCGGTGGGTTCCAAGTTCAAGTTCTGGATCCCGGCGCAGCTGGCCTACGGCGAGCAGGCACCGCCGACCATCGGTCCGAACCAGCCGCTGGTGTTCGAGGTCGAACTGCTCGAAATCGTCAAGCCGGGCGCGAAGTAACTTCGCATACCCATGAGGGACGTATCCTCGCGATGCGTCCCTTTTTTCTTGAACTCGGAAATCCCGCATGCGCGTTTGCATCTTCGGCACCGGCTATGTCGGCCTGGTCAGCGGCACCTGCCTCGCCGAGGTCGGCCACGACGTGGTCTGCGTCGATGTCGATGCGGCCAAGGTCGAGGGCCTTGAGCACGGCGTGATCCCGATCTACGAGCCCGGCCTGACCCCGATGGTCAAGGCCAACCATGCGGCCGGGCGCCTGCGCTTCACCACCGATGCGGCGGCTGGCGTCGCACACGGCGACGTCATTTTCATCGCGGTAGGCACGCCGCCGGACGAGGACGGCAGCGCCGACCTGCAATACGTCCTGGCAGTGGCGAAATCCATCGGCCAACACCTGCGCAAGCCGGCGGTGGTGGTCGACAAATCCACCGTCCCGGTCGGCACCGCCGACAAGGTGCGCGCGACGATCGCGGCGGAACTCGCGGCGCGCGGCGAGGACATCGGCTTCGACGTGGTGTCCAATCCGGAATTCCTGAAGGAGGGCGCCGCGGTCGAGGACTGCATGCGCCCGGACCGCATCGTCATCGGTGCCGACAATCCCGCGGCGGTGGCCACGCTCAAGCGCCTGTACGCGCCGTTCAACCGCAACCACGACCGCATCGTGGCGATGGACGTGCGTTCCGCCGAGCTGACCAAGTACGCGGCCAACGCGATGCTGGCGACCAAGATCAGCTTCATGAACGAGATCGCCAACATCGCCGAGCAGGTGGGCGCCGACATCGAGCATGTGCGCAAGGGCATCGGCTCGGACCCGCGCATCGGCTGGCACTTCATCTATCCCGGTGCCGGCTACGGCGGTTCCTGCTTCCCGAAGGACGTGCAGGCGCTGGCCCGCACGGCGCAGCAACATGGCGTGCAACCGCGCCTGCTGGGAGCGGTCGAGGCCGTCAACGAAGCGCAGAAAGGCCATCTGTTCGAACTGATGACGCGCCATTACGGTGGCCAGGCCAACCTGCGCGGCAAGACCATCGCGCTGTGGGGGCTGGCGTTCAAGCCGAATACCGACGACATGCGTGAGGCCTCCAGCCGTCGCCTGTTGCAGCAGTTGTGGGACGCAGGCGCGTACGTACGCGCCTACGATCCCGAGGCGATCGACGAGACCCGGCGGATCTTCGGCGAACGCGCCGACCTGGCCTTGTGCGCATCCTCCGGCGACGCGTTGCTGGGTGCCGATGCGCTGGTCGTGGTCACCGAGTGGAAGCAGTTCCGCAGCCCGGATTTCGCCATGCTCAAGCGCGAGCTGTCGGACCAGGTGGTGTTCGACGGTCGCAACCTGTACGAGCCGGCCGAGGTCGAGGCCGCTGGCCTGGCGTATTACGGCATCGGGCGCGGGCGTTCGCTGCGTTCGCCTGCCACGTGAGGTTTCGATGGATTCCGACGTGAACGAGCAGCGCATGATCGACCTGGAAATGCGGCTCGCGTTCCAGGAGCAGGCGCTGCAGGATCTCAGCGACGCGCTGGCCGCAGCCCGCGATGAAGAATCGCGCAATGCATTGCTGCTGCATCGCGCCATGGAGGAGTTGCGCCACCTGCGCAGCGCGATGGCGGCCAGTCCGGTCGTCGGCGACGCTGCCAGCGAACCGCCCCCACCGCACTACTGAATCGACGACGCACCATGACCATTTCGCTACGCGACCAGTTGCTGGGCCTGGGTTACAAGGCCGCGCCAACACCAGAACGCAAACCCGAACGCAGGCCGGAGCAAAAGCACGCTGCGGGAAAGCCGTCGCACGGCGAGCAACGTCGCGGCGGAAAACCTGCGCATGCGGACGCCCGGTCGCGCAGCCAGGCGCCGCACAAGCCGGCGTCGAACAGGAACGACGCGAAGAAGCCCGCGCAACACAAGCCGCGCACGCGCGAAGACATCGACCTGGCCAAGGCCTACGCGATCCGCGCGCAGCGCGAGAAGGACGAGCGCATCGAGGCCGAACGGCTCAAGCAGGAAGACGCGCGCAAGCGCCGCGAAGCGAAGGCGAAACTCGCCGAACTCATCGCCGGCAAGGGATTGAATGCCGCCGATGCCGAGCATGTCCGCCATTTCGAGTACGGCGGCAAGATCAAGCGGATCCACGTGACTTCGGACCAGCTCAAGGCGCTGAATGCCGGCGAATTGGGCGTGCTCCAGCAGGATGGACGTTACCTGCTGGTCACGGCAGCGTTGTTGGCGGAAGCCGAGGCGATCTTCGCGCCTGCGGTTGCGCTGAAGATCGACCCCAACGCGCCAGCCGAGTCCGATCCGTACGCCGACCCGCAGTACCAGGTGCCCGACGACCTGGTCTGGTAATCAGCGTGTGTCGTCGCGGGCATCGACCACGCGGCCGATGCCTTCCGATTCGACCGCCTCGCGAAGGGTCGCCATCGCGACCGGCAGCGCTTCCAGTCCTATCCTGAAATGCAGCTCGCCATCAGGCGTGCGCGAGGAATGGATCGATTCCAGGTTGACGCCCAGGCGTTCGAACACTTCCAGCAAGGCGCGCAGCGAGCCGGGTCGGTCCTCGGGCAAGTAGACGCTGAGATAACGTTTGCCTTGCAGGTCGGCCTGCAGGTAGCCCATGCGTTCAAAACCGTGGCTGCGCACGGCCAATTCACCTGAGCCGAACCATTCCGCGGGTGTGCGCAGGAAGTTTTCGCGCACCACGGTACGTGCATCGTCGCTACCCTCTGCGACCTGCGCGCGGAGCAGGGCGACCGCGTCCGACAAGCGTTCGAGCATCGGCAGCACGTGCGGATTGCCGAACTGGATGTCCTCGTAGATCGCCGGATTGCCGGACAGGATGCGGCCGGTCACGGTCTGGTCGAGGTCGTGGCCGATCGTGCGCAAGGCGTGCAATGTCGCCAAGCCGCCGGCAGCGGGCGCGAGGTCGCGCAGCACCGCCGCCTGACCCATATGGCTGGCATGCACCAGGCCCTGCACCAGCGCCATCGCGCGGTCGTGCGCCAGCGGCTCGATCTCCACGCAATCGGCCTGCAGCGCCACCAGCAAATGCTCGAGCCAGGGCTGCCAGCGATCCAGGCGGGCGCGGCACACGGCCATCGTGCGGCCACGCAAGGTGTCGATCTTGGGCGGCGCAGTCATCGGATGCAGGCCGACGACTTCGGCGCGCGAGCGCAACATCGCCTCCACCGGTTGCTGCTTGATCGAGGTGAGGTCCAGCCACAGTTTGCCGGCCTCGTCGCCGGCGGCTGCCGCGACGTACTCGTCGATGATCGCGCTGGCGTGGCGGATCGGCGTGCTGAAGACCAGCACGTCCGCCTGCGTGGCGAGTTCGCGGATCGACAGCGCAGTGTCGCCGACGGGATCGCGGCCGATGACGTGCAGACCCATTCGTTCGCGCAGGAACCGCTCGATCCAGCGCCCGAACGCGCCGTGGCTGCCGACGATGCCAACGACCGGCGGCACGCCAGACGGCCCTTGCATCGCCATCATTCCGGGTCGTAGTCCAGGTTCGCGGCCAGCCAGCGCTCGGCCTGCTGCAGGCTGGCACCCTTGCGCCGCGCGTAGTCCTCGACCTGTTCCTTCGACACCCGGCCGACCACGAAATACTGGCTGCGCGGATGGCTGAAGTAATAGCCGGACACCGCCGCGGTCGGCAGCATCGCGAAGCTCTCGGTCAGTTGCATGCCCGCATTGTCGCCGGCATCGAGCAAGGCGAACAACGTGCCTTTCTCGCTGTGCTCGGGGCAGGCCGGATAGCCGGGGGCGGGGCGGATGCCGATGTATTGCTCGGCGATCAATGCCTCGTTGTCCAGTGATTCGTCGGCGGCATAGCCCCAGGCGTCAGTGCGCACGCGCTGGTGCAGGCGCTCGGCCAGCGCCTCGGCCAGGCGATCGGCCAGCGCCTTCAGCAGGATCGCGTTGTAGTCGTCATGGTCGGCTTCGAATCGGGCGACGTGTTCGTCGATGCCGATGCCCGCAGTGACCGCGAATGCGCCGATCCAGTCGCGCTTGCCGCTGTCCTTCGGCGCGATGAAATCGGCCAGGCAGAAATCCGGGCGCTCGACCGGCTTGTCCACCTGCTGGCGCAGGAAGTGCAGGGTGACCGGCGCACCGCCGGCATCGATCACGACATCGTCGCCGACGCTGTTCGCCGGCCACAGGCCGAACACCGCCTTCGCGGTCAGCCATTTCTCGCGGATGATCGTGTCCAGCATCGTGCGGGCGTCGCGGTAAAGCTCGCTGGCCTGGGTGCCGACGACCGGATCCTTGAGGATCGCCGGATATTTGCCAGCCAGTTCCCAGGCCTGGAAGAACGGTGTCCAGTCGATGACCTCGACCAGGTCGGCCAGGGGATAGTCGCCGAACACGTGCAGGCCCGGCATGTTCGGCGCGGGCGGATCGTACTCGGCCCATCCGCCATCGAAGCGTTGCCCGCGCGCCTTTTCGAGCGAGACCAACCGCTTCGCATCGCCGCGGTTGCGATGACGCTGGCGGATGTCGGCGTAGTCGGCGTCGTTGGCGGCCATGAACGGCCCGCGCAGGTCGGCCGACACCAGCGACTGCGCCACGCCGACCGCGCGCGACGCATCTTTTACCCACACCGTCGGCGATTTGTAGTGTGGATCGATCTTCAGCGCCGTATGCGCGCGCGACGTGGTGGCGCCACCGATCATCAGGGGCACCGTGAACCCCTGGCGCTGCATCTCGCGCGCCACGTGGCTCATCTCTTCCAGCGATGGCGTGATCAGGCCCGACAGGCCGATGATGTCGGCGTTCTCGGCCTTGGCGCGGTCGAGGATCGCCTGCGCCGGCACCATCACGCCCATGTCGATGACTTCGAAGTTGTTGCAGGCCAGGACCACGCCGACGATGTTCTTGCCGATGTCGTGCACGTCGCCCTTGACCGTGGCCATCACGATCTTGCCGTTGTTCTTGCCGGCGTCGCCGGTGCGCAGCTTTTCCGCTTCGATGAAGGGCAGCAGGTGCGCGACCGCCTTCTTCATCACCCGCGCCGATTTCACCACCTGCGGCAGGAACATCTTGCCGGCGCCGAACAGGTCGCCGACCACGTTCATGCCGTCCATCAACGGGCCTTCGATCACGTCGAGCGGGCGCGTCGACAGCACGCGCGCCTCTTCGGTATCGGTCTCGATGTAGCCGTCGATGCCGTGTACCAGCGCATGGCTCAGCCGTTCGCGCACCGGCTTGTCGCGCCAGCGCAGGTCCTCGACCTTCTTCTCGCCCTTCTTTCCCTTGAAACGATCCGCGATCTCCAGCAGGCGTTCGGTGCCGTCGGCGCGGCGATTCAGCACCACGTCTTCCACGCGCTCGCGCAACTCGGCGTCGAGGTCGTCGTACAAGGGCAGGGCGCCGGCGTTGACGATGCCCATGTCCATGCCGGCGCGGATCGCGTGGTACAGGAAGACCACGTGGATCGCCTGCCGAACGGGCTCGTTGCCGCGGAAACTGAAGCTGACGTTCGACACGCCGCCGGAGATGTGGCTGTGCGGGAAACGCTTCTTCAGTTCGCGCGCGGCCTCGATGAAATCGACCGCGTAGTTGTCGTGTTCCTCGATGCCGGTGGCGATCGCGAACACGTTGGGGTCGAAGATGATGTCTTCGGGCGGGAAGCCGATTTTCTCGGTCAACAGCGCGTAGGCGCGCGAACAGATCTCGACCTTGCGCTGGATGCTGTCGGCCTGGCCGACTTCGTCGAAGGCCATGACCACCACGGCCGCGCCATAGCGACGCACCAGCCGTGCCTGGCGGAGGAACTCGGCTTCGCCTTCCTTCATCGAGATCGAATTGACGATGCCCTTGCCCTGCAGGCATTTCAGCCCGGCTTCGATCACGCTCCACTTCGACGAGTCGACCATCACCGGGATGCGCGCGATGTCGGGTTCGGCGGCGATCAGGTTGAGGTACTCGACCATCGCCTTCTGCGAATCGAGCATGCCCTCGTCCATGTTGACGTCGAGCACCTGCGCGCCGTTCTCGACCTGCTGGCGCGCGACCACCACCGCCTCGTCCAGCCGGCCTTCGAGGATCAGCTTCTTGAACTGCGCGCTGCCGGTGACATTGGTGCGTTCGCCGACGTTGATGAAGTTCGATTCCGGGGTGATCTGCAACGGCTCGAGGCCGCTGAGACGGGTGTTGCGTGCGAGGCTCATTGCAACACGCTCGTCATGCCTGCGAAGGCAGGCATCCAGCGACTTTGCTTGCGGCTTTCGATGGTCAACCCCGAAAGACACTGGATTGCTCGCTTCGCTCGTCCCTTCGGGACCAGCCTTCGGCTGTCCTGCGCGCTTCGCGCTGGTCCTGCCTGCGCAGGGATGACGAGCAAAGAAATCATGCTGCTTGCTCCAGCCGCGGGATCGCACGCGGCGGCAAACCCTTCACGGTTTCCGCGATCGCGGCGATGTGGTCCGGCGAGGTGCCGCAACAGCCACCGACCAGGTTGAGGAGGCCGCTGTCGGCGAATTCGCGCAACACGGCCGCCATGTCGTCCGGCGTTTCGTCGTAGCCACCGAAGGCATTCGGCAGGCCGGCATTCGGGTGGCAGCTGACATTGGTGTCGGCGACCTGGGCGAGCACGTCGATGTGCTGGCGCAGGTCCTTCGCGCCGAGCGCGCAATTCAAGCCGATCGCCAACGGTTGCGCGTGGCGCAGCGAATACCAGAAGGCCTCGGCGGTCTGGCCCGACAGGGTGCGTCCGGATGCATCGGTGATGGTGCCGGAGATCATCACCGGCAGGCGCGCACCGAGTTCCTCGAACACGTCGTCGATCGCGAACAGGGCGGCCTTGGCATTGAGCGTGTCGAAGATGGTCTCGACCATCAGCACGTCGGCACCGCCTTCGATCAGCCCATGCGTGGCCTCGCGATAGGCCTCGGCCAGTTCGTCGAACGAGGTCGCGCGGAAGCCGGGACGATTGACGTCCGGCGACAGCGACGCGGTGCGGCTGGTCGGCCCGAGCACGCCGATCACGAAGCGTGGTTTCGCCGGATCACTGGCTTCGACGGCGTCGCATTCGATGCGCGCGAGGCGTGCGCCATCGCGATTGAGTTCGCGCACCAGGTGCTGCAGGCGATAGTCGGCCAGCGAGACGCTGGTCGAATTGAACGTGTTGGTCTCGACGAGGTCCGCGCCGGCTTCGAGGTACTGGCGATGGATGTCGCGGATGATGTCGGGACGGGTCAGCGTCAGCAGGTCGTTGTTGCCGCGCTGGTCGTGCCCCTCGCAGCCGCAGCCCGCACCGTGGGCATGGCCCTCGACCGCGAATAGCGCGTCGTAACCCTGCGCGAACCGCTCGCCGCGATAGTCGGCTTCCTGCAGTTCATGGCGCTGGATCATCGTGCCCATCGCCCCGTCGATCACCAGGATGCGCTCGCGCAGCGCGGCCTCGAGTTTCGCGACACGCTCTGGCTGCAACCACCGCAACGCGCTCATGGCTTGGTTCCGAGCAGCGAGATCACCTCGAAATGCGGTGGCCGGCGTTCGCGGGTGACGGTCTCGGCGCTGGCGATGGCCAGGCCGGCCTTCTCGGCGAACCTGCGCAATTCCTTCTCGCTGAAACCGAGGTTGACGTGGCCATAGGCTTCCACCACCGAACGGTGTTCGTGCTTGGCCAGGCTGGAAAGCAGCAGGCGACCGCCCTTGCGCAGCACGCGCGCGGCCTCGGCGACGGCCTGCGCCGGCTTCACCGAGTAGGTAAGTGCATGCATCAGCACGACCAGGTCGAAGCTGGCGTCCTTGAACGGCAAGGCGTGCATGTCGCCCTCGCGCACCTCCACGTTCGCATGGCGGCGCAGGCGCTCACCCGCGGCCGCGACGACGCGCGTGCTGGTGTCCACGCAGACGTAGCGATGCGCATGCGGGGCCAGCAGTTCGGCGAGCACGCCGTCACCGGAGGCGATGTCGAGCACGTCGCCCGGCGCGAGCAGCGGCAGCGCGGTGCGCGCCAGCGCTTCCCAGGTGCGCCCGGGCGAATAGTGGCGTTCCATGTCGCCGGCCACGCTGTCCGCCCAGTTCTGGTCGGCGGCGCGCATCGCCAGCACCGCCGGGACGCGCTCGGCGTCCTGGCGCAGCAGCGGGTCGTCGCTGCCGGTGCTGATCGACTGCCACAACGCGCGTTGCGCGGGATCGAGCGCAGCATGGTCGAACCGGTAGTAAGCGGACACGCCGGCGCGACGGTCGCGGACGATCCCGGCCTCCTTGAGCTTGGCCAGGTGGGTGGACACGCGCGGTTGCGCCAACTGGGTGATCGCCGAGAGTTCGGCCACGGTGAGTTCCTCGCCCTCGAGCAGGGCGAGCAGGCGCACGCGGGTGGCATCCGCGAACACTTTCAAACGTGACGACCAGCCTTCCAGATCCATTTATATCTTTCCATCGCGATTCGGAGATAAGTGTCGTGCGCAGCGGCCCGCGGGTCAAGCGATGTCCAGCGGTGGCCACCCGAAAGGTAGGGTTTTGCAATGTCCCGGCGGTACAATTGGTATCGATTGCAACGATGCGGAGCGCGCCGTGGAGTTTGGTTTCAGCGAAGAGCAACTGATGCTGCAGGACGTGGCCCGGCGCATCGCCCAGGAAAAGATCGCGCCGAGCGCCGAACACCACGATCGCAGCGGCGAATTCCCGCTGGAGAACATCCGTGCGCTGGGCGAGAACGGCCTGATGGGCATCGAGGTGCCGGCCGAGTACGGCGGCGCCGGCATGGATCCGATCAGCTACGTGCTGGCGATGGTGGAGATCGCCGCCGCCGACGCCGCCCACAGCACGATCGTTTCGGTCAACAACTCGCTGTTCTGCAACGGCATCCTGACCTTCGGCACCGAGGCGCAGAAGCAGTTGTACGTGCGCGCGATTGCCGAGGGCCGCGAGATCGGCGCGTTCGCCCTGACCGAGCCGCAGTCCGGTTCCGACGCCACCGCGATGCGCTGCAAGGCGACCAGGCAGGCGGACGGCAGCTACATCGTCAACGGCAAGAAGAGCTGGATCACCTCCGGCCCGGTCGCCAAGTACATCGTGCTGTTCGCGATGACCGATCCCGACAAGGGTGCGCGCGGGATCAGCGCGTTCATGATCGACACGGATCGCGCCGGTTTCCACCGTGGCAAGACCGAGCCGAAGCTCGGCATCCGCGCCTCGGCCACCTGCGAGATCGAGTTCACCGATTACGTGGTGCAGGCCGATGAATTGCTCGGCGAGGAAGGCCACGGCTTCAAGATCGCGATGAGCGTGCTGGACGCAGGCCGCATCGGCATCGCCAGCCAGGCGATCGGCATCGCGCGTGCGGCGTACGAGGCCACCCTGGCCTACGTTAAGGATCGCAAGGCCTTCGGCCAGCCGATCGGCGCGTTCCAGATGACCCAGGCCAAGATCGCCGACATGAAGTGCAAGCTGGATGCTTCGCTGCTGCTGACGCTGCGCGCGGCGTGGCTGAAGGGGCAGGGCAAGCGCTTCACCAACGAGGCCGCGATCGCCAAGCTGACCGCGTCGGAAGCGGCGATGTGGATCGCCCACCAGGCGCTGCAGATCCACGGCGGCATGGGCTACTCGAAGGAGATGCCGATCGAACGGTATTTCCGCGATGCCAAGATCACCGAAATCTACGAGGGCACCAGCGAGATCCAGCGCCTGGTGATTGCCCGCCACGAAACCGGCCTGCGCTGACGGCACGCCACCCACGACGACATCGACACGCTGGCCGCGCCTTGCGCGGCCTTCTGCCTTTGGAGCGATCCACACCATGACCACGCATACCGATACCGCCCATCTCCAACCGATCCTGGCCGCGCTGGCCGGACGCGTGCCGAAGGCGAAGCTCGCCGAAGCCCGCGCCTTCGCAACCGCCTTCTACCGGCGGATGGACGCGGAGGAATTCACCCAGCACGGCGCCGAAGGCTGGGCCGAACTGGCCGCCGACATGCTGGAGTTCGTGCGCAGCCGCAAGCGCGGCAAGGCCAGCATCAAGCTGTTCAACCCGAGCCTGAAGGGCGAGGGTTGGGAGTCGCCGCACACGGTGGTGCAGATCGCCAACGACGACATGCCGTTCCTGGTCGATTCGGTGACCATGGCGCTGGCCGAGATGGGTATCGGCGTGCATGTGCTGGGCCATCCGGTGATGCGCGTGCAGCGCGACAAGGCCGGCAAGCTGGTCGCGATCGGCGATGGCGTGAGCGAGTCGCTGATGCACCTGGAGATCGACCGCCAGCCGCAGGCCGCGATGGCTGCGATCACTGCGCGCCTTTCGCAGGCGCTGGAGGATGTCCGCGCCATCGTCGCCGACTGGGAGCCGATGCAGGACCGCATGCGTGAGGTCGCCGAGGAGCTCGGCACGCGCAAGCTGCCGTTGTCCGACGAAGGCCGGCGCGAGGCGCAGGAATTCCTGCGCTGGGCGGCCAACGACCATTTCACCTTCCTCGGCTACCGCGAATACAAGGTCGTCAAGCAGGGCAAGGACGAAGTGCTGGTCGCCGATGAAGACAGCGGCATGGGCCTGCTGCGCGGCAAGGACGGCGGCAAGCCGCGCCTGCTGAAGTCGCTGGCCGCGCATTACATGCCGCAGAGCGGCTCGGTCGATGCGCTGATCCTGACCAAGACCAATGCCCGCGCGACCGTGCATCGTCCCGGCTACATGGACTACATCGGCGTGCTCGGCTTCGACGCCAAGGGCAAGCCCACCAGCGAACAGCGCTTCCTCGGCCTGTACACCTCCAGCGCCTACAACCGTCGTCCGTGGGATATCCCGGTGGTGCGCCAGCGCCACGAGTACGTGATGCAGCAGTCCGGGCTGGATCCGAACAGCCACAGCGGCAAGGCGCTGCGCCACATCCTGGAAACCCTGCCGCGCGAGGAGCTGTTCCAGTCCAGCGAGGAAGAACTGTTCCGCACCGGAATGGGCATCCTCGGCCTGCAGGAGCGCGTGCGCAGCAAGCTTTTCCTGCGCCGCGACCGTTACGGCCGCTATTTCTCCGCGCTGGCCTACATCCCGCGCGAGCGCATGAGCACCCAGGTGCGCCACAAGATCGAGGCGATGCTCAAGCGCGCGCTCGATGGCGAGCAGGTCGACACCAACGTGAAGATCGGCGAGTCGCCGCTGGCGCAGTTGCACATCATCGTGCGGCCGAAGGGCAGCGACCAGGTCGATGTCGACCTGCCGGCACTGGAGCAGAAGCTCGCCTCGATCGTGCGCGACTGGCGCGACGAACTGCGCGAGCAGCTGGTCAAGCGCCATGGCGAGGAAGCCGGCCTGAAGCTGGCCGACCGCTATGGCCGCGCCTTGCCGGCCGGCTACATCGAGGAAGTCAGCCCAGGCATCGCCGCGACCGACGTCGAACACCTGGCCGCACTGACCGGTCCGGAGGATTTGCGCCTGTCGCTGTACCGCTCGCGTCGCAAGGACGGCGGCCTGCGTTTCAAGCTGTATCGCCAGCTCGACGACATCCCGCTGTCGGATGCGCTGCCGATGATGGAGAACATGGGCCTGCGGGTGATCTCCGAGCATCCGTACAAGGTCGATGCCGCCGATGGCCTGGCCTATATCCAGGATTTCGAGGTCGAATCGCTGCAGGGCGAACTCGACATCGATGCGATCGACGAGGATTTCGAGGACGCCTTCGCCCGCGTCTGGCGCGGCGAGGCCGAGAACGACGGCTTCAACCGCCTGATCCTCACCGCCGGGCTGTCGTGGCGGCAGGTCGCGATGCTGCGCAGCTACTGCAAGTACCAGTTGCAGGTCGGCGTGCCGTTCTCGCAAACCTACATGGAAGCCACGCTGGCGCGTTATCCATTGCTGGCGCGCCTGCTGGTGGAACTGTTCGAGGCGCGCTTCGATCCGCGCACCGGCAGCGAAAGCGATGCCGAGATCAAGCGCGGCATGAGCCGCTTCGGTGCCCAGCTCAAGTCGTTGTCGGCCGCTGACGAAGCCGCGATGACCGCGTTGAAGTCGGTGGTCGAGGCCCGTGCGAAGGGCCGCAATGCGCAGGTGGATGCAACCCGCAATGCCTTGCTCGGGCTGATGGACCGCGTGTCCAGCCTCGACGAGGACCGCATCCTGCGCAGCTTCATCGGTGTGATCGACGCGACCCTGCGCACCAGCTACTACATCGATTACAAGGACGGCCTGCGCAAGGACGGCGGCCCCTCCGACTATGTCAGCTACAAGCTGGACTCGTCGAAGGTGCCCGACCTGCCGAAGCCGCGACCGTATCGCGAGATCTGGGTCTGCGGCCCGCGCGTGGAGGGTATCCACCTGCGCTTCGGACCGGTCGCGCGCGGTGGCCTGCGCTGGTCCGACCGTCGCGAGGATTTCCGCACCGAGGTGCTGGGCCTGGTCAAGGCGCAGATGGTCAAGAACACCGTGATCGTGCCGGTCGGCAGCAAGGGCGGCTTCTACTGCAAGCAGTCGCCGGATGCGTCGGTCAACCGCGATGCCTGGTTCGCGGAGGGCGTGGCCTGCTACAAGCGCTTCATCAACGGCCTGCTGGACGTCACCGACAACCTGGCCGCAGACGGCAAGGTGTTGCCGCCTGCCGGCGTGGTGCGTCACGACGGCGACGACCCGTATCTGGTCGTCGCCGCCGACAAGGGCACCGCCACGTTCTCCGACACCGCCAACGGCATCGCCCAGGCGCACGGTTTCTGGCTGGACGATGCCTTCGCATCTGGTGGCTCGGTCGGTTACGACCACAAGGGCATGGGCATCACCGCGCGCGGTGCGTGGGAATCGGTCAAGCGCCACTTCCGTGCGCTCGGTAGCGACTGCCAGACCGAGGATTTCACCTGCACCGGCATCGGCGACATGTCCGGCGACGTGTTCGGCAACGGCATGCTGCTCAGCAAGCACATCCGCCTGGTCGCCGCATTCGATCACCGCCACATCTTCATCGATCCGAATCCGGATGCCGCGAAGACCTTCAAGGAACGCTCACGCCTGTTCAAGTTGCCGCGTTCGAGCTGGGAGGATTACGACAAGGCGCTGATCGGCAAGGGCGGCGGCGTGTGGCCACGCAGCGCGAAGGCGATCCCGCTATCGGCGGAGGCGAAGGCCGCGCTGGGCATCGAGTCCGACGCGACCTCGATGAGCCCGAACGAACTGATGAACGCGATCCTGCGCGCGCCGGTCGACCTGCTGTGGAACGGCGGCATCGGCACCTACGTGAAGTCGAGCCGCGAGAACAATGCCGACGTCGGCGATCGCGCCAACAACGGCCTGCGCGTGGACGGCGAACAGCTGCGCTGCAAGATGGTGGGCGAGGGCGGCAACCTCGGCCTGACCCAGCTCGGCCGCATCGAGGCCGCGCTGCATGGCGTGCTGCTCAACACCGACTTCATCGACAACTCCGCCGGCGTGGACACCTCCGACCACGAGGTGAACATCAAGATCCTGCTCAACGCGGAAGTGCAGAAAAAGAAGCTGAAACTGGCCGACCGCAACACCTTGCTGGCGTCGATGACCGACGAAGTCGCGCAGCTGGTGCTCAACGACAACTACCGCCAGAACCAGGCCATCAGCCTGATGGAGCGGATGAGCGTCTCGCGCCTGGGCTCGAAGCAGCATTTCATCCGCACGCTGGAATCGCAGGGCCTGCTCGACCGTCAGATCGAGTTCCTGCCCAGCGATGCCGAACTCGCCGAACGCAAGGCGCGCGGACAGGGCCTGACCCGTCCCGAACTGTCGGTCCTGCTGTCGTATTCGAAGCTGGTCGCGTTCCAGCAGTTGCTGGATTCCGACGTGCCGGAGGACGCGTACCTGTCGAAGGAACTGGAGCGTTACTTCCCGCAGCCGCTGCAGGCGAAGTACGCCAAGACCATGCAGCAGCACCGCCTGAAACGCGAAATCATCGCCACAGCGGTGACCAATTCCACCATCAACCGGATGGGCGCGACCTTCCTGTTGCGCATGCAGGAAGACAGCGGCCGCTCGCCCGGCGAAGTGGCGAAGGCGTTCACCATCACCCGCGAAACCCTGGACGCGCGCGAGCTGTGGGCGCAGGTCGATGCGCTCGATGGCAAGGTCGCCGAATCGGTGCAGATCGACGCGCTGCAGGTGATCTGGGAGATCCAGCGCAGCTTCACCCGCTGGCTGCTGTCGCGCCCCGGCGCGATCCCGGACATCACCAGCGCGGTCGCACGTTTCCATGACGGTTTCCGCGACATCCGCGCCGGCGAGGGCATCCTGCCGGCGTCGCAGCGCCCCGCCTACGAGGCCAGCCGCAAGGCCTGGCGCGATGGTGGCGTGCCGACGGCGCTG
>JAVWUU010000032.1:0-21816 GCA_036666995.1 Thermomonas sp.
GCCATCGCCGTTGGCAGATCGACGCCTCGGACAAGCCGCCGCTCGACTTCCGGGACGACGTCGAACTCAAGTTGCTGCGGGAATTCCATCCGAGCCACGACTGGGTGCTCGGCCCCGGCGACATGCTCTACCTGCCGCCCGGCGTGCCGCATCACGGCATCGCCCAGGATCCCTGCCTGACGTTCTCGATCGGCATGCGCGCACCGGCGACGACGGAACTGCTCGGCGATTACGTCGATGCGCTCTCTGCGGAGGCACCGGAATCGCTGCGCTACACCGATCCCGACCTGCAGGCACCGAAGGACGCGCACGAAATCGACGACGCGGCGATGCAGCGCGTGGCCGAAGCCCTGCGCCAGCTGCGCATGGACGATCCGGATCGCTTCGGCGACTGGTTCGGCGGTTTCATCACTACCTATCGCAGCGCCGTGCAGCCCGCGGCCGACGACAGTCCGCGGCCGCGCATCGAAGTCGAATGGGATCTTGGCCAGGGCGCGCTCCTGCAACGCCACCCGTGGTCGCGGATGGCCTGGCGACGGGCGTTGAAGGGTGCGCGCCTGTACGCCGGCGGGCAGGCCCACGCCATGCCGGTACGCGACGCGCAGCGGCTGGCGGCGGCCAACGACATCGACAACGTCCTCTACGACAGCCTCTCGACGGCCGGTCGCGATGCTGTGTTCGCCCTGCTCGACGGCGGCCACTACCGGCTCGACGTGCCGGGCGACGAAGAATGACCGACGACCCGCGTCTGCAGCCGTATCGCGTCGACGTGGTCGGGTTCGAGGCCGCGTTGGCCGAACTGCGCAGCGTGCGCGACGAGGTCTTCGTCGGCGAACAGGGCGTGCCGATCACCCTGGAGCACGACGCACTCGATCCGCTGTGCACGCATGTGCTCGCGCGCCTGCTCGACGGCAGCCCGGTCGGCACCGCACGCCTGACCCCGGACCGCAAGATCGGACGGATGGCGGTGCGCGCAGCGTGGCGCGGTCGCGGCATCGGCGACGCACTGCTGCGCGCGTTGCTGGACGAGGCGCGCAGGCGCGGCTGGCCGGAAGTGCGGCTGAATTCGCAGGCCAGCGCGATCGGTTTCTACGACCGCCACGGGTTCCAGCCCGAAGGCGAACGCTTCATGGAGGCCGGCATCGAGCACCAGGCGATGGTGCTCGCCTTCACCGGGCCAGCGCGGATCGACAGCCGCGAGGTCGGCATCGAAGCGGCCATCGGCATCATCGAACGCGCGCGGCGCACCGTGTGGATACGCAGCGTCGCGCTGGATCCGTGGCTGTACGACGACAAGGACGTGCTGCAGGCCTTGCGCGGCTTCGCCACTCGCGGCGGTGGCCAGCAGGTGCTGGTGCTGCTGCATGACGCCGCCGCTCCGCAACAGGCGCATGCGCCCTTGCTTGCGCTGGCCCAGCGCCTGCCCAGCATCTTCCTGTTCCGCGAACTGCAGGATCCGGTGGATCGCAACGATCCGGCTGCATGGATCGCCGGCGATGGCGGTGGCTATTACCTGCGCAACCTGGGCGAACGCGTGCAGGGCGAGGCCGAACAGGACGCCCCGGCGAAGGTCCGGCAACTGGCCGCGCGCTTCGACGACGCTTGGCAGCGTTCGCGCCCGGTCAGCGAGTACCGCGCGCTGGGACTGTGAACCGGCGCCCCTTCGACGAAGGGATGTGATGCAGTGCGCAAGCCGCTCCGGCTATAATTCCGATCCTTTCGCCCGCCCATTCATCGGGCCCGCACCGGATGGCAACTGCATCCGGATCAATCACTTACCGCAAGGCCGCTAGCCACGCCATGGTGGACAGTCTCCTGAAGCAATTCGCCCAGACCTCGCAACTCGGTGCCAATGGCGCCTATGTCGAGGATCTCTACGAGCAATACCTGGTCGCGCCGGACAGCGTCGATGCGAAGTGGCGGCAGTACTTCGACGGCCTGAAGGGCCGCGAGGCCGGTGACGTCCCGCACTCCGCGGTGATCGACCAGATCGCCCAGGCCGGCCGCCTGGCCGCACGCGGCGTTGTTGCCACTGCGACGGGTACTGGCGACGAACGCGAACGCGGGGTCGGCAAGCTGATCACCGCCTACCGGTCGCGCGGGCACCTCGCCGCCAACCTCGATCCGCTGGGCCTGACACCCAAGCCGGAAGCGCCGGATCTCGCATTGGGCTTCCATCGCCTCTCCGAAAGCGACACCGGCAGCGAATTCAGCACCGGCGGCGTCGGTGGACGCGAGCGGATGAAGCTCGGCGAATTGATCAGCCTGCTCAAGGCGACCTACGCCGGCAGCATCGGCGCCGAGTTCATGCACATCACCGACGCCGAACAACGTCGCTGGATGTACGAGCGCCTGGAAACCGCCGCCGGCAATTACGGCCGCACTGCCGACGACAAGCAGCGCATCCTCGAACGCCTGACCGCCGCCGAGGGCCTGGAACGCTACCTGCACACCAAGTACGTCGGCCAGAAGCGTTTCTCGCTGGAAGGCGGCGACAGCCTGATCCCGATGCTCGACGTGATGATCCGGCGCGCCGGCAGCGATGGGGTCAAGGACATCGTGATCGGCATGGCCCATCGCGGCCGCCTCAACGTGCTGGTCAACACGATGGGCAAGCCGCCGCGCAAGCTGTTCGACGAATTCGAAGGCAAGTTCGAGCACAGTCGCGCCGGCGACCATGCGCACACCGGCGACGTGAAGTACCACATGGGCTTCTCCGCCGACGTCGCCACCCCAGGCGGCCCGGTCCACCTGGCGCTGGCGTTCAACCCGTCGCACCTGGAGATCGTGGATCCGGTGGTGGTCGGCAGCGTGCGTTCGCGCCAGCTGCGCCGCAACGACAAGGAACGCAAGCAGGTCCTGCCGGTCCTCCTGCACGGCGATGCCGCGTTCGCCGGCCAGGGCGTGGTGATGGAACTGTTCCAGATGTCGCAGGCGCGCGGCTTCCGCGTTGGCGGCACCGTCCACATCGTCATCAACAACCAGGTCGGTTTCACCACCAGTGCCGCCGAGGACGCGCGTTCGACGCTGTACTGCACCGACGTGGCGAAGATGATCGGCGCGCCGATCCTGCACGTGAACGGCGACGATCCGGAGGCCGTGGCCTTCGTTTCGGAAATGGCCTACGACTTCCGCCAGCGCTTCGGCAAGGACGTGGTCATCGACCTGGTCTGCTACCGCCGCCACGGCCACAACGAGGCCGACGAGCCGGCCGCGACCCAGCCGTTGATGTACCAGAAAATCCGCGCGATGAAGACCACGCGCGAGCTGTACGCCGCGCGCCTTGATGGCGAAGGCAGCGTGCCCGCCGCAGCATCGCAGGCACTGGTCGATGGCTACCGCGATACGCTCGATGCCGGCGACGTCACCACCGAGGTGGTGCAGGTCAAGGCCGACGAGTTCACGATCGACTGGAGCCCGTATCTCTCGGCGAAGCTGTCCGACCCGGTCGACACGCGCGTCGAGCGCGCGACGCTGGACGCCTTGGCCACCCGGATCAATGCGATCCCGGATGCGGTCAAGTTGCACCCGCGCGTGGCCAAGATCTACGAGGACCGCCGCAAGATGGCGGCCGGCGAACAGGCCGGCGACTGGGGCTTCGCCGAGAACCTGGCCTACGCCACCCTGGTGCAGGAAGGCTATCGCCTGCGCCTGGTCGGCCAGGACTGCGGCCGCGGCACGTTCTTCCATCGCCACGCGATCCTGCACGACCAGGCCACCGACAACTACTACCTGCCGCTGCGCGAATTGCTGGCCGACACGCCGTCGCGCAGCCCGGAAGACGTCACCATCATCGACTCGCTGCTGAGCGAGGAAGCGGTGATGGGCTTCGAGTACGGCTACGCCACCGCCGACCCGATGACCCTGGACATCTGGGAAGGCCAGTTCGGCGATTTCGCCAACGGTGCCCAAGTCGTCATCGACCAGTTCCTGTCCTCCGGCGAGGCCAAGTGGGATCGCCTGTGCGGTCTCGCGCTGTTCCTGCCGCATGGCTACGAAGGCCAAGGCCCGGAGCACAGCTCGGCGCGCCTCGAGCGCTTCCTGCAACTGTGCGCGCTGGAGAACATGATCGTCTGCGCACCGACCACGCCGGCGCAGGATTTCCACATGATCCGCCGGCAGATGCGCATGGGCACGCGCAAGCCGCTGGTGGTGATGACGCCGAAGTCGCTGCTGCGCCACAAGCTCGCGGTGTCGACCCTGGACGAACTGGCAAATGGCGAATTCCAGCGCCTGATCCCGGACACCACGGCCACGTCGAAGAAGGTGAAGCGCGTGGTGGCCTGTTCGGGCAAGGTCTATTACGACCTGCTGGACGAGGCGCAGAAGCAGGGCATCACCGATGTCGCGCTGGTGCGCATCGAACAGCTGTATCCGTTCCCGCGCGCGCTGCTGGCTGCCGAACTGAAGCGCTTCGCCTCGGCCACCGAAGTCATCTGGTGCCAGGAAGAGCCGCAGAACCAGGGCGCGTGGTACCAGATCAAGCACCACCTGCAGGCCTGCCTGCAGGGCAAGCAGTCGCTGACCTATGCCGGTCGTCCGCGTTCGCCCTCGCCCGCCGCCGGCCACCTGGCCGAGCATGTCGCCGAGCAGAACAAGCTCATCGCCGACGCACTGGTGAACCCGGTCGGTGCCGAGATCTCCGCCGAATAACCCCCTTCGCACCACCATTCCAACGCATACCCGACAGGACGCCCTCATGGCCACCGAAGTCAAAGTTCCGGTTCTCCCCGAATCCGTGTCCGACGCCACCATCGCCACCTGGCACAAGAAGGCCGGCGACGCGGTCAAGCGCGACGAGAACCTGCTCGACCTGGAAACCGACAAGGTCGTCCTGGAAGTACCCTCGCCGGTCGATGGCGTGCTCAATGAAATCAAGTTCGAGGCCGGCGCCACGGTGACCAGCCAGCAGCTGATCGCGGTGATCGAGGAAGGTGCAGCGGCCGCTGCAGCCCCTGCCGCTGCGGAAGCGCCGAAGGCCGCGCCCGCCGCCGGTGCCGAACAGGTGCAGCCGAAGGCCCAGGCTGCCGCCGCGCATGCCGCCGCCCCGGCCAGCACCACGCCTGCACCGGCCGGCGGCGACCTGCCTCCGGGTGCTCGCTTCGCGGCAACCACCAGCGGCGTCGATCCCGCGCAGGTGGAAGGCACCGGCCGCCGCGGCATGGTGACCAAGGAAGACATCGTCAACTACGCCAGCGGCAAGACCGCAGGCGTGAGCGGCGGCGCGCGTCCGGAAGAGCGCGTGCCGATGACCCGCATGCGCACCCGCATCGCCGAGCGCCTGATGCAGTCGAAGAACAGCATCGCGATGCTGACCTCGTTCAACGAGGTCAACCTCGGCAAGGTCATGGCGATGCGCAAGGAGCTCGGCGAGTCGTTCGAGAAGGCCAACGGCATCAAGCTCGGCTTCATGAGCTTCTTCGCCAAGGCGGCCGCGAACGCGCTGCAGCGCCACCCGATCGTCAATGCCTCGGTCGACGGCAGCGACGTGATCTACCACGGCTATGCCGACATCTCGATCGCGGTGTCGACCGACAAGGGCCTGGTCACGCCGGTGCTGCGCAATGTCGAGCGCATGGGTTTCGCCGATATCGAAGGCGCCATCGCCGAGTACGCGAAGAAGGCGCGCGACGGCAAGCTCGGCCTGGATGATCTCCAGGGCGGCACCTTCACCATCACCAACGGCGGCACCTTCGGCTCGCTGATGTCGACCCCGATCGTCAACCCGCCGCAGAGCGCGATCCTCGGCATGCACGCCATCAAGGAACGCGCCATCGTCGAGAACGGCCAGGTCGTCGCCGCGCCGATGATGTACATCGCGCTGAGCTACGACCACCGCATCATCGACGGCAAGGACGCGGTGCTGTTCCTGGTCGACATCAAGAACCAGCTCGAGAATCCGCACAGGATGCTGCTGGGCATGTGATCGAACGAAGCCCCGCCATGCGGGGCTTCCTGTTTGAACGAAAGGAAAAAGCGCAATGAGCGAAGTACAGAATTTCGATGTCGTCGTGATCGGCGCCGGCCCGGCCGGCTACCACGCCGCGATCCGCGCCGCGCAGTTGGGCCTGAAGACCGCTTGCATCGACGCCGCGCTGGGCAAGGACGGCAAGCCCGCGCTCGGCGGCACCTGCCTGCGCGTGGGCTGCATCCCGTCCAAGGCCCTGCTGGATTCCAGCCGCCAGTTCTGGAACATGGGCCACATCTTCGACCAACACGGCATCAGCTTCGAGAAGCCGGCGATCGACGTGGCCAAGATGGTCGCCCGCAAGGACGGCATCGTGAAGCAGTTCACCGGCGGCATCGCCGCGCTGTTCAAGGCGAACAAGGTCAGCGCGTTCTACGGTTTCGGCCAGCTGCAGCCTGGCAACATCGTCAAGGTGAAGCAGCACGATGGTTCCGAGGTCGAACTGAAGGGCACCAACGTCATCATCGCCGCCGGTTCGGATTCGATCGAGCTGCCGTTCGCCAAGTTCGGCGAGCACATCATCGACAACGTCGGCGCGCTCGATCTCGAGGCCGTGCCGAAGCGCCTGGGCGTGATCGGTGCCGGCGTGATCGGGCTGGAACTGGGCAGCGTGTGGAAGCGCCTCGGATCCGAAGTGACGATCCTGGAAGGCTTGCCGAATTTCCTCGCCGCCGCCGACGCCGAAGTGGCCAAGGTCGCCGCGCGTGAATTCAAGAAGCAGGGCCTGGACATCAAGCTGGGCTGCAAGTGCACCGCCACCGAGGTCAAGGCCGACGGCGTGCACATCAGCTACACCGACGACAAGGGCGAGCAGACCCTGGTGGTCGACAAGCTGCTGGTGGCCGTTGGCCGCCGTGCCGCGACCAAGGGCCTGCTGGCCGATGGCACCGGGGTGAAGCTCACCGATCGCGGTCTGGTCGAAGTCGACGAGCACTGCCACACCGGCGTCGACGGCGTGTGGGCGGTCGGCGACTGCGTGCGCGGGCCGATGCTCGCGCACAAGGGCTTCGAGGAAGGCATCGCGGTGGCGGAACTGATCGCCGGCCTGCCCGGCCACGTCAACTTCGACACGATTCCGTGGGTGATCTACACCGAGCCGGAAATCGCGTGGGTCGGCAAGACCGAGGAGCAGCTGAAGGCAGAGGGCGTTCCGTACAAGGCCGGCAGCTTCCCGTTCGCGGCGGTCGGTCGCGCGGTGGCGATGGCCGAGCCAGCGGGCTTCGTGAAGGTGCTGGCGCACGCCGAGACCGACACCATCCTGGGCATGCACCTGGTCGGCGTGAACGTCTCCGAGCTGGTCCACGAAGGCGTGCTGGCGATGGAGTTCAAGGGCAGCGCCGACGACCTGGCGCGTATCTGCCACGCGCATCCGTCCTTGTCGGAAGCCGTGCACGATGCGGCGATGGCGGTGCACAAGCGGGCGATCCACAAGGCGAATTGAGCGCCCGGAGAGGCCGCGGCATGGGCGAAAGGCCTTCGCGACACGCCGCGAGTACGTCCATGTAGGCTAATCGGCGGCATCCATGCCGCCGATTGTCGCGAAAACCCTTCGCCCACCCCGCGACCTCATCGAGTACCCGGATGAAAGCGATCTGTGTGTATTGCGGCTCCAACGCCGGCAGCAATCCGGCTTACGCGGCGCAAGCGAAAGCGCTGGGCGCACGACTTGCCGATGAGGGCATCGCGCTGGTGTATGGCGGCGGCAATGTCGGCCTGATGGGCATCGTCGCCGATGCGGTACTCGCCAATGGCGGCGACGTCATCGGCGTGATCCCGCAGCAACTGGTGGACTGGGAAGTCGCGCACCGCGGCGTCACCCGGCTGGAAGTCGTCGATTCGATGCACACACGCAAGGCGCGGATGTTCGAATTGTCCGACGGCTTCGTGGCCCTGCCCGGCGGCTTCGGCACACTCGACGAGATGTTCGAGATGCTGACCTGGCGCCAGCTCGGGCTGGGCAAGAAACCCTGCGCCTTCCTCGACGTCAACGGCTTCTGGCAACCGCTGATGGCGATGCTCGACAGCATGGTGCGCGAGCGCTTCCTGCACGCCGAACAGCGCGACGACCTGTGGCATGGCGAGGACATCGATGCCCTGCTCGCCTGGATGCGTGGCTACATCCCGGCCCAGGCCGACAAATGGCTCGACGAAAAGCGCCGCAGCCAGCTCAAGCTCACCCCGGAGGATGTATGAGCGTTCCTGCGACCTTCCGCGCGTTCCGTATCCGCGACGATGCAGATGGCTACCGCAGCGGCATCGAAACGATCTCGCTCGCCGACCTCAATCCCGGCGAGGTGGTGGTCAAGACCGCATACTCCTCGGTCAACTTCAAGGACGCGCTGGCCGGCACCGGCCAAGGCAAGATCCTGCGCAGGTTCCCGTTGGTCGGCGGTATCGATGTGGCTGGCCACGTGGTCGCATCCACCGATCCTGCATTCCGCGAAGGCGATGCGGTGCTGGTCACCGGCAGCGGCCTCTCCGAAACCCGCGATGGCGGTTACGCCGAATACGCCCGTCTGGAGGCGAAATGGGTGGTCGCCCTGCCCGACGGCCTGAGCCTGCGCGAATCGATGATCCTGGGCACCGCGGGCTTCACTGCCGCGCTCGCGCTGTTGCGGATGGAAGACAACCGCCAGTCGCCCGAACTCGGCCCACTGGCCGTGACCGGCGCGACCGGCGGCGTGGGATCGCTGGCCATCGCCATCTTCAGCAGGGCAGGCTACGAAGTGCACGCGATCAGCGGCAAGGCCGACCAGGTGGATTACCTGAAGGCCCTCGGTGCGAACGAGGTACTCGGCCGCGATGCGCTCTCCACCACCCGACCGATGGACAACGCGCGCTTCGGCGGTGGCCTGGACAACGTGGGTGGGCCGATGCTCGCCGCCCTGCTCGCGCAGACCGCACCCTACGGCAACGTGGCCACGGCCGGCCTGGCGGCCAGCCACGAACTGCATGCCACAGTGATGCCCTTCATCATCCGCGGCGTGTCCCTGCTGGGGGTGGCCTCGGCGGGCACCGCGCGGGATCTGCGCGACGAGGTCTGGCGCCGCCTTTCGTCGGACTGGAAGCCCGCCGGTCTGGACGCGATCTGTACCCGCGAAACCGGCCTGGACGGGCTGCCCGGCGTGTTCGGCACGATGCTTGCCGGCGGTTCGCTCGGCCGGACCGTGGTGCGGCTCGCGGAATCGGATTGACCGGCTTGCGGGCATCCGCGCGCCCGCTACAATCGGCAGCAACTACGGGGAACTCCATGGCACGCATCCTGATCGTCGACGACTCGCCCTCCCAATTGATGGGCATCCGCCGCATCGTCGAAAAGCTTGGGCACGACGCACTGACTGCCGAGGACGGCGCGGCCGGCGTGGAAGCCGCCAAGCGCGAGATCCCGGACCTGATCCTGATGGACGTGGTGATGCCGAACCTCAACGGCTTCCAGGCCACTCGTTCGATCACCCGCGAGGCCACGACCAAGCACATTCCGGTGATCCTGGTGACCACCAAGGACCAGGACACGGATCGCGTGTGGGGCATGCGCCAGGGCGCGAAGGCCTACATCACCAAGCCGTTCAGCGAATCCGAACTTTCGGAACTGATCGTCCAGTACCTGACCTGAGTCATGCGCCAGCTGCGGCTGGCTGAAGCATTCGCATCATCGACAACGCCGGCGAAATGCCGGCGTTTTCGCGTGCGCGAATCGATAGCCCGTGTACGCCCGGGCGCGATCAGGCACGCCGCCAGTCGTCGCCGAAGGCATCGCGCATCGTCGCGTAGGCGGCTCTCTGCGTGTCGTCATGCGCACGCGGCGCCAGGATCTCGAGCTCGACGATCTGGTCGCCATCGACGCCCTGCGTACCGCCCGGCAGGCCACGCCCGCGCAGGCGCAACTTGCGTCCGGCTTCGGAGTCCGCGGGGATCTTCAGGTCGACCGATCCGCCCAGCGTCGGCACGCTGATCGTCGCGCCGAGTGCGGCTTCCCAAGGCGCTACCGCGAGCACGTGGATCACGTTGCGGCCGTCGACCTCGAAGCGCGGATGCGCGGCGTATTCGATCTCCAGCAACAAATCACCACCGCCATTGCCCTGCCGCGCCAGCCGGATCGACTGCCCGGGCTTGATGCCCTTGGGCACCCGGACTTCAAGCGTGCGGCCATTGACGGTGATGCGCACGCTGCCGCCGGTGTAAACCGATTCCAGCGGCACCGCCAGCTTGGCCCGCGAGTCGCCGCCTGGCTGCGGCCCGCGTTGACCCGCACCTGCCCCGCCGCGTCCGCGACCGAACACGCTTTCGAAGAAGTCGGAAAACCCGCCGCCCGCGCCGCCGCCGGCGAAGATCTCGTCGAAATCCGGATGCCCGCCCGGTGCACCGCGAAAGCCGCCTGGCGGTGGTCGCACCTGGTCGCCCGGTCGATAACCGCCTGCCCGCAACTGGTCGTAGGCCTTGCGCTTTTCCGGGTCGCGCAGCGCCTCGTAGGCCTCGTTGATGGCCTTGAACTTGTCTTCGGCGCCGGCTTCCTTGCTGACGTCGGGATGGAACTTGCGCGCCAGACGGCGATAGGCGGTCTTGATCTCCGCATCGCCCGCGCTGGGCTCCACGCCAAGCACCCCGTAGTAATCCTTGAACTCCATGCAGCCTCCGTTCCGCGCGACGCGCGAAGGGTAACCGATCGGCCAAGACGCACGCGGTTAGACTGGCGTCCCCATCGAAACGAGGTTGCACCATGGCGATCCAGCCCGGCGAACGCATTCCCGAGGCGATCCTGCAGTACGTCGCCGACGGCGTGCACAAGATCGACACCCCGACCCTGTTCGAGGGCCGCAAGCTGGTGCTGTTCTCGGTGCCGGGTGCATTCACCCCGACGTGTTCGGAACGCCACCTGCCCGGCTTCGTCGAACACTTCGACCAGTTCCGCGAGCGCGGCATCGAGGTCGCCTGCATGGCGGTCAACGATCCCTTCGTGATGCAGGCCTGGGGCGAGAGCCAGCACGTGCCCACCGGCCTGCGCATGCTCGCCGACGGCAACGCCGACTTCACCCGCGCGCTGGGCCTGGAGATGGATGCCAGTGGCTTCGGCATGGGCACCCGCAGCAAGCGCTTCGCGCTGTATGCCGAGGACGGCGTGGTGCGCGAATTGTTCGTCGAAGCCCCGGGCGAGTTCCGGGTGTCTTCGGCGGAGAACGTGCTGGCGCACCTGCCGGGCTGATCGCGCACGGCGTCGGCGTCTCAGCGCGCCGACGCCAGGATCCGGAACCGGATCGCGTGCCACGCGCCACTGTCGGCGAGCGCCGTCAGTTCATGACGGCCGGGTGTCTCGAACGCATGCACCAGCGATCGACCGCCTTCGGTCTCGCCGATCCAGCGTCCATCGAGCAGCCATTGCACCCGGCCAATGCCGCCCAGGGCACGCAGGGACAGGCGCACGCCGCCCGCGCTGCCCGGCGGTCGCGCCAGCGTCGCGCCGTCCTCGATGCCGTCGATGCGCAAGCCGTCGCTTGCTTCACGACCGTCATCGCTGCAATCCGCAGCGAGCGCGGGCATCCGGGACGCCTCACGCCATGCGGCCGGCAGCCATGGCGATGCGAGCGCCGGCCAGCGTGCGATCTCCCCGGCACGCGCCTCGTGCGGCAAGGCGCAGTCCGCCGACAGCCGCCGCCCGCTGGTGGCATCCACCTGGAAGCGTTCGATGCCGGCATTCCACAATCGCGCATCGCGTTCCGCGAAAGTCGGCGGGATCGCGCCATCCAGCACCCATGCGGGCATGCGCTTCTGGCAGAGCGCCGCAGGCTGCGCATCGGCGGCGATGCCAAGCGGCCAGCAGACCTCGGATTCGGTCACGCTTGCGGGTCTGGCGACGCGTTCGGCATCACCCGGTTGCCGCGGCAGGCTGTCGATGACTTCAAACAGCAAGGGAAGCGCAGTCGCCGCGCCGTACTGGCCCGGCAAGGGCGTGCCATCGGGACGACCCACCCACACGCCGACCGTGTAGCGGCGGGTACCGCCGATCGCCCAGGCATCGCGATAGCCGTAGCTGGTGCCGGTCTTCCACGCCACCCGCGGGCGCCGACCGGTATCGAAGGTGCCATCGCTCTCGCCGGGACGCGGATTCGCCGCCAGCACCTCGCGCACGATCCACGCAGCACCGGGCGAGAGCAGGCGTCGTTCGATGCGCGGGTCATTCGATGCATAGCGCACGCGTCCGGCGATGCCATCGCGATGCAGGGCCGCGAACGCGCCGACCAGGTCTTCCAGTCGCGCACCCGTACCGCCCAGGATCATCGACAGGTTGGGCGTCGCACCACGCGGGAATTTCAGGGCGATACCGGCGTGTTCCAAGCGCGCGGCGAAGCGTGCTGGGCCAACGCGTTCAAGCAGGTCCACCGCCGGCACATTGAGCGATAGTCGCAATGCAGTCGCTGCACCGACCGGTCCGTTGAACGCGGCGTCGAAGTTCGACGGGCGATAGCCGCCGAACGATTGCGGCGCATCCACCAGCAGGCTTTCCGAATGGATCATCCCGGCATCCAGCGCCATGCCGTAGAGGAAGGGCTTCAGCGTGGAGCCCGGGGAGCGCCAGGCCTGCACCATGTCGACATGGCCCAATCGCGGCTTGTCGCCGAACGCCACTGAACCCACGTACGCGCGCGCCTCCAGGCTGGCGTTGTCGACCACCAGCAAGGCGGCGGATGTGCGCGGCGGCAGGTCGGAGAAATATGTCGCCACCCGTTCTTCCAAGGTGCGCTGCAGCGATGCATCCACCGTCGAGGTGATCCGCCCGGCCTTCGGATAGGTCGTGCGCAAGCGTTGCGCCAACAACGCGGCACTCATCGGCGGGCGCAGCCGGCGCGAGACCACCGACTCCACCCGCGCGTCCTCGACCTGCGCAGGCGTCCATGTGCCACTGCTGGCCATGCGTGCGAGCAGCTTGTCGCGTGCCTTGCGCGCGGCGTCCGGCGAGCGGTCCGGACGCAGCCGGCTGGGCGATTGCGGCAACACCGCGAGCAATGCGGCTTCCGCATGCGAGAGGCGAGCGGCAGGTTTTCCGAGATAGGCCCAGCTCGCCGCTTCCACGCCCTCGATGGTGCCGCCGAACGGCGCGCGCTCAAGGTAGAGGGTGAGGATCTCGCGCTTGGACAGGTGCGCTTCCAATTGCAGCGCCCGCAGGAGTTGCCGCAACTTGCCCAACGGGCTGCGCGTGCGCGATCCGCGCAGTCCCGGATCGATGATGCGCGCAACCTGCATGGTCAGGGTCGAACCGCCCGAGACGATCCGCCGGTTGCCGAGGGCCTGCGCACCGGCCCGCAGCAACGCCACCGGATTCACTCCGGGGTGTTTCCAGAACCAGCGATCTTCGTATCCAAGCAAGGCCTGCACATACAGCGGCGAGACCTGCTCCGGCACGGTCGGATAGCGCC
Organism: Thermomonas sp.; assembly: GCA_036666995.1. Lineage (GTDB taxonomy): Bacteria > Pseudomonadota > Gammaproteobacteria > Xanthomonadales > Xanthomonadaceae > Thermomonas. The sequence continues at coordinate 13,378 of JAVWUU010000032.1, forward strand.
AGATGCCCTGCGTGTCGGCGAACGCGCGCAACGGACTGCCGTCGCGCGCCGCCACGACCACGCTGGTGTCGCGCCCACTCGGCAATGGCAACGGGAACAACAGGTCCAGCAGCAACAGGCTGGAAAGCACGGCAACGCTGCCCCAGCGCAGCCAAGGCAGCAGGCGTCGTGCCCTGCCCCCTCTCCCGCTTGCGGGAGAGGGCTGGGGCGAGGGTGGGCTGTCGCGTGAACCCACCTCGACCCTCATCCACCCTTCGGACTGATTCTCGCGCGATGCGTGAGAAGAACGATACGCAAGCCTTCCCGTGAAGCAAACAAGGTCACGGCTGCACCACCGTGATGCTCGCCGGCACCGACCTGCCCACGCCACGCAGGTCGGGGCGATACATGTCCTCGACCAGCGGCGGCGGCGCGGTGTATGTGCCGGGCGTGACCGCACGCACGAGGTAGAACAACCGCGCGCGATTACCCGCAGCAAGTTTCAGTGCAGCGATGTAGCGATCGTCGCGGAATTCCTCGTGGCGGACTTCGGCTTCATCGGAACGCGAGCTGATGTTGATGCCGTCCACCACCACGTCGGCCCACTGCTTGCCGTCGCCCAGGTTGAAGTTCTCGATCTCCAGGCCGGCCGGCAACAGGTCGGTGAGCAACGCATCGGGCATGTCGCGGTCGGCGGTGATGCTGACGCGGACGATCAAGGCCTCGCCTTCCTTGACCGGGCGTGGCGTCCATGGCTTGCCATCGGTGCCGAACAGGTCGCGCTCGACCTTGATCACGCTGGCATCGGCAGCCGGCGCATTGCGCGGCACACCGGCGACGTCCAGGCTGGCATAGAACGGCGGCTTGCCCTGCGGCACGAAGCGAACACCTGCGGCCAACGCGGCATGGTCGAAATCGCGTCCGAAGGACTTCGCCGTCGGAATGGCTTCGTTGCCCGTGGCGGTCGTCAAGGTGCCGGCTACTTCCTTCTTCTGGTCGGCCAGCAACGCCTTGCCGAGCCGTGCCAGCGCGATCTGCTCCTGCGTGCTCAGGTAGAACCACGGCGCGTTGCGGCGCGCATCCAGCTCGCGTCCGAGGTCGATGACCTTCGCATCGAAGGCAGGCTTGGCGTAGCCGCGTTCGTGGGTCAGCGCGATCATCAGCGCGCCGTCGCGCAACGGGCTGCCGTAATCGCCGATGTAACCCACGCGGTCTCCCTGGAACGCGAAACCTTCCGCAATCGATTTCGCCCCGCGCGCCTTGTCGCCCTGCATCGCCAATGCCAGCCCCAGGTGCACCAGCGGCAGGCCCTTCAATGCGCGCTTGCGGTCGTTGTCGTAGAGCGCGCGCAAGGTGCCCAGCGGTGCGCGGTTGACACGTGCCAATGCATAACCGGCATGCGCCTGGTAGGCGAACTTGAGGTACTCGCGCTGGTCGCGGCCGTAGAACTCGTGGCCGCCGGCCAGCAGATCCTCGCTGAGTCGCTGCAAGGCTTTCTGCAATACCGTATCGGGCACCGCGAAACCGCCTTCGCGCGCGTCCAGCAGGAACTCGACGATGTACGGCGTCAGCGCTGGATCGACGTAGTCGTCGCTGCCCCACATCGAGAAATGCCCGGACGACACCTGCATCGACGCCAATCGGCCGAAAGCGCCTTCCATGCGCGCACGTCTTTTGGCTGCATCCAATCCGCCGATGCCGAACTGCTTCGCGCTGGCGGCATCCAGCAGCAGCGCCGCGTATCCCTTGCTGGTGGTCTGCTCGGCGCAGCCGTACGGATATTCGAGTGCGCCCTTCAGCGCCGCCGCGAACGGGATCGGCGGCACCGCGCTCACCAGCATCCGCGCGCTCACCGAACCCGGCATCAATCCTTCGGCAAAGCCAGCATCCATCGTCGCCGCGGCGCCCTCGCCCAGCACCTGCGTGCGCGAACGCACGACCGATGGCCATGCCGGGCGCACCGGCAGGTCGTACTTGCGATCGACCTTGGCCCCGTTCCCATCCACCCGCACGCGCACCTGCGCAACGCTATAGCCCTCCTGCGCAGCCAAGGGGAAACTCAACGTGGACTTCGCCTCACCGGCGAGTTGCAGCGTGCGGCTACCCTCGCCGACCGATGCCGGGCCGATGCCGTCGACTCGCACCTTGAAGTCGCCGGGCTTGCCGGTGAAGTTGGTGATGTCGAGGGTGACCGTGGCGCGATCGCCGGGCGCCATGACGCGCGGCATGCTGGCCTCGGCGACGATGGGCGCGCGCACCACGGTTTCGGCATCGCGATTACCGTACTGCGTGTCCGAGAACACCAGCGCGGACACCCGCAGGGTGCCGTTGAAGTCCGGCACCGCCAGCGAGACCCGCGCATTGCCCTTTGCATCCAGCGTCACCGGGCCGGCGAACAGATCCACGGTCTGCACGCGCGCGGTCGGTCGCCGCGCCTGTGGCAAAGCCGCCAGTGGCATGTCGCCGCCGAAGCGGATCTTGGCGATGCCGCCCTCGAAGCTTTCGATCACGCGGCCGTAGATGTCGTACGCATCCACGCCGAGACGACGTTGCGCGAAGAAGTGCGCATTGGCATCCGGCACCGGGAACCGGGTGATGTTGAGGATGCCGACATCGACCGCGGACACCGTCGCGTACGCTTTCTTGCCAGCGAGTGCCGGTGCACTGACCGTGACCTGCAACGGCTGTTCCGGCCGTACCCGCGGCTTCACCGCCAGGCCGACCGCGATCTTGCGGTCGCGGCGATCCATCGGGACAAAGGCCACGCCGACCGCACGCGCCGGCGTGATCTTGCTGGTCGCGCTGCCGCCGCGAAACACCAAGGCGGTGACGTAGACATCATGGCGCTCCCAGTCCTTGGTCACCGGGATCTCGACCACGGTGCCAGGCTTCACGTCGATCGCCTGCACGAACAGCATGCGGTCGCTTTCGACCAGCAGCAGGCCCTTGCCCGCATGCGGCGGCGTGAGTGTCGCCTTCAGTGTGTCGCCCGCGCGATACGCGGTCTTGTCCAGCGCCAGCTTGACCTTGTCCGGACGCGCATCGAGACCGCGGTTGGCGTCGTCCCAGCCCCAACCGGCATGGAACGGATACCGCGAGACCAGCTTGGTCGCCGGATCGAGCACGTCGATGCGGTATTCGCCCCACTCCACCGGCACGTCGAAACGCGTCGCGGTCGCGCCGGCATCCAGCGTCAGCTGCTGCTTGTTCTCGAAGCGGCGGGTGAAGTCGTAGTCCCAGCCGGTGTCGTCGTCATGGCTCCAGTGATAGTCGCGATGCTCGCGCACCAGGGTGACCTTCAATCCCTTGAGCGGACGCGGCGTGCCATCGGGGCCGAAGCGCATCAGTTCGAAGCGCGCATTCGCATTCGCATCGGCGCCATCCTTGTCGTCGAACAACGGACGCACGCCCACCAATGCATCGGCGGGCCACAGCACGCGCTCCACGCTGCGGTTGACGCTGCGGCCACCGGATTCGTAGAGGCTGCCGGACACGATCGCCTTCACCGGCGTGTTGCCCTTCACTTCCGCTGGCAGCGCGATGTCCTGCGCCAGCTTGCCCTCGGCGTCGAGGGTGGCATCGACCACGTCCTTGGCTTCCTTCGGCAACTCGACGGTGGGATCGCCGAAGAAATAGCCCTTGGCCTGCGCCAGCGGATGCTGGTCGACCATCACCGCCAGCTTGGCGGTGAAGCGATTGCCCGATGCCGGCGCGCCGTAGAGATAGGCACCGGTGGCCTGCAGGCGGAACGGTTCGCCCCAGTGCAGTACCGGATCCGCGCTGGCGAGATCGAGCTTCATCCGCTCCGGCAGGAATTCCTCGATGCGCAGGGCCATGCCCTGCACCGCTTCCTTGCTGGCCGGGTCGGTGCGGAATTCGACCTGCCACTTGCCGGTCGGCGCTTCCACCGGGATCGCCTTCTCGAAGCGGAAGTAACCGCCCGCGCCCGGCTCGATCCGCGACTCCACGAAGGTCTTGCCGTCCGGCTGCTTGAGGCGCACGAACAAGGACTGCGCCTTGCCGTTCTTGACGAGCACCGGCTTGCCATCGTTGTCTCGCAAAAGCGCGGACACGCGCACGGTCTCGCCGGGGCGATAGAGATCGCGGCCGGACCAGGCAAACACATCGAACCACGCCTGTTCGCGGCCGCTCACGGCGAATTCGGAAAGATCGAGCGCCGGCTGGTTGAACGGCAGCATCGACACATCCTTACCGCGCGCCGCGGTCAATACGTGCGCCGCGTCCAGCGTGTAGTCGAGCAGTGCGTTGCCGTTGCCGTCGGTCTTGCCCTTGAACACGGGCTCACCGCGCGCATCCAGGACCCGCAGCTCTGCATTGGCTAGTGCAGCGCCATCGGCCAGCGAGGCGGTATGCACGAACAGCTTGTCCTTGTAGGCGCGCACGTGCAGGCCGATGTCGCTGACGCTGAAGAACGCGGTGTCGTAGTCGTCCTTGAATGCGCCGGCCTTCTTCATCACCGCGAAGTACAGGCCGGGCTGCTGCAACTCCGCGATGTCCTGGATCGGCAGGTAGGTCAGCACGCGTTCGTTGCGCGCGCCGCCCAGCACGAAGCGATTGACGTAGACGGGTTCGGCCAGCTTGGAGATCGGCGGGCGGCTGTCCTTGTCGTCCTCGTCGTACCAGGACGGATCTAGCTCCCAACTGCCGCGGCGGCCACCGCGCTGGTACTCGGCGAAGAACCGCGGCAGCGAGGCCTCGCGCACGCGCATGAACTCGACATCGACCTCGGCCACGTTCACCGACACCACCGGCAGGCCGCGCGAATCCTTGGCCGGCAGCACGCTGCCCTGCGAAGCGAACCCGATCGCCGGCTCCAGCTCGCCGGTGAACACCTTCAGTTCGACATCGCGGCCGATCTTGCTGCCATCGGCGGCGGTCAGGCCGCCGGCCACGGTCAACGTGTAGGTCTTGTTCGGCTCGACGTGCGGGAAGCGCAGGATCTTGCCGCTGTCGTCCAGTGTCCAGCTGCTCTCCTGGTTGCTGGCGGCGGTGTCGAAGGTCAGCAGCTTGTCGAAGTCCTGGGTACCAACCAGCGGCCGCGAGAACTCCACCGCGATCGCCAGGGTGTCGCGGCCCTGGTCCGGATAGGCGCGCACCACGGCGAAGCCTTTCACTTCATCGCGCTTGGCCTGGATCGCCTCGCCGCTGGCCGCCGGCAGGTCGCCCGACGGATTGCGCTTGCAGGCCGGCAATCCCGTCGCCAGCGAGACCACCAGCAGCGCCGCCAGCACCGGGCGCAGTACGCGCCCCACGAATTCGTCGCGCAATCCCATGTCGGATCCATCCAGGCCAGGTGGTTTCGAGTATAGGACGCAGATCGACGCGCCAAGCGGCCCGCATTCGCGCAAACAAAAAGCCCGGCATTCAGCCGGGCTTTCGTCTTCCGTCGTGGTCGCGATCAGGGCGCGGCGGGCTGGTCCGCCATGTCGCCAGCAACACCGTCAGCGCTGACGTCCACGTCCTCCGCCAGCGAGCCATCCAGGCGTTCGACCGCCTGCAACTTCTCGCCCTTGGACAGGCGGATCAGGGTCACGCCCTGGGTGTTGCGACCGACCCGGGAAATCTCCGAGCTGCGCGTGCGCACCAGGGTGCCGCCGTCGGAGATCAGCAGGACTTCGTCGTTGCCGCCCAGCAGGACCGCTCCGACCAGCTTGCCGTTGCGCTCGGTGGTCTGGATGCCGATCACGCCCTGGGTGCCGCGACCCTTGCGCGGGTATTCGGCCAGCGGGGTGCGCTTGCCGTAGCCGTTCTCGGTGGCGGTCAGGATGTAGGCAGAGGCGCCATCGTCGACCACGGCCTCGACCACGTCGGTGCCGATCTCGATCGCATCATCGACCACGTCGTCGCCGATCTCCTCGTCCAGCTCGATCCCGCCGGCCGACTCCGCCACGATCAGGCTGACCACTTCCTCGCCCTCGGGCATGCGAATGCCGCGCACGCCGGTGGACGTGCGACCGGTCGAACGCACCTTGCCCTCGCCGAAGCGCACGGTCTTGCCGTTGCTCGCGAACAGCAGCACATCGCGCTGGCCATCGGTCAGGGCCACGCCGACCAGGGCATCGCCCTCGTCGAGGTTGATCGCCTTCTTGCCGCGCGCCAGGCGGTACGCGAATTCGGTGAGCGGCGTCTTCTTGACCGTGCCGTCGCGGGTGGCGAAGAACACGTATTGGCCATCGGCGTATTCACGCACCGGCAACACGGCCTGCACCTTCTCGCCGGCTTCCAGCGGAATCCAGTTGATGATCGGCCGGCCGCGCGCGTTGGAACCGGCATCGGGCAACTGGTGCACCGGCAGCCAGAACACCTTGCCGCTGCTGGTGAAGGTCAGCAACGTGTCGTGCGTGTTGACCAGCCACAGCTGGTCGATGAAATCCTCGTCCTTGGTCGCTGCCGCACTGCGGCCTCGGCCGCCGCGACGCTGCGCTCGGTAGGCACTCACCGGCTGGCGCTTGGCGTAACCAGCATGCGAGAGCGTCACCACCACGTCTTCCGGCGCGATCAGGTCGAGGATGTCGAGGTCTTCCTCGGATGCGCGGATCTCGCTGCGACGCGCATCACCGAACTCTTCCTTGACGTTTTCAAGCTCGGTGCGGATCACCTGCAGCAACACGTCCGGATTCTCGAGGATCTCGATCAGACCGCGGATGGTCTCGAGCAGCAGCTTGTATTCCTCGGTGAGCTTTTCCTGCTCCAGGCCGGTCAGGCGGTGCAGGCGCATCTCGAGGATCTGCTGCGCCTGGATCTCGGTCAGTTGGTAGGCACCATCGACCAGGCCCACGCCCATCGGCAGGTCGTCGGGTCGCGAGGCATCGCTGCCGGCAGCCGCCAGCAGCGCGCCAACCAGGCCGGGCTGCCAGGTCTTCGCCAGCATGCGCTCGCGCGCTTCGTTCGGGTTCGCCGAGGTCTTGATCAGTTCGATCATCTCGTCGATGTTGGCCAGCGCGACGGTCAGGCCTTCCAGGATGTGCGCGCGCGCACGCGCCTTGCGCAGTTCGAAGATCGTGCGGCGGGTGACGACTTCGCGACGATGACGCACGAAGGCCTGCAGGATCTGCTTGAGGTTCAGCAACTGCGGGCGGCCATCGACCAGCGCCACCATGTTGATGCCGAACACCGACTCCATCTGCGTCTGCGAGTACAGGTTGTTGAGCACGACCTCGGCAGACTCGCCACGCTTGACCTCGATGTAGATGCGCATGCCGTCCTTGTCGGACTCGTCGCGCAGCTCGCTGATGCCCTCGAGCTTCTTTTCCTTCACCAGCTCGGCGATCTTCTCGATCAGCCGCGCCTTGTTGACCTGGTACGGGATCTCGCTGACCGCGATCGCCTCGCGACCGTTGTCGGCGACTTCGATCTCGGCCTTGGCGCGCATGCGCACGCGGCCACGGCCGGTGCGGTAGGCCAGGTGGATGCCGCCGACGCCGTTGATGATGCCGGCGGTGGGGAAGTCCGGGCCCGGGATGTGTTCCATCAGGCCGTCGATGTCGATCGACGGATCATCGATCAACGCGAGCAGCGCGTTCACGACCTCGTTGAGGTTGTGCGGCGGGATGTTGGTGGCCATGCCCACCGCGATGCCGGCCGAACCATTGACCAGCAGGTTCGGGAACCGGGTCGGCATGACCGTCGGCTCCAGTTCCTTCTCGTCGTAGTTGGGCTGGAAATCGACGGTTTCCTTGTCGATGTCGGCCATCAGCTCGTGGGTGAGCCGCGCCATGCGCGCTTCGGTGTATCGCATCGCCGCAGCGGAGTCGCCGTCGACCGAACCGAAGTTGCCCTGACCGTCGACCAGCAGGTAGCGCAGCGAGAACGGCTGGGCCATGCGCACCAGGGTGTCGTACACCGACTGGTCGCCGTGCGGGTGGTACTTGCCGATGACGTCGCCGACGATGCGCGCGGACTTGTAGTACGGCTTGTTGCTGTGCGCGCCGAGCTCGTGCATGGCGAACAGCACGCGCCGGTGGACCGGCTTGAGGCCATCACGGACATCCGGGAGGGCGCGCCCCACGATCACGCTCATCGCGTAATCGAGGTAGCTGCGACGCATCTCGTCTTCCAGGTTGACGGGGATGATTTCCTTGGCGAGCTCGGCCATCAGGTGTCCATTTCGATGCGGTGTTCGACGCCCGCGTTCGCCACGCGGAAGGCCTTCCGCGGCGGGCATTTCGAGGGGGGTTTCAGCAACGTGAAATCATACCATCCGCGGGATGTTTCCGGGCCATCGATTCCAACGAGGAAACAAGGACTTAGGCGAGAATTTTAGTTCTTGTCGGCGAGCCTGACAGTACGTCGTTTGGCAGGTACGGCATGACTCCTTCCCGACGCGTGCGAACATCCTGTTCGACGCGTCGACGCGGGCCATCCATGGCCCGCTTTACGGAGCCACGCCATACCTACCTCACGGGGTTCTCGGGTGGGTCGTCAAAGAGCAAAAAGAGC
>JAVWUU010000033.1:0-21716 GCA_036666995.1 Thermomonas sp.
CCAACGCAGTGCGAAACGCGAGATCCTTAGGTGCACGGTCGACATAGCCGAGCTCCGCTTCCAAGCGATCATCCCGCACGCCGACGTTCGCCCAGCCGATCACGCGATCGCGCCACAACATGGGCAATGCGTAATAACCGAACGTGCGTTTTGCCGCCGGTGTGTAGGCCTCGAACTTGTAGGTCCAGCCCCACAGCAGTTCGAAGCGCCGACGATCCCAGACCACCGGATCGAACGGCGCCAGCAAGCGCACGGCGTCATCCGGCGCATGGCGACGCGACACCGGGTTCTCGCCGGCCGGCCAATACCAGGTGACATCCTCGATGCGGCAGTTCGGCAGGGACTCGCGCGCGTGCTTGAGCGCGGCCTGCAGCTGGGTTGCAAGGTGTGGCGCGCCGTAACCCAGCAGGCGCACGAGATAGGTCAGGCTGGCAGCAGGCAGCGGCGCATACTTCTGCAGGATCAACTCGACCAACGACGCGGCACGACGCGCGTGACCTTCCGGGCTGTCGTCCACTGGCGGATGGACGACTGCTTCATACACGCGGACACCTCCATCGCGCCGTTGCACGCGCAGCAAGCCGCGGTAGTGCAGGCCGTCCAACAGTTGCGTGCTCGCATTGCTGGATCCGCCCCAGTAATTGCGGACGCTGCCATGGGCGAACTGCTGGTCCACTTCCCGCGGGTGCACCGGCCCGCGTTCGCGGACGAAGGCGAGCACATCGGCGGCACGCCGCTGCGTGGCGGCGTCCCACACGCGGCGCGGCGGCCGCGGGTGCATCAACGCGAGGTGCGCGCGCGGCAGGAAGCCATAATTGACCAGGCAATCCTCTTCGACCGACAGGCGCGGATAGCGCCGCTCGAGATCACCGGCGCGATAGTCCTTGACCCGGTGGCGCAGGGTCAGGTCCTGCGCGCGTGCCGGTGCACGGATCGGATCGGCCTGCACGAAGCCCAGGCGCTGGATGGCGCGCGGCAGCGTGGTGGGCTTGAACAGCGTGCGGGCGATGGCGTAGCGGCGCAGCGCGTCGAGGGTGGGGTGGGCCATGGCGTGATTGCAGCACAGATCGCGGGGATGGATGCACGTCGTGGCCTGCATGCCGGATCGACCACCGACGAGCCATCGCACGCATTTATGATGGCGCATGCTGAAAGTCCTGCTCGTCGCGTGCATTCTTTTCCTTCCTGTCTGCCATGCCGGCCAGGCGCAGAATGCGCAGCTGGCCAGGCAGGGAATCGTCTCGAAGCAGGACTACCGAGTCGAACTGCCGTTTCGCTACATCGACCGTCATGTCTTCATCGATGTCGCCATCCGTGGCAGGACCTATACCTTCCTGCTGGACTCGGGTTACGAATTGAGCGCCATCGATAGCGGCATCGGCGTCGAGATCGGCGCGGTATCGAAATCCAGGGTGAGCGTCTCGGGAACCTCGTTCGAAACACGACAGGCGACACTCGTCGAAGTGCCGCGCCTGGCCATCGCCGGCGTCGATTTCGATGGCACGGCCGCTGTGCTGCAGGATCTTTCGATGGTGAAGAAACACCATGGCTGCATACAGGTGCACGGCATCATCGGCAACAACGTCATGCGCAAGGCCGCGTGGCAGATCGACTACCCGGCACGGGTCATTCGCCTGAGCGATCGCAGCGCGGCCCTTGCGATCGGCAAGCAGGCGCACCCCGTGCGGATGAAGTCGCGTGGCTGGGGCCTGGCGACACTCGACCTGGCCATCAACGGCGCCGGATCGGACTTCCTGTTCGATACGGGCTCAAGCGGTGGTTTCACCGCGATGCGAAGCCTGCAACGAAGCTTCGACCCGGCCGGCAAGGCGCACTACCTGCACACGGACCGCAAAAGCGCCTTCATTGCCGGCAGCGTGCGCCTGGGCGACATCGCGCTGGCCAGCCAGATCGTGTCATTGGAAGACAGCCCCAGGTCGCTGGTCGGGAACGGGTTCTTCGAGAATTTCGTGGTGACGATCGACTGGGCGAACGATCTGTTGTGGCTGGACCCGCGCACGCAGATTCCGGAAGGAAGCCTCGATGCCTTCCAGGCATCCCTGCATCCCGACTACGCCGACAACACGCTGCGGCTGCGCAATCAATGGAAGAGCCATGCGTTGTCGCCGGTGCTGGAGAACGACGCACGCGTGCTGCGGATCGATGGCCGCGACGTCTCCGCCCTGGACCGCAACCAGCTATGCGCCTTGTGGAACGACAGGCAGGCGTTGCTCGACAGCACGCAACTTGAACTGGTGGTTCAGGCCACGGACGGCGAACGCGCGATCACGCTGGTGCGCAAACGGCTATTGCCCGCCGAGTGACGGCGGACTCCCGCCTTCGGCTTCGGCTTCCCGGCCCGCGTGTCCGGAAATGTATAGTTCGCCCGTCATGCTGGGTACGGTGCCCGGCCACCAATCACGGAGAAATGTCATGGGTCTGATTCAAGCGGTGGCGGGTGCGGTCGGCGGCATGCTCGGCGACCAGTGGAAGGACTTCTACACGGTGCCGGCTGGCCTGCCCTCCACGGCGGCCCTGTTCGCCGCGGTGCCGCAGGGCACCAATGCGGGGCGCGGCTCGAATACCAGCGCCTCCTCCAACATCATCACCAACGGCTCGAAGATCGTGGTGCCGGAAGGCTACGGCCTGCTGCTGTTCCAGGACGGCAAGATCACCGGCTTCGTTGCCGAACCGGGCGGCTACGAATGGCGCTCCGACGACATCAACTCGAAGTCGATCTTCGCCGGCGACGGCATCGTCAGCCCACTGATCACGCAGAGCTGGGAGCGCTTCAAGTTCGGCGGCCAGCCGGGTTCGCAGCAGGCGGCGTTCTACGTCTCGCTGAAGGAACTGCCGGACAACCGCTTCGGCACCCAGTCGGAGATCTACTGGGACGACGGTTTCCTCAACACCCAGGTCGGCGCGGTCACCCGTGGCTCGTACACGCTGAAGATCGTCGACCCGATCCTGTTCGTGAAGAACTTCGTGCCGGCCAGCTACCTGCAGCCGGGCAAGGTGTTCGATTTCACCGACCTCGACAACGCCGCCGCCAGCCAGCTGTTCAACGAAGTGGTCGGCTCGCTCGCACCGGCCTTCAGCCTGTACACCAACGATCCGAGCAAGGGCAACCGCATCACCAAGCTGCAGCAGGATTCGATCGGCTTCGCGAAGAGCCTGTCGGATGCGGTGGAAAACGGCTACCAGTGGAAGTCCGACCGCGGCCTGGTGATCGCCAAGACCGCCATCGTCTCGATCGAATACGACGCCAACACCAAGGAACTGCTGAAGACCGTGCAGCGCGCCGACGCGCTCTCCGGCGCGCGCGGCAATTCCAACCTGCAGGCCAGCGTCGCCCAGGGCATCCAGTCCGCAGGCGAGAACGGCGGCGCGGCGGGCCTGATGGGGGTCGGCATGGCGTCCGGCATGATGGGCATCGGCAACATGCAGCAGCCGGTGGCACCGGCCGCGCCTGCGGCCGACGATCCGATCGCCAAGCTGAAGAAGGCCAAGGAGATGCTCGACCTCGGGCTGATCTCGCAGGCCGACTACGACGCCCTCAAGGCCAAGGCACTCGGCCTGTAACCCGCGGATCGCGCAGCCACCATGTCCAATACCACGCCACCGCCGGTGCCACCCGCCGGCCCCGGCTCGCCGCGGGATGTACCGCCGTTGCCGGGAAGCTTCCCGATCGACCCATCCACCCTGCCCGACCCGATCCGCGACGAATTGCTGGCGCCCGATCCGGTCGCCATCGATACCTCCGCCGAAGAACTGAAGGACGGCGCGAATCGCTGCCCCAAGTGCGGCGCCACCGACATCAAGCAGCGTCCCGGCACCGACCTGCTGGTCTGCCTGTACTGCCGCAACGAATGGCATGGGCAGCGGGTCGAGGAGGAATTCGGCTTCGGCGAAGGACTGGATGAGCTGAGCGGCACGATCATCGCTTCCGGTGCGCAGGACATCGACGACGATATCTCCAGCCTGATGACCTACAAGTGCACGGGTTGCGGCGCCGAGGTCACGGTCAACACCGAAAGCACGATGACCGCCCGCTGCCACTGGTGCCGGCATGTGTTCGGCGTCAACGAGCAGGTGCCGAACGGCGCGGTGCCCGACGCGGTGCTGCCCTTCCACATCAAGAAGGACGATGCGGTCGCGCGCATCCGCCAGTTCGTCGACAAGCGGCGGCTGTTCGCGCTGAAGGAATTCAAGGAACAGTTCACCCCGGAGAACGTCGTCGGCGTGTACCTGCCGTACATGATCGTGGACGGCAAGGCCAGCGCCGACGTGGCCGGGCGCGGCGAGATCAAGACCCGCGAGTACACTCAGGGCAGCGGCGACAAGAAGAAGACCTACTACGACGCCGACATCTACCAGGTCGAACGCCACGTGGACTTCACCGTCGACGACCTGCCGCTGGAGTCTTCCATCGAACGCGGCAACCTGGACACCGGCGTCAACACCAACAACATCATCAACACGATCCTGCCGTTCGATACCAAGAATGCGGTGAAGTGGAATGCGTCCTATCTCTCCGGCTTCACTTCGGAGAAGCGGGACACGGACGTGGAGCAGCTGCGCCCGCGGCTCGAGGATCAGTTGCTGTCGATCGCACGCTGCGAGGTCGAAGCCTCGGTCAACCGCTTCGACCGTGGCGTGCGCTGGGAACGCGAGCGCCTGGACGTGCACGGCACGCGCTGGGTGGCGATGTACCTGCCGGTCTGGCTGTATTCGTACCACCAGCCGGGCCGCAACGGCGGCATGCTGCATTACATCGCGGTCAACGGCCGCACCGGCGAAACCATGGGCAGCGTGCCCGTGCAGCAGTGGAAACTGCTCACCGCCGCGATCACCGTCGGTACTTTCCTGGAAGGGATTGCACTCTGGATGTTGGGGAGTTCGTCATGAGCGATGATGGTGGCTTGGCCCTGCTCCTGCTCGGACCGGCCGGCGGCGCTGGCCTGTACTGGATGCTGTACCGCTATTACCGCAATACCGACAAGTCGCACGCCTTCGAACGCGAAACCGCGGTCGAGGCCAAGCCGGTGACCGGATCGCAGAACGACCGGAAAGTGGACGAGATCAAGGGCACGCGCGAGAGCCGCATCAAGGGCGACAACGTGGCGGCCTACCGAACGCGTGTCGAACGGATCCGCGGCGACTCGTCCTGATCCGGTTCGCTGGCGACAACGTCGACAGACCTCAGCGGAGGCAGTCGGGGCAACCCCACTGCCTCCGTTCTTTTTCAGTCGCGGACATCGTCCAGGCAGAACAGCTGCACATCGATGGTCTTGCGCAACAGGTGCGGGGCACGACCCGAGCCGAAGCTCCTCATCCGCGGATCGAAGATGTTTCCGCGATGGCCACGACCGGGAACCCCATCGTCCACGATGAGGGCGGCGACCATTTCGACGACATCCTCATAGCCATAGGCGATGTTTTCCGAACATGCGACCGGATCGGCGGTCAGGAACGACGCCCGCTCCGAAGGATTGCGCCCGGTCGCGCCGAAGTGGCCACCACTGCCGGTACTGCCCTTGGCCTTCGCATGCCGTGCCGCGGCCAGGTCGAGGCAACTTGCGGCCTGCAAGGGCTGAACGGGTTCGGCAACGGACAGGAAGCGCAGTGCTTCGTCGACGGCCGCATGGCCTTCGACCGTCGCCACCCTGCGGGGTCCACGCGCATACGTGCCGACCGCATCCATCGCGCCGAACAGCGTACGGATGGTGTCGGCGTACTGCCGTGGCGAAGTGCGTGCGCGGTTGACCTCGGCAAGCACGGCGATCTCGCGTGGGGACGCCGCCTGGCGCTGGGCGCACGCGACCGGCTCCTGCCGGGGATCGGCCGCCAGAACCGGCCCGACGCACCACGCGAGGATCAGGGCGACCACTGTTTTCCGCATGGCCGGATTCTCCGCGAAACCAGGGGGCACCGTCGACCGTTGCAGCTGCCGACATCCATCGATGCCGCGGGCGACGATCCGGGCACCCCGCTTGTGCGCTGGCCTGCTTTTCCGCGGGGCGACGTTGGATCGGTGCAATCTTCCCTGACGACATATCCGTGCCGGGAAAAGGCCAGTGCAGCAACAGGGGGAATGAATGAACGCAACGACCGGCCCGCTGCCAGTGGGCTACAGGAACTTCCATCTGTGGATGCTGGTTCCGTTCGCGATCTCGATGCTCGGGTTCTCCTACAGCTACTACCTGAACCTGGCCAACGCCACCTTCCACCAGCACGTGCATGGCCTTTCGGCGACGCTCTGGTATGTCCTGGTGGTGGTGCAGCCTTACCTGATCGTCCGCAAGCGCGACATCCAGGGCCATCGGGCATTGGGCGCTATCGCCACCCTGGTGGCGGGCCTGGTGGCCGGCAGCGCGCTGACGATCATTCCGCGCAACATCGATGACGTCGCGACGCTCGATCCCGACGGCTTCTTCAATCCGACGTTCGCCTACTTCGCGGTGATCATCGACGTCCTGCTGGTCAGCATGTTCATCGCCAGCGTGGTGCTTGCGATCCTGGCGATCAAGCGGCGCGACGTCGCCGGCCATGTGCAGTGGATGATGGCGTCGGTGTTCTTCGTGCTCTCGCCGGGACTGGCGCGGATGCTCGGCATCGCGGCCATCATCGCCAACCAGGGGAACCTGGAAGGCATCTCGCTGGTGAAACTCGCCGTGCCCTCGATGGTCCTGATGATGGCGATCATCGGCTTCTACTACTACAAGTTCGGCAGCTTCAGGCACCCCTCGTTCTGGCTGTTGATGGCGGGCCACCTGCCGTACCTGCTGGTCGAACGGATCGGCAACAACGCGGCCATCCAGGGCGTTCTTGCCGCCATCTTCAAGGTGTAGGGACGCGCAGACCCCGGTAACGCCCCACGAGCCGAATGACGGGCGGTGGCGATGACCAGGCGCACGCTGCGTCGCTAGCGCCGGCCACGCACTGCCCTTTCGTACAGTGCCTTGGTGCACTGCACACGAGGAGGATCGGACGCGATCACCACGGCTCCTGGGAGGGACTGCCATGCATCGCGACCCACGCTTCGCCTCGTGTTTCGGCAGTCCGCAACGCATCGTTCGACGCATCGTCGCGGCAGGCCTGCTGCTTGCCGCTTGCTGGACCGCCCCGGCGATGGCGCTCGACTGCGGGGTGAACAATGGCTATTTCTGCCAGGGCACGCAGACGCAATACGCGGGCGGTTTCGCGCCAGGCGTCGGTTATGGCGGTTTCGGCGGTGGCTCCTGCACCGCCAGCCGTACGCCGGTGGTGTTCCTGCACGGCAACGGCGACACCGCGATCAGCTTCGACATGCCGCCCGGCGCGGTATCCGGCTACGCAACACCGGCACGCTCGCAATACGACGAACTCAAGGCCGCTGGCTACAACGATTGCGAGCTGTTCGGCGTGACCTATCTGTCCGCCGATGAGCGCGCCAATCCGCAGATCAACTACCACGAGCCGTACACCTACGACTTGATCAAGACCTTCATCGACAAGGTGAAGGCCTACACCGGCAAGACCCAGGTGGACATCGTCGGGCACTCGCTGGGCAGCTCGATGGCGCTGGCGATGATCCACTACAAGGGCTACCAGGGCAGCGTGCGCCGTTTCGTCAATATCGGCGGCGGCATCCGCGGCCTGCAGACCTGCCTGTACACCGGCTACCAGAACGCACTCGCACCCACCTGCAACGCCGAGGCCTATGTCTTCCCGTACAACTACTACACCTTCGGCCTTTACCCGAGCAGCGGCGTGCCCTACTACGGCTACAACCGCTGGACCGGCAGCGGCAGTGGCTCCATGCGTACCCTGCCCGCCAGCTGGACCGCGATCCGCTTCTACACGCTGACCGCCGGGCTGCGCGACCAGGTGCACTGCTTCACCACCAGCAACGCCACCAGTTGCCCGAACGGCGCGCTGTTCAACGCACGCAGCAATGTCATCGCCCAGGTCAACGTGGGCGTGGGCAGCAGCGCGTATGCCTACGACTGGAACTGGAGCGACGGTATCCCCTACAACGCAGGCGGCGGCGACAACAGCAATGGCGTGGGCCACTTCCGCTCGCTGGCGAATACCGGCGCGATCGTTCGCAACATGCTGACCACCACCTGCAGCACCGGCTGCGCGAGCGGCTACGCGGGCGTGAACGGACCTGCTGTCAACCTGTAGCGCGCGCGGATATACGGGAGGCGACGGCGGATTCCCGACCGTCGCATCGCCATGTCATCGAGCGGCGTGGTGCGCCATCAGTCTCCGAACAGGAAGGCCAGCGCGCCGGGCAAGCGCTGCTCCCATGCGGCCTCGGTGTGCTCCGCATCAGCATCGATCACCACACGGAAGCTGGTGGCGTCGTAACCGGCGGCATGGAAATTCGATTCGAGCTGACGAACCAGGTCGATCATCTTCTTGCTGACCGCCGGATTGGTCGACTCCCTGCCACCGAAGCCGACGAACACCCGCTTCGGCATCGCCACCAGCGGGTTGGTATCGCGCACGAGCTGGCCCAGTCCGACCCACAGCACAGGACTCTCTATCAATCCGAAACCGAACGTGACCGGCTTCGCCAGCAATGCGTACAGGCTGGCCACGCCCCCGTACGACGAACCGCCGATGCCGGTGTTGGCAGGCCCCTGCAGCGTGCGGTAGTTGCCATCCACCAGGGGCAGCACCTCGCGGGTCATGAAATCCGGGAACTGCTTGCCGGCCGGCTCGTCCATGTCCGGATTGCCGACGAAATCCTTGTACGGCAGGTATTCGTGCGCACGCTGCATGCCGGCGTGATCCACGCCGACCACGATCATCGGCGGGATCCTGCCCTCGGCGACCAGCCGCTGCACCGCTTCGTCCGCGCCCCATTCGTGGTGGCTCACGTCGCTGAGGCAGGCGTCGAACACGTTCTGCCCGTCGAGCAAGTACAGCACCGGGTAGCGGCGATCCTTGTTGGCGGCATCGGCATAGCCGGCAGGCAGCAGCACCCGGACCTTGCGTTCGTTGCCGAAGATGGCGCTTTTCAGGACATGCACGCGCAGGTCGCCGGAGACCGTCGGCGTGCATGCGGGCGATGCCGCTGCCACGTGGAGATGCGGCGCGCCGATCAGCAACAAGGCTAGCCACAGGGCACGACAGTTGGGCGGCATTCGCATCGGGAATCCTCGGCATCCATTGGAATGCGACGAGCCTATACCCGCGACGCGGATTCGATGCACCTAAGCGCCGTTCAACCGGATCCGACCCGTTTCAGCCTGGCCCGTCGCCAGCCCATCCACGCGATCGCGGCGACGAGGAAGACGCTGCACAGGTAACTGCCTTCCGGCCCTTCCGCGCCACCGGTCAGGGCAACCGGTCCCTGCGGTCGTAGCGCCACCAGCAGCGCCGGCAGGTGCGCGTCGATGCCGGTCACCGGCAATTCGAAGCCGGTCGCGAGCAGCCAGTTCCAGCCCGTGTGCCAACCCATGACGCCCCAGACATTGCCGCTCTGCAGCGCCCAGAGGCAGGCGAACAGCGAGAACAGGAACGTGCTCGCCATCACCAGCGGTGCCTGGTTCGGGCCGTAGTGGAGGAGGCAGAAGACCAGCGACACCAGCACCACCGCCACCGCGACGTTCGCCTTGCGCGCCAGCACCGACAGCAGCCAGCCACGGAACATCACCTCCTCCACGCTGGCCTGGAAGGTGAAACCGAGCAGCAGCAAGCCCATCTGCACGAGGCTTTCCGGGGATCGCCAGGCGGCACCCATGCCAGCCACCTGCAACCCACCGGCGGCAAGGATGGCGAAAACGACCAGCGCGATCGTGCCGACACCGATGGCGACACCGCGCAGGAAGGTTCCAGCAGGAGCCGGCCCCACCAGGCCGATGCTGGCCAGCGAACGCCGCTCGACCAGGCGCACCCACGCCAGCACCAGCAACAGCGACGGCGCAAACCCGAGCCAGAGCAGCGCGTGCAAACCGTCCATGCCGATCGGATCGCCGCGTGGCGTCGACCACTGCATCGACTCCATCCAGTCGTCCATGGCGATCATCGGCACGGCGTTGAACAGGATCAACAGGATCGGCGAGAGCCAGATCCACGGCAGCCAGCCGCGCGCGGGTTCGGAGGAGAACGGGACGACACGGGACATGCGCGGCTCCGGTGCGCTTGGTCAAGCGCCAGCCGACGCAAACTGCCGGCCGCGGGCAGGCACGGCAATCGACTTGCGACGAAGCCGCTGAAAACCGGATTCAGCGCCGACTTTTTCGCTACGAGGCCAGGTTCACTCCGCGCCATCCAGCAATCGCTGCACCTGCTCGCGCAGTCCGGCCACTTCGACTTCCAGCGCCGCGACGCGTGCTTCCAGTGCCGATGCGGGCGCCTCGCTTGCCGGCGGCGCAGTGCGCGTGGCGATGGCCGCCACGTCCACCGGGCCGCACAGCAGGTGGGCGACGCGATCCTCGCGCTGGCCGGGGCCGCGCGGAATCTGCACCACCAGTGCCGGCTGGCGTCGGGCCATGCGATCAAGATGGTGGCGCACGTCCTCGATGTCGACGAAGGCGAACAAGCGCTCGCTGCGCGACAGCAACTCGAATGCGGTCTGCGGGCCGCGCAGCAAGAGCAGGCCGAGCAAGGCCACTTGTTGCGGCGGCAGGCTGTAGTGCGCGGGCGTGCAGTGCTCGTAGCGCTCCGCGCGCGAGGAAAACACCTGTTTCGCCAGCCCCTTCTGCTCCAGTTGCCGCAGTGCGTGGTTCACCGCGCCGGGTTCCAGCGCCATCAGGGGTTCGCGCGCAGTCTTCTGGTTCGCCGCCTGCTGCGCGGCATTGACCGTGAGCGGATAGACATCCGGCGTGGTCGCCTCTTTCTCGATCAGGCAACCCAGCACCCGCGCCTCGGCGGTGCTCAACAGCGACAGGGAATCGGTGGCATCCATGCGGTGGTCCTCTTCGGCGCGGGTGGTCATTCTAGGCCGCAGTGCCCCCGCCCTCTTTCCTGGCCGAAGCCGCGACTTCCAGGATCCTCAGCGCACGCGCCTTCTCGCACTTCCTGAGCGCGTCGCGCGCCTCCTTGATGACTTCGTGGGCGAGGTTCTGGTTGGTGTGATGCCGCTTCGCATCGATCGCGGCATCGACCCGTTGCTGCGCCAGCTTGATCGCCTTGTCGACGCGATAGAGCGGGCTGTGCCCATCGACGGTCAGGGGTGGATCGTAGGTCTTGGTCATGGTGTCCTTCCTTGCATTCTTCCTTGCTCCGCACAGCACGATAGCGACGTTCGCCGGCCCCTGCTCGTTCGCGCGGTCACGGTGCCTTGGACCTTGTGCAGGCCAGCCTTGAACTGCAAGCCGATTCAAGCGCTTCCATGCGGTAACGGACACTGTCGATTCACGCAGCCATTCTTCGTCGTACCCATGATCCGGCCTGGCACGGGCCGAGCATGACAAGGAGTAAGCCAAGATGCCCGGCAAGACAGACAGGCCAGCTGCAACGCAACAAGCCGTGGCAGCGACGCTGCAGGACTCGATGACGACCGGCAAGGCGAGCTCCGCGAAAGCCGCCGTCGGCGACAAGCCGGTATTCGCCTACATCGCCGGCCTGCCGCAACCGCAGCGCGGGATCGCCGAGCGCATCGACGAGCTGGCCGCCACCCTGTCCGGCCTGCAGCGCAGCGTGAAGTGGGGCATGGCCTACTACGGCGTTGGCGATGGCTGGTGCTTCAGCTGCGGCGCATTCGCCGGCCACGTCAAGCTGATGTTCGTCAACGGCGCGACCCTCCACCCGGTGCCGCCGGTCACGCCCGTTGCGATGGGGAAATCGACGCGCGGGGTCGAACTCGGATCGGTCGACGACATCGACGAAGCGCAGATCATGGCGTGGATGCAGCAGATCACCGCGATGCCGGGCGTCGGCAAGCGCCCGGTGAAGAAACGCTGAAGTACCCGCGCTTCCATTCGTTCCCTTGGTCGCTCGATTCCATATATCCCATCGTCCGTGCACCTGATCCCGACTGTTTCGCCACGGTGACTTTGTGCAGGCGTCTCGCGACCACGGCTGTGGGACGCTGTCGCGACCAAGGGAGACACGCAATGCGAACGGACAGGCGCAGGAGTCGATGCGCCAACGCCAGCGGACTGGCGAGGTGGATGCTACTGCTTGCCATATGCATGGCCATGCCCTGCCTCGCCGCTGACGAACTGCAGGTACGGGTCGAACACGCGATCGCCGAGGAAGGCATCACCGGTGCCGTGTGGGCACTCGATGACGGCACCTCGGTGCTGGCCGGAGCGGCCGGTCTCGCCGCCAAGGGCCGGCCGATGCACACCGACGCACGCGTGCACGTCGGATCGATCGCCAAGGCCATGCTCGCCACCGGCGTGCTCCGGCTGGTGACCGAAGGCCGCTTGGACCTGGACGCCCCGGTCGCCGGTCTCTTGCCGGGCCTCGCGTTCGAGAATCCGTGGCAGGCAACGCAGCCGGTGCGCGTGCGCCATCTGCTCGACCACACCGCCGGCCTGGACGACATGCGGCTCTCGCACTTCTTCAGCCTGCGCGCGCATCCGGACATGCCGTTGGCCGAAGCGCTCGCGATCGACGCACCGCTGCGGGTGCGCAGCCAGCCCGGTAGTCGCTTCTCGTACTCCAACACCGGCTACGCACTGCTCGGACAGGTCATCGAATCGGTGACCGGACGGCGTTACGAGGAGTACCTGGACGATGCCGTGCTGCGACCGCTCGGCATGCGAGACAGCACCTTCGCCTTTACCACGCAGGTCGGTGCCGCAGCCGATACGCGGCTGGCGATGGGCCACTTCGAATCCGGCAATGCGCACGCCGCCGTGCCGGTGGATGTCCGCCCGGCCGCGCAACTCACCACCACCGCCGCGGACATGCTGCGCTTTGCCCGCTTCACCATGGGCGACGGGCGCATCGACGGCACCATGTTCATCGCGCCGGCACTGATGCGCGCACGCGCGCGACCACAGGGCACCGAAGCGGCCAAGGCCGGTCTGCAGGTCGGCTATGCGCTCGGCCTCGCGCTGCGCGATCGCCATGGCGCGGTCGGCATCTGTCACGGTGGCGACACCGTCGGCTTCCGCGCGATGGTCTGCGCGTTTCCCGCGCATGGCCGTGCGTTCTTCGTTGCGTTCAACGCCGACGTCGAAGGCGCGGACTACACCCGCATCCGCGGCCTGCTGGTGGACGCGCTGGGCGTGGCGACGCCATCGCCAGCCGCATCGGCGCAACCCGCAGGCGACCTCGATGCGTGGAGCGGCCTGTATATACCGTCACCGAACCGCTTCGCGTCTTTCGCGTACCTGGATCGCCTGTTCGGCGTCCGCCATGTGGCGTGGAAGGATGGCGCGTTGCAGGTGAGACCTATGCAGGGTACGTCGCTACGACTGGAGTCAATGGGTGGCCGGCTTTTCCGTCAGTCGGAACGCGTGCTTCCGTCGCATGCGCTGCTGGTCGGCGACGACGGCGCGCGCGTGCTGGTCGATGACCAGCAGACGCTCGCACGGGTCGCCGCGGTGCCGTTCGCGCTGCTATGGGCGAGTCTGGTGATCGGCGTACTTGGCACGGCCTACGTGCTGATCGTCGGTGCCTGGCGCCTGCTGCGCCGTCGCCCATGGCGCACCGATGCGCTGCGCCTGCCATGGGCGGGCACGGCTGCGCTGCTGCTACCTGTGCCGCTGTTCCTGCGCCAGCCGTTCCTCCAGTTCGGCGATCCCACCATGGCCAGCATGTTGCTGGCAGCGGTCACGGCACTGCTGCCGATCGCGATGCTGGTGGGCCTGCATCGGATGCGCCAGTCGCCGCGGTCACGGCAGCGCATCATCGACGGCATTGCGTTGCTGGCGGTGCTGCAATGGTGCGCGGTGCTGGCGACATGGGGCCTGCTGCCGCTGCGGACGTGGGTGATTTGACGTCAACACAAGAGCGAGTTCGCTGTGCGGGCGCAGCACGCCACGGTCCGTGTTTGTCATCGGAAATCGGCTGCCCTACGATGCGACGACATCCGCAATGGCCGCTTCGTGATGATGAAGGTGCGTGAGTTGCAAGGCTGGACTGACACCCGCACGCGGTCCCCGGCCACGCCATGACGATCCCGGGCGACTCGCATCCGCCGCACGGATCCGGCCCTCCATCGCAGGCAGCAACATCTCCCGGCGAGGTCACCGCGAATATCGAGATGACGATCCTATCGAGGCGCATCTCGTTGCAACTCACCGTCAACAGTGGCCCGACCAGCGCACGCGAGCTGCTTCCGATCGCGCACGGCCTGACCCAGATCGCGTCCGATATCGCCTGCAGCGAGAGCGAAGCCAACGGCAGGCCGGTGAGCTGCAAGGCAGGATGCGGCGCGTGTTGCCGGCAACTCATCCCGATCACCCAAGCCGAAGCGCATCACCTTCATGCTGTAGTGGCTGCCATGCCCGATGCGCAAAAGCGCCATGTCGAGCGACGTTTCGACGCTGCGTTGTCGCAACTGCAACAGGCCGGCATGCTCGATCCGCTCCGCAGTGCCGAGCTCTGGAGTGGCCTCAACCCGGTGGAGTTCGGCGACACGTACTTCCGCCTGGGCATCGCCTGCCCGTTCCTGGAAGACGAGTCGTGCAGCATCCATCAGGAAAGGCCGATGACCTGCCGGGCGTTTTCGGTGACCTCGCCGGCCGAAAATTGCAGGAACCCGGGACCGGACAACATCGTGCCGCTGGAGCATCCGCTGCCCCGCCCGCTGGATGCCTTCGGTCGTGCGGTCACCGGCGCACCGTCAGGCACGCCGGCACCGTGGGTGCCAATGGTGCTGGCGCTGGACTACGCGAGAAACGTCCCTGAGCCGCCCCCCGAACACCCCGGCCCGCAGATGCTGCGCGCGGTGTTCGAGGCGATGACCGGCGCCGATCTTTCCGGGCATCCCGCCAACTGAAGGGTGGCTGGCGAAAGCCGGGATGAAGTTCCTCGGGTCACTTCAATCACCCCGTCCCGCTTTTCCTGCATTTCGTCCCCGTCCAGATGTCCCGCTGCAACGAGCGCACGCGGCGTCGTATCCCTGTGCCTGCAGATCGGCTCCATCGCGAAGAACGCCATGGACCGATCGAACCGTGCGACTGGCCTTGCACTCCTTCCATTCATTGCAGGTACTCCATGAGACTTCTCGCTTTCGCAGCCGCCACGCTCCTGGCGCTTCCGATCTCCGCGCTTGCCGCAGAGCGCATCGTCCCGGTGCAGGAGATCCGGGCACTGGTCAAACGCCATGCCGAACTGGACATGTTCTCGGGCACCGTGATCGTCGCCGACCACGGAAGAATCGTGTATGCCGATGCCTTCGGCGAGGCCGACAAGGATCATCGGATCCCGAACCGACTCGACACCCGCTACAACATCGGCTCGATCGGCAAGACCTTCACCGCCGTCGCGATCATGCAGTTGGTGGAAGCCGGCAAGCTGCGCCTGGACGACAAGCTCTCGAACTACCTGCCCGATTTCCCGTTTCCTGAAAAGGACACGATCACGATCCAGCACTTGCTCAATCACTCGTCGGGCCTGGGCGATTACATGGAGCACGCGGGCTACACGCGCACGATGCCGGCCATCGACTCGATCACCGACATCCTGCCGCTGATCTACACGCAGAAGCCGCAATTCGCGCCCGGCGAAACTTTCGGCTATTCGAACTCCGGCATGGTCGTGTTGGGCGCGATCGTCGAGAAGGTCAGCGGGCTGCCATACCCCGACTACCTGCATCAGCACATCTTCATGCCCGCGGGCATGACGGAGAGCCGCCTTGCGCAAGAACAGGATGTGCTGGCCAATCGATCCATCGGCTACACCGTCAAGCCGGATGGCGGCTATCGCGCAAACGTGCGCGACATCGCGCCCGCTTCCGCCGACGGCGGGCTGCGCACGACGGCCAGCGACCTGCTGCGCTTCGACCAGGCACTCAATGGCAACGTGCTGCTGAATGCCGAGAGCCGGCAACGCATGTTCACTCCTGTCGGTCCGGCACCGTTTTACGCCAGCGGCTGGTTCGTCAAACGCGTCGATGGGCATCGTGCGGTTGGCCACGGCGGCGGCGCGCAAGGCATCAATGCCGAGTTCCTCCGCTACCCCGACGATGCCGTCACCGTGATTGTGCTGTCCAACCAGAACATGGGCGCGACACCGCTTTCAGACGGCATCGAGAAGGCACTGTTCGGCCTGCCGCATGCGTTGCCGACCCGCGTCGATGCCGATTACGCACGCGCAGAGCAGTTCATCGAGCAGGGACATGCGGCTGCCGCGCTGGCCATCCTCGATCGCCTCGCCAACGCCGGACACCCGCACCTGCCTTCGCTCTACGCGGGCGCCAAGCTGCGCATCGGCGGCAAGGTCGAGGCCGAACAGGCCGTGACCGCACTGAACCGCTACATCGCACTCGCCGGCAACGATGCCCAGCCTTCGCAGGCGGCCGCATGGTGGCGCAAGGGCAATGCGTATGAACTGATGGGCAAGGTCGCCGAAGCGAAGAAGAGCTACGAGGAATCGCTGCGACTGGATCCGAGCGACGAGGACGTGCGGCAGGCGCTGGATCAGCTAACGCGCGCCAGGTGACTGCAAAAGCCGGGACGGAGTTGCTCAAGTTTGCGTAACTAGCTCCGTCCCGGATGCTTGGAGCTTTCCCATGCGCACCACTGCCTATCGCGCGTGCGACCTGTGCGAGGCGATCTGCGGGCTGGAGTTGCAGTTCGAGGAAGGCGCACTGGCGGCGATTCGCGGCGATGCCGCCGATCCCTTCAGCCAGGGACATATCTGCCCGAAGGGCAATGCGATCCTGGATCTCGAAGCCGATCCGGATCGCCTGCATGTGCCGATGCTGCGCGAGGGTTCGACCTGGCGCGCCATCGGCTGGGACGAGGCCTTTGCGTTGGCGGGCTCGAAACTGGCCGCGATCCAGCAGGCGCATGGCCCGGCCTCGGTGGCGGCGTACCTGGGCAATCCCAATGTGCACCACTTCGGGCATATCGCCTACCTGCCGACACTGCTGAAACTGCTGCGAACGCCGAACATCTTCAGCGCGTCGTCGGTGGACCAGTGGCCGCACCAGTTCGCCTGCGCGCAGATGTACGGACACCAGTTCCTGCTGCCGATTCCCGACATCGACCACACCGATTATTTCCTGATGCTCGGCGCGAACCCGATGGCCTCGAACGGCAGCCTGATGACCGCGCCCGGCATTCCGCGGCGGCTCAAGGCGCTGACCGCACGCGGCAAACTCGTGGTGGTCGATCCGCGCCGCACCGAGACGGCCGCGATCGCCAGCCAGCACATCCCGATCCGTCCCGGTGGCGATGCGTTGTTCCTGATCGCGTTGCTGCAGGCGATGCAGCAGGTCGAGCGACCGCGTGTCGACGCGTATGCAGGACGCCTGGCGGGATTGGACACCGCACTGGCCGCGATCAACGCCATCGATACCGCATCGCTGCAAGCCGAGAGCGGCATCGCAATGCATGTCGTCACGGAATTGGCCAGCGAATTCCTCGCCGCACCGCGTGCCGTTGCCTACGGCCGCATGGGCGTGTCGGTGCAGCCCTGGGGCACGCTGTGCCAGGTCCTGTTGCAACTGGTCAACCTGGTCAGCGGCAACCTGGATCGCGTCGGTGGCGCGCTGCCGAACGAACCGGCGATTCCGATCACCGGGCCGGGCACCAACCAAGGCACGCGCGGGCGCTGGCACAGCCGGGTGCGCGGGCTGCCGGAATTTTCGGGCGAGTTGCCGGTGGCGTGCATGGCCGAGGAGATGACCACGCCCGGAGATGGCCAGGTTCGCGCCCTGCTGACATGCGCCGGCAATCCGGTGTTGTCCACCCCGGACGGACGCGCCGTTGACCGGGCGCTGGAGGGCCTGGAGTTCATGGTCGCGATCGACATCTACATCAACGAGACCACCCGCCATGCCGACCTGATCCTGCCGCCGGCGTCGCCACTGACCCAGGACCATTACGACTCGATCTTCAATGCGTTCGCCGTGCGTCGGGTGGCGCGCCTCAATCGCGCACTGCATCCACGCGGCGACGACGAACGCGCCGACTGGGAAATCGTCAACGGCCTCGGCGCTGCCTATGCCGCCAGCGTCGGCAAACCATGGCAGCCGTTGCCGCCGCCACGCGACATGATTGCGATGGGTCTGTCGCGCGGCGACAGCGGGCTCGACCTCGCTGCGCTTGAGGCTGCGCCGCATGGCCTGGATCTCGGCCCGTTGCAGCCATCGCTGCTCGCGCGACTGCAGACCGCGAGCGGCTGCATCGAATGCGCGCCACCTTCATCGCTGGCCGAACTCGAACGCTTTGCCGCACGCGAGCGCAGCGAGACGGCAACTGCAGGCCTGCGCCTGATCGGCCGCCGCGAGGTGCGCAGCAACAATTCATGGATGCACAACGCGCCGCGCCTGGCCAAGGGCAAGCCACGCCACCAGTTGCTGATGCACCCCGACGACATGAGCGCACGCGGCCTGCAAGACGGCGGCCGCATCGCCGTGCGTTCGCGTGTCGGCGAGATCCGCACCGAAGTGCTGGGCGATCCTGGCCTGATGCCCGGCGTTGCCTGCCTGCCGCACGGCTACGGGCACGGCCGCGACGGCGTCCGGCTCACGCGTGCGTCGACGCTTCCGGGCGAGAGTTACAACGACCTGACCGACCCGCTCGCAATCGAAGGTGGCTGCGGCAATGCCGCGCTCAATGCGTTGCCGATCGAGGTGGAGGCGCTCGTCCTAGGGCCGGATGCGCAGCCCGGCTCGCTTCCGATTCTTGTCGAACGAAATCCCCGAATCGGGCCAAGTGAATCCGGCCCCGTTTCCACTAGTCGGCGCAATCGACCAGATCCGCACGGGCTTGGCCTTGGTCAGCGGATTTCCTCAGCCACATGCGCCCCGCCGCCACGTTCTTCGACAGGCCACGCCCCTCGCACAAGTCGAGCCCATGGTTGAGCTGCGCAGGCGCGTAGCCGTTCTCCGCAGAGAGGCGATACCACTTTGCTGACGCCACCTCGTCGGCAGGAATGTCCTCACTGCCTTGGTAATAGTTACCGAGACTGAACTGCGCCAGCTCATCGCCCTGTTCGCCTGCCAGCGTGAGCCACTTCACGGCCTGCTTGATGTTCCGTTCCACCCCCACGCCTTTCTCGTACATCTCACCAAGCCGGTACTGCGCCATGCGACTGCCGTGCTCTGCCGCGAACTGGAACCAGCGCGCGGCCGCCACGGGATCCGCCTGCACATCGCCACCATCCATGTAAGCCAGCGCGACGTACCAGGCGGCCTCCGCACTTCCCAGCTTCGCCGCCTTCAGGAACAGTTCGAACGCCCGCGCGGGATCCTTCTGCACACCGGCGCCAGACCGGTAGTGATAGCCCAGGTAGAGCGTGGCGACCGCGTCATCCTGAGCTGCCGCTTTCTCGAACCACTGCACTGCCAGCGCAGGATCCTTCTGCACGCCGTCCCAACCGTGGTACATCAAGCCGATTGCGCGCTGGGCAACCGGATTCCCCTTGTCTGCCAAGGCTTGCCAGATGGCACGAGCCGCAGGGCCATCGTCACGCGACAGCGCTGCCCTTGCCCGCGCAAGTTCCTAAGCATCGCGTTCCTCGACGCCGGGGTGAGGCTGCCCTGCCTGCGCCGCAAACGCGTGGCTGCAAAGCCCAATCAACACGAACCATGGTGCGACTCGCATCAGGACCAACTCCATCGCTCCAACAGGATTGACTTCCAATATAAGGGGAGCGGCAAACGGAGGTCAGAGTAAATCTTTCTAGAGCCGGCGAACCTCAATTGCCTGGCGTCCAAAAAGTCGACTGTGAGCCCTGCTTTCAGTCGAACACCACCCGATCGCGACCACCCCGCTTGCCCTCGTACAACAAGGCATCCGCTCGCCGAATCACATCACTGAAGCCTTCGTTATCGCGGATGACGGCATAGCCCGCGGTGATGCTCACCCGAGTCGAGCCGAGCGCGACCCGCGCGCCTGCGGCAGACACGGCCGCCAGCATCTCCGTGGCACGCGTGCGCGCATCGGTCCCTGTCAGCAGGCACAGGAATTCTTCACCACCCCAGCGCGCGACGATCTCGCCTTCGCGAGCGACCGCGTCCAGCGCCTTGCCCACTTCGACCAGCACCGCATCGCCGACGTCGTGGCCGAAGGCATCGTTGATCGCCTTGAAGTGATCGATGTCGGCGAGCAGCAAGGCGGCATTGCCGGTCAATGCCGGCCAGCGCGGGCCGATCGCATCCTGGAAACCGCGACGGTTGGCGAGCCCGGTCAGGGCGTCGGTGCGTGCGGACGACTGCAACGCCTGGTTGGCATCGCGCAGTTCCGCAGTGCGCTCAAGCACGGTCTGCTCCAGCACCTGCGACTGCCGCCGCAATTGCAATGTGCGCAACCGGTGCCAGAGCGCCAGCACGGCCATGATCGCAAGCACGAACAGCGCACGCGCCCACCAGGTCATCCACCAGGGCGGGCTGACCGAGACCGGCAACTCCGCGATGCGATCCGACCAACCCCCGGCATCGCCCGCCTGCACCTGGAAACGGTAGTCGCCGGGCGGCAGGCGTGTGTAGACGGCGCGCGGCTCGTCCGCAGCCACTTCGACCCAATCGCCGGCGAAGCCCTGCAGGCGATAGCGGTAGCGCAGTCCAACCGGTTGCGGCAGTCCTGGCAGGGCAAAGTCCAGGGTCAGCATTTCCTGGTCGTAACGCAGGTGCAATGCGCCATCGTGGGTGGGCGACGCAGTGAGCGCACCCTCGGGGTCCGGCAGCAGCGGTCGATTGAACAGGCGCACCCCGGTGATCACCGGCGCGGCATCCTGTCGCGCGGCGACGACAGCACCCTCCACGATACGTTGCACGCCGCTCACGCCGCCGACCCACACGTCGCCGCGGTGGTCGCCCAGCAATGCGGTCACGCCATCGGATTCCAGGCCCGTGCCCACGCCCATTCGCGCCACCATGCGCGCCTGCGCATCCACCGCCATCAACCCGGCGCTGGTGCCAAGCCAGAGGCCACCGCCGGCGCGCGCCTCGATGGCATTGATGCCGACATCGGCGAAGGTCGCTTCATCGACCCACGCCGGACGCTCGGCGGTGGCCGGCCAGCGGGCCAGCCCGCCCGACGCCGCGCCCATCCAGAGCGTTCCGTCGGCGGCATCGTGGAAGGCCAGCATGTCCGCCGCCTTGCCGGGGCGATGCGTTCCCTGCACCTCGACTGCGCTGAACCGGCCATCGCGACCGAGCACGAAGAGCCCGTCGGAATTGCTCGCCAGCACGCGGCCGCTTGCGTCCTCATGCACCGACACCATCGTCTCGGTGTCCAGCCCATCGGCCGCGCGCCAGATCCTGAGCACGGCGCCGTCGGCGTCCACCCGCACCACCCCGCCAGCCCATGCCGCCAGCCAGTAACCACCGTCACGGGCGCGCGTCACTGTCACCACATCGTCGCTTGGCAGGACCGGCGACGTCGCCAGTGTTTCCGCGCGCAGGCTGGCCCTGGAGAGTCGTCCCAAGCCACCCGAGGTGGCCAGCATCAAGCGACCATCACCGGTGTCGGCCATGTCCCAGATCGCATTGCTGGGCAGCGAATCGCGCCGCCCTGGATCGTGTTGCACCACGGTGACCGCGCCCGTGGCCAGGTCGACGCGATCGACACCCCCACGCCCGGTACCGACGTAGAGCATGTCGCCGTCACGGTGGAGCGAACTCACCCCGCTGGCGTCGACGCCCG
>JAVWUU010000034.1:0-253 GCA_036666995.1 Thermomonas sp.
GCTGCTGATTGCGCCGACCGACAATGTCGAGATCGTGGTGTCCGCGGACAGCACCAAGCGCGACGAGAACTGCTGCACCGCCGTGCAACTGGTCAGCGGCAGCACCGCCGCGATCATCAACGGCGTGGGCGGCGGCAACGCGATCGCGACCCCGGCCGATCCATGGGCGCGCGTGGCCTACAGCAACCGCGACACCACCCAGAAGATGAACGACCGTGGCCTGCAGGCCGAGGTCAACGTCGACCTGGATGCG
>JAVWUU010000034.1:266-10234 GCA_036666995.1 Thermomonas sp.
CACCGGCAGCCGCGATTGGGACGCCATCAACGGCCGCGATTTCGACTTCACCGCCGCCGACCTGATCTACCAGAACCCGCAGGAAGACGAGTCGTTCACGCGTTTCCAGACCTTCAGCCAGGAGTTCCGCCTGACCGGTTCGACCGAAAAGGTCGACTGGCTGTTCGGATTCTTCTACGCGAACGAGGACCTGGAGCGGAACGAAAGCTATCGGGTGGGCGCGGGTTACGAGCCCTATCTGTCGACGCTGGTCGGGTCGTCCGCATTGCCGCAGATCAAGGCGGCGCTGGATCCCACGCTGGCGTTGCTGAGCGGGCAGTTCCAACTGCCGCTGACGCTGTCGATCAACCCCGCCAATCCGGCGACCTTCCTGTCGCAGTTCAGCGGCCGGCCATACGGCACCGGCTTCGCGGGGCTGGGTGCACTGGACAAGTACAAGCAGAACGCCAAGACCACGGCCCTTTTCACCAACAATACCTGGCACGCCACCGAGGCCCTGGATGTCACCCTGGGGTTGCGCTACACGCGCGAGAAGAAGGCCCTGGATGCGGTGTATGACAATCCCAATGGCGGGCTTGCCTGCGCTGCGTCGCTGGCCAACCCGGGGGCTGGCATCGCGAGGCTGCTCGCCGCGCGGATCAGCAACCTCTCGCAGTTGCCGGCGGCCAATCAGCAAGCGCTTATCAACCAGTTGGCGACGGCGCTTGGCTCCTCGGCAGCGGGCCAGGCGCTGGTGTCGAGCGTGATCGGCCGGATGTGCCTGCCCTGGAGCAACGCCCTGCACGACGGACGCGCCACCTCGCAGTCGCGTTCCGAGAAGGAATGGTCCGGCACCCTGAAGATGGCCTATCGCTGGAATGAAACCGCGATGACCTACTTCTCCGCTGCGCGGGGCTACAAGGCCGGTGGCTTCAACCTCGACCGCGTGCAGTCCTCGAATGGCCTGTCCAGCGGCAATGCCGGCATCACGCCAGTGAACGACACGTCGTTCCCGGGCGAATTCGTCGACAGCTATGAGCTGGGCGCCAAGACCACATGGGCCGGCGGCAACCTGCTGCTCAACGGCGCTCTGTTCCACCAGACCTACACCGACTTCCAGCTCAACAGCTTCCTGGGCACCAGCTTCGTGGTGCGCTCCATCCCGAAGGTCACTTCGCAGGGCCTGGACGCCGAACTGCTGTGGCAGGCCACGCCTGGCCTGATGCTGCAGACCGGCCTGGTCTATGCCGACACCAAGTACGGCAAGACCATTCCGGGTGCTGACTTCACCGGGCCGGCCGGTCAGCTGTACAAGCTGCCGGGCGCGCAGATGAGCTTTGCGCCGAAGTGGTCTTTGTCGGCATCGATGACCTACGAATGGGACGTCGGCGCGAACATGGAAGGCCGCTTCAACATCGGCACGAAGTGGCAGTCGGAATACAACACCGGGTCCGATCTCGATGCCGAGAAGCTGCAGGACGCCTATGCCGTGGTCAACGCGCGCATTGGTATCGGCTCGCGCGACCGCAAGTGGCAACTGGAACTGTGGGGTACCAACATCCTCGACGAAGACTATGTGCAGGTCGGCTTCGACGGACCGCTGCAGGCACCAGGCGCACCGACCGCCGGCGATCCGCTCAACACCTATAACGCTTTCCTGGGCGCCCCGGCGATGTACGGCATGACCCTGCGCTTCCAGTTCTGAGCCATCACCATCGATCCATGACACGGACGGCCCGCGCAAGCGGGCCGTTCCGTTTTCCGGCGGCGTGCGCTACAAGGCAGTCATTCCCCGGCATGGCCTGACGATGACTGTTCCCACCGACGCCGAACTCGACGCCCTTGCACGCAGCACCGGCGATCGCCTGCTGGCGGCGCGCCACCGGCTGGCGACCGCGGAGAGTTGCACCGGCGGCTGGATCGCCAAGGCGGTGACCGACGTGGCCGGATCGTCCGGTTGGTTCGACTGCGGCATGGCGGCCTACAGCTACGAGGCCAAGCAGGCACTGCTCGGTGTTCGGCCGCAGACGCTGGAAACCCATGGCGCGGTCAGTCGCGAAACGGTGGTGGAAATGGTCAGCGGTGCCTTGGTGCATTCCGGCGCGACCCTCGCGGTGGCGGTGACCGGGATCGCGGGCCCCGGCGGCGGCAGCGACGACAAGCCGGTCGGCACGGTCTGGATTGCCTGGAAGCGGCGCGGCGGCTATGCCAAGGCGCAGGTGTTCCATTTCGATGGCGACCGCGATGCGGTGCGCCGGCAGACCGTGGCCAGCGCGCTGGAGGGACTGGAGCAGCACTTGGAGTGATTTGCGCCAATCAGGGTTGACGCTCCGATTCGTTAGTAGTATTACTACTAACCATGAGCCTGACCGACACCCAACGCGCCATCCACGTGTTCATCGCCGAGCGCATCGAGGGCGATGGGTTTGCACCCTCGCAGGCGGAAATCGCCCGCGCCTTCGGCTTCAAGGGCGTCCGCGCGGCGCAATACCACCTCGAAGCACTGGAAGCGGCGGGCATCCTCGAGCGCACCCCCGGTCGCGCCCGCAGCCTGCGCCTGCTGCAGTCGCCCGACGGTCCGCAGCAGTTGCCATTGCCATCCAACGATGACGTCCTGCAGCTGCCGGTGCTGGGGCAGGTTGCGGCGGGCGTGCCGATCGGCGCCGACATCGGCTCCGAGCAGGTCGTATTGATGGATCGCGCGTTCTTCTCGCCGACTCCGGATTACCTGCTGAAGGTCAAGGGCGATTCGATGCGCGACGAAGGCATCTTCGATGGCGACCTGATCGGCGTGCACCGCACCTCCGAAGCGCGCAACGGGCAGGTGGTGATCGCCCGCATCGACGACGAAGTCACGGTCAAGTTGCTGAGGATCGGGCAGGGGCGCATCCGCCTGTTGCCGCGCAATCCCGACTACGCGCCGATCGAGGTGCAGCCCGGCCAGGAGTTCGCCATCGAAGGCCTGTACTGCGGCTTGGTGCGCCCGAATGCGTGAGCGCCCGAGCCGTCGCCGGGGGATTCCCTGATGCCCGCGCATCGCGTCGGCTGCCAATGTCATCGCACGGCCCGCCACGTCGCAGTTTTTGCGATGGGTGCCGCCTAACCTGATCCCAGACCCGATATCACCCTTTCAGTACCGAGGACCTGCACCATGGACGAGAACAAGAAGCGCGCCCTTTCCGCCGCACTGGGCCAGATCGAGAAGCAGTTCGGCAAGGGCTCGGTGATGCGCATGGGCGACCGTACCGTGGAAGCGGTCGAGACCATCGGCACCGGTTCCCTGATGCTGGACATCGCACTGGGCATCGGCGGCCTGCCCAAGGGACGCGTGATCGAAATCTACGGTCCGGAGTCGTCGGGCAAGACCACGCTGACCCTGCAAACCATCGCCGAATGCCAGAAGGCTGGCGGCACCTGCGCCTTCATCGATGCCGAGCACGCGCTGGATCCGGTCTACGCGCAGAAGCTGGGCGTCAACCTGGACGAGCTCTACCTGTCGCAGCCGGACACCGGCGAACAGGCGCTGGAAATCGCCGACATGCTGGTGCGCTCCAACGCGGTGGACATGGTGGTGATCGATTCGGTCGCCGCGCTGACTCCCAGGGCCGAAATCGAAGGCGAGATGGGCGACCAGTTGCCGGGCCTGCAGGCACGCCTGATGAGCCAGGCGCTGCGCAAGCTCACCGGCAACATCAAGCGCAGCAACTGCATGGTGTTCTTCATCAACCAGCTACGCCAGAAGATCGGGATCATGATGCCGGGCCAAAGCAACGAGGTGACGACCGGCGGCAATGCGCTGAAGTTCTACGCCTCGGTGCGCCTGGACATCCGCCGCATCGGCTCGATCAAGAAGGGCGAGGAAATCATCGGCAACCAGACCCGGATCAAGGTCGTCAAGAACAAGCTGGCGCCGCCGTTCAAGCAGGTCATCACCGAGATCCTGTACGGCGAAGGCATCAGCCGCGAGGGCGAACTGATCGACATGGGCGTGGATGCCAAGCTGGTCGAGAAAGCGGGCGCCTGGTACAGCTACGACGGCGAGCGCATCGGCCAGGGCAAGGAGAACGCCCGCACCTACCTCAAGGAAAATCCCGCCGCGGCGCTGAAGCTGGAAGCCGCGCTGCGCGAGAAGTTCGTGCCGGAAGAGGCGCCGCGCGAAGAGGCAGGCGCCGGCGAATGACGGGGCCGGGTGACGGTGGCGCTGAAACGTCCTCGTCAGCGCTGAAGCGCCGCCGTCGCCCGGAGCCATCACCGACCCAGCGTGCGCTGGGGCTCCTGACCCGGCGCGAGCATTCGCGCAAGGAACTGTCCCGCAAGCTCAGTGATCGCGGCGTCGAGATCGCCGCGGCCCAGGCCACCATCGACAAACTGGCTGCCGCTGGCTGGCAGGACGACACCCGCTTCGCGCAGTCGCTCGTGCGCAGCCGCGCGTCCGCCGGCTACGGGCCGGGTTGGATCCGTGCGGAGCTCGGTACGCATGGGCTGGGGGGAGAGGCGGTGTCGGCGGCACTGGCCAGTTACGAGGACGACTGGGTAGACGTGGCACGTGACCTGGTCCGCCGTCGCCTGGGGGATGCCGTGCAACAGGATCTTGCGCAGCGGCGGAAGTCGGCTGACCTGTTGTTGCGCCGCGGATTTTCGATGGCGCATGTCCGAGCCGCGATCGGCGAAGAATAGCCTTCGCCCAGGCGGGAGGCCGCGCACCGAGGGCGCGCGCGATATTTAGAGCCGTATGACCACGTCGCGGCTGTAAAATGACCGGATGAAAACCACCTCCGATATCCGCCGGGACTTCCTCGAGTTCTTCGCCTCCAAGGGCCACACCATCGTGCCGTCCGCGCCGCTGGTGCCGGGCAACGACCCGACCCTGATGTTCACCAACTCGGGCATGGTCCAGTTCAAGGACGTGTTCCTGGGTGCGGAGAAGCGCAGCTACGTGCGCGCAGCCGATGTGCAGCGCTGCCTGCGGGCCGGCGGCAAGCACAACGACCTCGACCAGGTGGGGTACACCGCGCGCCACCACACCTTCTTCGAAATGCTCGGCAACTGGTCGTTCGGCGACTACTTCAAGAAGGACGCCATCGCCTGGTCGTGGGAGCTGCTCACCAAGGTCTGGGGGCTGGCACCGGAGCGTTTGCTGGTCACGGTCTACCACAACGACGACGAGTCCTACGCCATCTGGAACCAGGACATCGGCCTGCCGCCGGAGCGCATCGTGCGCATCGGCGACAACAAGGGTGCGCCGTTCGCCTCCGACAATTTCTGGCAGATGGCCGACACCGGTCCCTGCGGGCCGTGCACCGAGATCTTCTACGACCACGGCGACCACATCGCCGGCGGCCCGCCGGGCTCTCCGGACGAGGACGGCGATCGCTACATCGAGATCTGGAACAACGTGTTCATGCAGTTCGACCGCCAGCCGGACGGCACGCTGGTTCCGCTGCCGGCGCCGTGCGTCGATACCGGCATGGGTCTGGAGCGCCTGGCGGCGATCCTGCAACACGTGCACACGAACTACGAGATCGACCTGTTCCAGGCGCTGATCAGGCATGCGTCCGAACTCACCGGCACCGCCGACCTCGAGAACAAGTCGCTGCGAGTGATCGCCGACCACATCCGCGCCTGCGCCTTCCTGATCGTCGACGGCGTGCTGCCGTCGAATGAAGGACGCGGCTACGTTCTGCGCAGGATCATCCGCCGCGCGCTGCGCCACGGCTGGATGCTGGGCGTCCGTGAACCGTTCTTCCACAAGCTGGTCGCCACGCTGGATGCGCTGATGGGCGATGCCTACTCGGTGTTGCGCGATGGCCGCAGCACCGCCGAGCGCGCCTTGAAGGCAGAAGAGGAACGCTTCGCCGAGACCCTGGACTCGGGCATGCGCATCTTCAACGACGTCGCGTCTAAATCCGGCGACACGATCCCCGGCATCGATGCCTTCCGCCTGTACGACACCTATGGCTTCCCGCTCGACCTGACCCAGGACATGGCCCGCGAGCGCGGCATGTCGGTGGACCTGGCCGGCTTCGATGCGGCGATGACGCAGCAGAAGGAAACCGCGCGTGCGGCCGGCAAGTTCGGTGGTGGCACCCAGCTGCCGGCGGATCTCGTGGTCCAGCTGACGCCCACGAAATTCCTCGGGTATGAATCGCTCGCTGCAGGTGGCCTCGAAGTGCAGGCACTGTTGAAGGACGGCAAGCCGGTCGATGCCATCGAAGCCGGCGACGAGGCCATCGTGATCCTCGATGCAACACCGTTCTATGCCGAATCCGGCGGCCAGGTTGGCGATACCGGCGAGCTCGACGAGCAAGGCGTGCGCTTCGTGGTCGACGACACCCTGAAGCTGGCGGGCCAGTTCCATGGCCATGTCGGCACGCTGTCGGCCGGCACGCTGAAGCGCGGAGACCGCGTGCTGGGCTCGGTCGATGGTGCGCGTCGCGGTGCCACCATCCTCAACCACAGTGCCACCCACCTGTTGCATGCGGCCCTGCGCGACGTGCTCGGCACCCATGTGCAGCAGAAGGGATCGCTGGTCGCGCCGGATCGCCTGCGCTTCGACTTCTCGCATTTCCAGCCGGTGACCGAAGCCGAACTGGCCGAGATCGAACGGCGGGTCAACGTCGAAGTGCGTGCCAACCACGAGGGCGAAGTGCACAACATGGCGATGCAGGAAGCGCTGGACTTCGGCGCGATGGCATTGTTCGGCGAGAAGTACGGCGAGCACGTGCGCGTGCTGCGCTTCGGCCCGACCTCGACGGAGTTGTGCGGAGGCACCCACGTGGGCCGCACCGGCGATATCGGCCTGTTCAAGATCGTGTCCGAGGGCGGCGTGTCCGCCGGCGTGCGCCGCATCGAGGCGGTGACCGGGCAGGGTGCGCTTGACCATGTGTCCGCGGAGGAGCGCAGGTTGGACGAAGCTGCGGCCTTGCTCGGCGGCACCACCGGCGATGTCGCCGACAAGTTGCGCGCCCTGCTGGACCGTCAGAAGAAGCTGGAGCGTGAGCTCGAAGCGTTGAAGGCCAAGGCGGCTTCGGGCGCGACCAGCGATCTCGCCAGCCAGGCCCGCGAGGTGAGCGGGATCAAGGTGCTGGCGGCACGATTGGAGGGCTTCGATGCCAAATCCCTGCGCGATGCACTGGATCGCCTGAAGCAGCAACTCGGCGATGCGGTCGTGCTGCTGGCAGGTACCGATGGCGGCAAGGCCGCGTTGGTGGCCGGCGTGAGTGGCGCCGCGGCCGGCAAGGTCAAGGCCGGCGACCTGCTGGGCGATGTGGCCCGCCAGGTCAACGGCAAGGGCGGCGGTCGTCCGGACATGGCGCAGGGCGGTGGCGACGATGGTCCGGCGCTGATCGCGGCGCTGGATGGCGTGCCGGCATGGGTCGGCGAGCGCCTCGCGATGCAATGAATGCGGCGACCGTGATGGCGGTCGCTTGTGCAAGCTGAACCATGCCCCGTATGATCCGGACGATTGGATGCATCTGGCCGCACGGTTCCGTGGCGGCTGCGACAGGGGAGTTGCGATGCTGATCTTGACCAGGCGTGTAGGCGAAACCTTGATGATCGGCGACGCCATCACCGTGACGGTGCTCGGTGTGAAGGGCAATCAGGTGCGTATCGGCATTACCGCGCCTAAGGACGTGGCCGTGCATCGCGAAGAGATTTACCAGCGCATCCAGGGCGATGACGGCAACAAGGACGGCGAAGCGAAGCCGTAAGGTTTGCCGGATCGCGGTACAGCCTGTATCCTTCGCCGCTCGCGATTTCGCCTCACGGAGACTTGCCCGAGAGGCCGAAGGGGCTCCCCTGCTAAGGGAGTATGGGGTCAAAAGCTCCATCGAGGGTTCGAATCCCTCAGTCTCCGCCAGTTTGGCGAAACCGCGATATTGCGTCATCGAAGTGCGACATTTCGTTGACGTGGAATCATGCGAACACGCATAATTCCGCTTCTGCGCCCGTAGCTCAGTTGGATAGAGCACCAGGCTACGAACTTGGGGGTCGGGAGTTCGAATCTCTCCGGGCGCACCATACCAAGCAACTAAGCCGCTGATTCCAGCGGCTTTTTTGCTTTCTGGCATTTGGATACCCACCTAATTACCCCCCTACGAATCGTTGGCACAATTCGAGCATCGCATTGGCATGCTCGAGCGAAACTCGAGATCCTGAAGCCGAGTGCTTGTTAGGTGATCCCGATTGAACGCGGGGCATCAGCTTTGACTCAGCGGGTTTGGGTTTCATCAGCGGCGACAATCACGTCAGCGACGACGCGGCGCGCAGTGTGCCTGTGGTCGTGCCAACCGATTCTTGCCGCGCTTGCGTCGTGGGAGATCGGGCATCCTGCTCCGCGTAGCGAGGGCGCTTGAGGCTACGCGCCTGGCTTCAACTGTTACGACTACGCGCGCGATGTGGCGCAGCGACTCGCTTTGCTGCCAGCGATCCCACATCACTGCCCTTTGCAACGCCGGCGCGACAACTTCTGCCCGAGCATGCAGTGGTTCTATCGAGCGCCAAGGCAATGCGGTTGGAAGGGTCAGGATTAGATTCAACTCGCAGCCAGCCGTTTCTTGTTTGCGTGCGATCTGTCACGCGGAGTTCTGATGGCTAGCATCTTGTTGCCGGTCATCGAGCCTTCCGAGCCGTTAAGAAGGAAAATTCATCTGCCCTCGTCGATCGCCCTTTTCATGACGAAAGCCTTGGTGCCTTTATCTCGCAGTATTTCCGGCTGATTAGGAATCGCTCTGCATGACGTGGAGCTCGTTCACCTTAGGCAGGCCTTCCGGCGGCTCGACCAGGACTAGTCCGCACATCTCCTTGATGAAGTGCACGCCGGCCGTGCGGTGGCACAGTCGCAGGCATACAGGCCGGGTTGAGTGCCTGCAGCAGAATAGGCTGGCGTGGTGGGGCGCACCGAGGCTGGCTCAACCAACATGCGGTCACCCCGCGCAGGTCGATCTTGGTGCAGCATCTTGCTGTCCGACATGTTCCCAAGGCGGTAGTCCATCAAACAGAAGTCTTCATGACGGTGGCGATCGCCGTATTACTTCAGCAGGAGGCTGGTGCCTGGGTGGAACTCCAGGGCAATCGGTTGCCGACGACCCCAGCTGATATTTGTCCTTAGTTGTTCGGTAGCAAAGCGCCGATGCGTTGTTCCAGGTACTGGAAATACATGTCGATGTAGCTGATGCCGTTGCGCTCGTCGATCAGCCACGGGTTCATCAGCGTGTGGCGGAGGATCACCAGGTGGTCTTCGGCATCGGCATCGGTCGCTGATTCCAGGCCCAGTGCGTCGAGGATGCGGCAGATGCCGGCTTCGCCCAGCGCCTGCGGGCGCAGGGTGGTGACCGAACCGAAGAAACTGCGGTCCTGCAGGGGCGCGCCGGGGTCGACGCGCAGCTGGTCGTGCAGCCGGCGAACGAAGGCATTGGCGATGCCGAGGTCACGGTTGCCTGTGGGATTGAAGGCCACGCAGACCAGGTTGCTGTCCGGCGGGAACGGGACGACGACACGCACCAGCGGATGCATGTGCGCGGCGAACGCGACGGCGGCCTGATGGAAGGCTTCGGCGCTGCGGACGGTGCGCGCCGGCAGGCAGCCGAAGTGGGCGTGGTCGAGCGGCAGCACCTTGTGGGTCACGTACACGGCGGCGACGTTTGCACCGGGCTTGGAGCCCTCGGGAATGAACTGGCCCAGGTTGCGGTAGCGCGCCCGGTAACCGCGCGCGGCTTTGTCGTGGAACACGTAGTCGGCCGACGCCGACAGCAGTTTCTTCGCGCGATGTTCGCGGAAAACGAAAGCGCCTGCGCCGTAGGGCAGGTAGCCCAGTTTGTGCGGGTCGATGGTGATCGAATCGGATTCGGCCAGTGCCGCGGTGGCTGCATGCACGCCCGGGCTCGGGAAATGCGCGAAGCCTCGGGCAACTTCGTCCCGCGCGCGCAGGCTGCCATCCTCGTTTCGGAACAGGGTGGCCAAGTAACTGCCCCAGGCGGCGTCCACAT
>JAVWUU010000034.1:10244-21595 GCA_036666995.1 Thermomonas sp.
AGCCCAGCTCGCGTGACAACGCCGCGTCGCGCGCCGCGACCAGGCCGTCGATCGGATCCACCGTTCCGTACTCGGTGGTGCCGAACACGCCCACCGCCATCAACACGGGCTGGCGCTCGCGTTCGCAGTCGCCGATCGTTTCGTGCAGCGCATCGATGTCCAGCCGCATGTCGCGCTCCGGCATCAACCGCAGTTGCGCGCGGCCGAGGCCGAGCAGCTTCATGCCCTTCGACCACGAATAATGCGCGGTGATCGGGGCGAGCACCCACGGCGTCTTCAGCGTGGGGTGCGCGGCGAAGAAATCGCACAGGCCGCGCTGCTCGATGCGCTCGGCCTGCACCTTGGCATTCCAGTCGGCGCGCTCGCGCGGCGAGTGCGCGGCCAGCCATGCCGTCCAGCGTGCGACCAGCTCGGTGCCCGCGGCCGGACCCAGGTTGAACGCAGCCCAGTCGTCGTCGGGAACGCCCAGGTCGGGAACGCCGGCCGCGCGCAACGCCACCGGGAATGCCTTCAACGCCAGTGCAAGCCGCATCGCCTGGTAGTTGGCGACGGTGCCGCCCGACGTCAGGTGGCCGAACGCGCAGCGGTCGATCGCCGGGTCATGCGGGTAGCCAACCATGCGCGCCAATTGCAGGCCGACATCCACTTCCATGTCGACGGTGACGGGTGCGGCGTCCTCGCTGACGTTGTTCGGGTTGTAGGGCAGGGTCAGGATCTGCGCCGCGAGCCCGGGCAGCAGCAGGTCGCTTGCCATGTGCCCGATGTAGCGCGGGCTATGGAACGGCACCGACTTCTTCAGCGAGGCGGACAACGCATGCAGTTCGCGGCGCAGGCGCGCCTCGAACGCGCGATAGCCGGGATCGAAGGCGGCGTCGGTAGGGATGGCCGGCGGGTCTTCGGGATGGAAGTTGCGTCGCCAGTACACGTGGTCGCGCAGGAACTCGGTGACCAGTCTTTCCAGCAGGCTGTCGTTCTCGCCGTAGGGGCCGAGGAAGCACGCGTCGAGCATGGGGTTGGGGTCGACGATGGCTGGAGATGTGGGCGGCATGGAGGTCTCCCGGGCATCGCCCGGAGCATTGGCGCGCAATGGGAGGTTGGGGTGCAGTCAGATCGACGCCGTGCTTGCTGCACCGGCCGCAAGCAAGGGATCGAACTGGCTTGCGATCGCCTGCGAGGCAAGGCGCGCCGGACGGTCGAAGTGGATCTCCTGTGGCCCCCACGTCAGCGAACCGTCCTCGAACAGCGGCCGCAGGCGGCCGAGTGCGTCGGCGAAATAGTCGCGGAAGTCGATCCGGTGGTGTCTCTCGAGTTGCGCGATGTCGATCCGCCCGTGGCACAAGATGTCCTGCAGCAGCGCCGCGCGCAGTTGATCGTCGTCGCCGAGTTCCACCCCGCGGTCCGCGGCGCGATGTCCGTAGTCGATGCGTGCTTCCCAACCCGCCTGGTCCAGTGGATTCTGTGCGTAGCAGCCTCCAAGCTGGCTGATCGCGCCGACGCCGAAGCCAACCAGGTGGGTCGCGCCGCGGGCGCCGAAGCCCAGCGCGTCGCGGTACAAGCGGCCGCTGACCTGTGCGGCCACCAGCGGATCGCCAGGCCGGGCGAACACGTCCACGCCTACGTGCAGGTAGCCCGCGGCTTCGAGTGCATCGGCCCCGGCCAGCAGCATGCGGGCGTGGCGTTCGTGTGGAGCCCGCCGCTCCGAATCCGATTCCAGCGACGGACAATGGCGCATCCCGATGCGTTCCGGCCCCGAAGCAACGACCGCCTCGACAAGTGTCATGAATGCGAGATCAGATTGCCCGGCTGTTCCATAAGGCAGCTCGACACGTAGATTGGCGAACCCGGCATCACGCG
Organism: Thermomonas sp.; assembly: GCA_036666995.1. GTDB lineage: Bacteria > Pseudomonadota > Gammaproteobacteria > Xanthomonadales > Xanthomonadaceae > Thermomonas. The sequence goes on from JAVWUU010000034.1 coordinate 12,099, forward strand.
CCTGCCCCAGCAGGCGGGTGAGTTCACCCGGCCGCGACGCCTCCGTGGTCCCCGCACCGCTGATCGCCGCGAGGTTGATGCCAACCCGGTTGAATCCCAATGCGGCCCAATCGCGAAGCGGCTGCTCGGCAAGGTCGGCAAGGTCGAGGGTCATCGCCAGGTCAATGCCCGCCACGTGGTTCACGTGGAAGTAGCGACCCAGGCTCTCCATCAACTCGGCGACTTGCGAACACTGCATCCAACGCGCCATGCCTGGCGCCAGGCCCACCTGGACCACATCGCGATCGCGGTCGAACAGGCTGCCCACCAGGCCTATCTCGCGTACCAGCCGATCGCAATAGGCTTGGGCGCGGTCGCGATCCATCGCCGATGGACGCGCGTTGGCCTCGCAGAAACTGCTCCGGAAGGCGGCCGGAATATCGAAATGCAGCGCGAGCTGCGCCGGGATCGGGTCGCCATTGCTGTGCTGGATCGCGGCCGTGAACCCGTCATCGTGGAAGGCGTGGAAGGCACGCGGCGGCGGATACAGCGCATACCAGCCGCCGCCCAGGCGGAGGTTGCGGACCAGACGTTGAAGCTGTGGGCTGTGCTTGCCGCTCATTGCGTGCCCCCCGGCCGTCGCATGGGTGTCCGCATGGGCTCCGTCGTATCAGGCGCAGCCTCGGTTTTCGCGAAAAATGCGGACATGCGGGAGACCCGAAACCTTGCAGAATGGAGGTGCAGTGTTCGGTCACCGCAGGGAGCTCGCACTGACGCAGGTCAAGCCGCACGGCACGCCGTCCAACGTATATGTCTTGACCTGGGTCATAGCGCCGGCCTCACGGCTGCTAAACGATAGCCACTCCTGCAGCCGGATCGATGGCATGAACCGTTGTCGTCCACCGTTACTGATCGACGTGCATGCGTGCTGGTCGCTGCCATCCCGTCTGCGTGGCGTGGAGTCGCCATGAACCGCCTGGACCTGCGCGGCTTGCCGATGCCTGAGCCGCTGCAACGGGCACTGCATGCGGCCGACGCGCTTGAACCCGGCCAAGCGCTGCAAGTGCTGACGGCGCTGCCGCCGATACCCCTGCTGCAGGCGCTGGAGGACCGCGGCCTGCGTTGGCGTACCGAACCGCTGGCGGACGGCGGTGCCTGGGTCGCGATCCTGCGCCCCGCCGCATGATCGCCGCGCGCATCCCCGGACTGACGCCGGTCCGCGTGGCGATCGATGGCGTGGACGATGGAATGGTTCTGCTGCTGGCCGCGCGCGCGCGGGTGGCCCGGCTGGCCGGAAGGTTGAAGTCGCATGCCGGTGCCCGCGGACGCGACCCCGGCCGCGAGCGCGAGGTGCGCGAGCGCGCGGCGGCGCTGGCCGCGTGGGTGGGGGTTGCCCCCGAGGTCGCCAGCGGGGTGGTCGCGCTCGCCATCGGCGAGGCCTGCCGTGCTCAGGCACTCGCAGCTGACCTGGATCAAGGTCAGGCCGCCACCGCGGGACAGATGATGGCGGCCACCATGCATGCACATACCGATACCCCGCTGCCGGCCGGCAATCCGTTGCTGCGGCTGGTGCCGCCGCCGCGCCGCTTCGCCCCGCTGTTGCGCGCGGTCCCGCCATCGCTGCGCAAACGGGTGATCGAACGCGCGATGGCGCAGGCTCTGGCCCAGCCGCTGGCCGAGGGCGCGCTGGACTTCATGGCCGGGCGCCGGCTTGGGATCGAGGTCAGCGACCTAGGCATCGGCTGGGTGGTGGAACTGCAGGTCGCGCGGCTGGTGGTGGTGGATGAACCCGCCGAAGCTACCGTGCGCGGCACCGCCACTGATCTGCTGCTGCTGGCCGGGCGCCGCGAGGACGCGGACACCCTGTTCTTCCAGCGCCGGCTGGTCCTGACTGGAGACACCGAACTCGGCCTGACCGCGCGCAACGTGCTCGACCGATTGCCGTGGGAGCAGGTGCCGTTGGCGCTGCGCATCGCAATCAACCGCGGGGCACGCTTCGCCGATGCGGCGCGAGCGGCCTACCACGCCCCCGCCTGACGCCTGTGCGCGGCGCTCCACCCCTGCGCGGCACCGCCGCGCCCGACTCGCGTCCGCCATGACCAGCCAAGCATCCTTCCGTCCGCAATGGACCCCCGAACTCGCCGAGCGCCACGCCGCGCTTGGCGCCCGACTCGAACAGCTTGTTCCGTGCTTGGAAGTACCGCTGCATCTGGCCTGGATCGACGCCATCGAGCGCCTCAAGCGCGAGCGCGGCGCGGTGATCATGGCGCATAGCTACCAGTCTCCGGAGATCTTCCACGGGGTGGCCGACGTCACCGGCGATTCACTGGCGCTGGCGCAGGCCGCCGCCACCTGCGAAGCCGACACCATCGTCCTGTGCGGCGTCCATTTCATGGCCGAGACCGCCAAGATCCTGGCCCCGGACCGGACCGTGCTGATCCCGGACCTGGAGGCCGGCTGTTCGCTGGCCGCCTCGATCACCGCCAACGACGTGCTCGCCCTGCGCGCACGCCATCCAGGGCTGCCGGTGGTGAGTTACGTCAACACCACTGCCGCGGTGAAGGCCGAATCCGATGCCTGTTGCACCTCGGCCAACGCTACGCAGGTGGTGGAAGCGGTCGCTGCCGAATTCGGGGTGGACACGGTGATCTTCCTGCCGGACCGCTTCCTCGGCGCGCACGTGGCCTCGCAGACGCCGGTCCGGCTAATGCTCTGGCATGGCAGCTGCGAGGTCCACGAGACCTTCACCGCGCAGCAGGTCCGGCACACCCGCGAGCAGTTCCATGCGCGCGTGGTGGCGCATCCGGAGTGCCCGCCGGACGTGCTGGCCGAAGCCGATTTCGTCGGTTCCACCACCGCCATGGGCGCGTGGCTGGAAAAGGAGAAGCCGGAGCGGGTGGCGCTGGTCACCGAATGCTCGATGGCCGACAACCTGAAGTCGCGGTTCCCGGACATCGAGTTCGTGAAACCCTGCAACCTGTGCCCATACATGCAGCGGATCACCCTGCCGAACATCCACGCCTGCCTGCTGGAGCGCAAGCACGTGGTGCAGGTGCCGGAAGACATTGCCGCGGGCGCGCGGCGCGCGCTCGAACGCATGCTGGCAGTCGGCCGCCGCGACCGGGTGTGAGCATCGACGCGCCGATCATCGTGGTCGGCGGCGGGATCGCCGGCCTGTCCGCGGCGCTGGCCGCCGCGCCGGCGCCGGTGCTGCTGCTGACCCGGCGGCCGGGTGCGGTGGGCGCGGCCAGCACCTTGGCACAGGGCGGGATCGCCGCCGCGCTGGGCGCGGGCGACACCCCCGCGGCGCACGCGCGCGATACCTGCGTGGCCGGCAGCCACCACAACGACGTCGCCATGGTGGAACTGCTGACTGCGTCCGCGCCGGCCGCGATCTCGTGGCTGCAGGCGATCGGCGTGGACTTCGACCGCGATGGCGATGGCCGCCTACAACTCGGGCGCGAGGGCGGCCACGACCGCCCGCGGATCGTGCATGCGGGCGGCGACGGCACCGGCGCTGCGGTGATGCGCGCGCTGGTCGCCGCCGCCCGTGCCGAGTCGCGGATCCACCGGGTCGCCGGCTGTGACGTAGATGCGCTGGCGCTGCGCGACGGCCGCGTGGTCGGCGTGTCCGCGACCCTCGACTACGGCCGCCAGCAGCGCTTCGATGGACGCGCGGTGGTGCTGGCCACGGGCGGCATCGGCGGCCTGTTCCCGGCGACCAGCAACCCGGCGGATGCCGATGGCGGCGGCCTGGCGCTGGCGATGGCCGCGGGTGCCGCAATCCGTGACCTCGAATTCGTGCAGTTCCATCCCACCGCGTTGGCGGTGCCCGGCATGCACAGCCTGCCGCTGGTCACCGAGGCCCTGCGCGGTGCCGGCGCGCGCCTGCTGGACCGCGACGGCCAGCCGCTGATGGCCGGCGTGCATCCGCTGGGCGACCTGGCCCCGCGCGACATCGTGGCGCGGCGGGTGGCGGCGGCGGTCCGCGACGGTGGCGCGTGGCTGGATGCCCGCCACATCGGTGCGGCCTGGCCAACCGCGTTCCCGACCGTGCTAGCGGCCTGCCTGGCGCATGCGATCGACCCGCGCCTGCAGCCGATCCCGGTGACCCCGGCTGCGCATTTCCACATGGGCGGGCTGGCCACCGACGCCGACGGCCGCACCTCGCTGCCCGGGCTGTTTGCCGCCGGCGAGGTCGCCTGCAATGGCGTGCACGGCGCCAACCGCCTGGCCAGCAATTCGCTGCTGGAGGGCGTGGTGTTCGGTCGCCGGCTCGGCCACTGGCTGGCCGCAGCTCCCTCGACGCGGACCAGTGGAGGCGAGGTGGAGTGGGTGGGTCACGGTCGCTCGCTGTCGCCGCCCGCGCTGCAAAGGTTGCGCGTGCTGATGGGTGTGGCGATGGGCCCGGTGCGCAACGGCGCTGCGTTGCAGACGGCACTGCTCGAATGCGACGCGCTGGCGGCTGAAGGTTGGCAGGCAGGGTTGGCGCGGACGATGCTGGCGGCGGCGCGGCAACGCCGCCACAGCCTGGGCGCGCACTACCGCGACGATGATGCTCCGATTGTGGCGCCGGTCACCGCCGCCTGAGCGGACTCAGCCGGCGGCAACCTGCATGCCCGGTTCGCCGTGCCAGTAGCCGTTGCGCTGGCCGAGCTGGCTGGCGGCGGCGTCGCCTGCTCGGGCGTGGTCGAAGTGGCGCACCACCTCCGCCAGGCCTTCGGCCTGCGGATACAGGCGCAGGATGTCCACTCCCAGCGCGCGCAGTGCCGGCAGTTCCGGGCCGAGGTCGGTGACTTCCTCGCCGAGTACCTGGATGCCGTTGATGCGCAGGAACGGGCGGCCCTCGCGGGTGGCCAGCGGCAGCGCGTCCGGGTAGTCGATGCAGCGGAAGCCGCACTGGTCCTTGGCCACGTCCAGCGCGCGCGCGGTGAAGCAGCGCGCCGAATAAGCCAGCGGCAGCCGGCCCCAGGCGATCACTTCCAGTTCCGGCATCGTGCCGCCATCGGCCTCGAACGCCTGCCTGAGCTCGCGCACCAGGGTCTCGCCCTGCTCGACGCCCGGCACCCAGCGCACCAGGCCATCCTCGACCAGCATCGCCAGCGCGCGGTGGTTGTACAGGTTGAGCGATGGGCCGGCGACGAACGGCGTGCCGCGTTCGCGACAGGCCTGCACCGCCGACAGGTCATTGGCCTCCAGCTTGAAGCCGCCGTGCGCGGCCAGCCGATCGATCACGCCGAGTTCGGACTCGGCCTCGATCAGCGAAAGCGAGGACAGCACCACTTCCTTGCCGGCCGCTGCGAGTTCCTCGGCCAGCGCAATCCACTCGGCGGTGCGTAGTTCGCGTCGCTTGCTGCACACGGTTTCGCCGAGGTAGACGATGTCCACCGGCCACGTCGCGGCGTCGCGGTAGAAGGCGAGGGTGGTGTCGCGCGGCCAGAAGTATTGCAGCGGACCTAGGCTGAGTTTCATGCGTGCGTCCTCAATGCCAGGCCCGGTGGTACGGTCCCAGCGTGGTCTGGTGGCCTTCGGCGTGTCGCGACAGCTCGGCTTGCCATTCCGGTCGCAGCTGCCATCGCGCTTTGTCGGCCAGCAACTGGTCGATGGCCTTGCGCCAGGTGCGGGTGACTGAGCTGACGTAGGCCACGCCGCGTTGCCGGCCTTCGATCTTCAGCGCCGCCACGCCGGCCTGCTTGAGTCGCGGCAGCAGCTCCAGGGTGTTGAGGCTGGTCGGCTCCTCCAGTGCGTGGAAGACCTCGTTGCCGACCTCGAAGCGGCCCTTGCAGACGGTCGGGTAGCCGGCAGGTTCCTGCGGCTGGAACTGGTCGATCAGCACCTCGTTGAGGCGCACGCTACGGCTGCCGTCGGCGTGTTCGTCCCAGCGCACGAACTTCGCCGGCGAGCACACGCCGTGCCGGTTCGGCGAGGCCCCGGTGACGTAGCTGGAAAGCTGGCAGCGGCCTTCGACCATGATGCACAGGCTGCCGAAGGCGAACACCTCCAGTGGCACCGGCGAGCGCTCGCACAGCCGCTCCACCTGCTGCAGCGAGAGCACCCGCGGCAGCACCGCGCGGCTGATGCCGAAGCGTTCGAACGCGTATTTGAGCGCCGGCGCGGTCGTCGCCGAGCCTTGCACCGAGAGGTGTCGCGGCAACCCGGGATGGGTCCGCGCGGCATAGTCGAGCACCGCCATTTCCGCCGCGATGATGGCGTCGCAGCCAAGCGCGGCGGCCTTGTCCACGGCTGAGTACCAGTCCCTCACTCGTGCGCTGTCCGGGTAGGTGTTGAGCGCCAAGTACACCTTCGCACCCTTTGCGTGGGCGTAGCGGACGCCCGCGCGCAGTTCGTCGTCGGAGAAGTTGAGGCCGGGGAAGGCGCGCGCGTTGGTCTGGTCGCGGAACCCCGCGTAGACCGCGTTGGCGCCGGCATCCACCGCCGCCTGCAGGGCCGGCAGGTTGCCGGCAGGACATACCAGTTGCATCGTCGCATCCCGCAAGGACCAGGCGACCATGCTAGGAACGCCGAACGGCGGCGTCATTGACCTTGGTCATGTCGCCGCCAGTGCGGGCGTGCGATGTTGTCGGCAATTGCCGGACGGGTGGCCGCGTCCTTGTGGAGTGATTGCATGATGCTGATCCCGAAGACTGCCTCGCGCGTCCTGTGTACCTGCTTCACGTCGGCCATGGCCGGGGTGGCGTTGCTAGCGGTCACCGCCTGTTCGCCGCAGCCGACCACGCAGTCGCCTGCCCAGCCGGCACCGTCACATGCTGACCAGGCACCTTCGGCAGCGCATGCCGACGGTGGCCACGACGCGCATGCCGCGCAGCCCACCCATGCCGCCGCCCTCCCGCCGGACGGCCAGCGCTGGGCCACCGATGCACCCCTGCGGGCCGGCATGGCGCGCATCCGCCAGGCGGTGGAGGCGCTGGAGCATGGCGTGCACGGCCATCTGGACGCCGCGCAACAGCAGGCGGCAGCGGCGCAGGTGGATGCCGCGGTCGCCGACATGATCGCCAACTGCAATCTGGTGCCGGAGGCCGATGCGTCCTTGCATGGATTGCTGGCAACGTTCATTGCCGGTGCCACCGCCGCGCGCGACGGCAGGTTCACCCAAGCGGAACTGGTTCCGATGCAGGAGGCGCTGGTGCAGTATCCGCAACGCTTCGACGACCCAACCTGGACTCAACCCACGCCGGAATGACCGCAAGAGGGCGAGTCAGGGCGCCTGCAACAACTGCGACCACAGCGCGTCCACCCGCTTCTCCACCGCAGGGTCCAGGGTGATCCGCTTGCTCCAGGTGCGAGTGGTCTCGGCCGGCCACTTGTTGGTGGCGTCCAGCCCCAGCTTGGAACCCAAGCTGGGCACCGGGCTCGAGAAGTCCAGGTAGTCAATCGGGGTCTTGTCGATGATCAGGCTGTCGCGCGCCGGGTCGACCCGGGTGGAGATAGCCCAGATCACCTGCGACCAGTCGCGCACGTCGATGTCGTCGTCGGTGACGATCACGAACTTGGTGTAGGTGAACTGCCGCAGGTACGACCAGATCCCCATCATGATCCGGCGCGCGTGGCCGGGGTACTGCTTGCGGATGCTGACCACCGCGATCCGGTACGAGCACGCTTCCGGCGGCAGGTAGAAGTCCACGATCTCCGGGAACACCTTGCGCAGGATCGGCACGAACACGTCGTTCAGTGCCATCGCCATCACCGATGGTTCGTCGTGCGGCGCGCGGCCCATGTAGCTGCCCTGGTAGATCGCGTCGCGGCGCAGTTGCATGCGGGTGATGGTCATCACCGGGAAGTGGTCCTGCGCGTTGTAGTAGCCGGTGTGGTCGCCGAACGGGCCTTCCAGCGCGGTATCGCCTGGCGCGATGAAACCTTCCAGCAGGATCTCGCAGCCGGCTGGCGCGTCCAGTCCGGTGGCCGCGCTGTGCCACACCCGCGTGCGCTCGCCGCGCAGCAAGCCGGCGAACTCGTATTCGGAAAGCGTGTCCGGTACAGGTGCCACCGCCGCAAGCAGGGTCGCCGGGTCCGCACCGATCGCCACCAGCAGCGGGAATGGCTGGTCAGGATGGCTGTCCTTCCAGCTTGCGTAGTCCAGCGCGCCGCCACGGTGCGGCAGCCAGCGCAGGATGATGCGGTTGCGCGCGATCACCTGCTGCCGGTAGATCGCCACGTTCTGGCGTTTCTGGCGGGTTCCGCGGGTGACTACCAGGCCCAGGGTGATCAGCTTCGCCGCATCCTCAGGCCAGCAGCGCTGGATCGGCAGGCGCGATAGGTCGACGTCGTCGCCCTCAAGGATTTCGTGCTGGAACGCGGCTTCGCGCACCCGCTGCGGCGCCACGTGCGCAAGTTGCGCCAACTCCGGCCAAGTGCCCAGCGCCTCGCGCACGCTGGATGGCCACTTCGGGTCCTTGATCGAGGCCAGCAGCTCACCGAGTTCGCGCAACGACGCCAGGGGTCGCCCGGCCAGCGCCGCCTCGATACGGTCGCGGTGGCCGTAAAGATTGCCGAGGTAGGCGTGCCGGGAACCCAGCGGCTGTTCCATCAGCAGCGCCGGCCCGCCGGCCTTGAGTGCGCGCAGGCTGAGCGAGGTGGTTTCCAGCTCCGGGTCCACCGGCGTGGCGACCCGCAGCAGGCGTCCACTGCGTTCGAGCGTGCGAACGAAGCCGCGCAGGTCGTGGAAGCTCATCCCGCGCCGCCCGGCGGATTCATGCGCAGCCGCAGCCGCAACCGCATTCGCTGCCGGTACGATCGGCCACGCGCATGCGCAGGCCAGACGCGGTGATTGCCGCATCCAGTTCCGCGGGATCGATGCTGCCGCGAACCAGCATGTCGCCCGTAGCTTCGTCGAGGAGGATCTCGCAGTTGGGATCCAGTCCAGCGAGAAGTTCGCGCAGCGACTGGATGGAAGCGTCGTCCGTGGACGGCGAGATCGGCAAGGTCATGGCGGCCTCGGCGAGGTGTGATCGGGGCACGCAGTGTCGGTATGCCCCTGTTCGCATGCACTGATGCAGGTCAAGCGTGGCGACTCGTCGACGCCTTAGACTGCACACCCCCGTATCGCCGTCCACGCATGGAACATTTCGACGACTTTCTCGCCGCCGCGCGCGGCCAGCCCGAGCCGCAGCGCCTGCTGCTGGTGTTCGCCCACGCCGAGTGCCCGTACGACGCCACTCCGGCGGAACGCGAGGCATTCGAGCGAGGCGAGGGTGGCGCCCTGGCGCCGGCGGTGTGCGTGGACAAGCTGCCCGCCGAGATCGCCTCGTTCGCGGCGCTGCTCGAGGAGTCGAAGGCCGCGATCCCCGACTGGCGGATCCTGTTCGTGGCCGCGATGGACGGTCGCGGCGGCTACCCGCCCAATTCCGATGAAGCGGTGCAGCCGCTGCAGATGATGGTGGAGCAGGTCAAGGGCGGGCGGATCGCGCAATTCCTTGCGGTCGATCGTGACGGCAGCCTGGTCTCGCTGGCGCGCGGCTGAGCGAACCCGTCAGGCGCCGGTGGGCCATGCCTGCGGCTCG
>JAVWUU010000035.1:0-21438 GCA_036666995.1 Thermomonas sp.
GAGGTCGGCCGCTTCGAAGGCTTCCTGCGCGACTGGCTGGCCGGCGATGTCGCCCTGCCCGGCGTCAAGGCCAAGCTGATGGAATGGCTGGATGCCGAGGGCGGCCTGCGCGCCTGGGACATCTCGCGCGACGCGCCGTATTTCGGTTTCGAGATTCCGGGCGCGCCCGGCAAGTATTTCTATGTCTGGCTGGATGCGCCGATCGGCTACCTGTCCAGCTTCAAGACCCTGTGCGCGAACAACGGCGCGGACTTCGAAGCGTTCCTCGCGCCGGGCAGCGACGCAGAACTGCATCATTTCATCGGCAAGGACATCGTCAATTTCCACGGCCTGTTCTGGCCGGCGGTGCTGCATGGCTGCGGCCATCGGGCACCGACGCGCCTGCACGTCAATGGCTACCTGACCGTGGACGGCGCGAAGATGTCGAAGTCGCGCGGCACCTTCGTCATGGCGCGCACCTATCTCGATGCCGGCCTCGATCCGGAAGCGCTGCGTTACTACTTCGCCTGCAAGACCTCGGGCGGCGTGGACGACCTGGACCTCAACCTGTCGGACTTCGTGGCGCGGGTGAACAGCGACCTGGTCGGCAAGTTCGTCAACATCGCCAGCCGTTGCGCGAAGCTGCTGGAAACGCACTTCGACAACACGCTGTTGGCGGCGCCATCGTTGCGTGTGGATGCCGAAACATTGGGCGATGCGTACACGCAGCACGCAGCGCTCCTCGCCAGCGTGTCGGCGCACACATGGACGATCGCACCAGCGCTGTATGCGGACGACAACTTCGCCGCGGTGGCGCGCAACGCGATGACCGCCGCGGACCAGGTCAACGAGTACATCGCGCTGACCGCGCCATGGGCACTCGCGAAGGATCCGGCGCGTCGCAGTGAACTCCACATCGTGCTCAGCACCGCATTGCAGGCGTTCGCCGACATCGCCGGCGTGCTCAAGCCGATCCTGCCTTCGACGGTGGCCAACGCCGAGCAGTACCTCGGCGTGTCGCTCGCCCTGGACGCGCGTGCCGATCTCGCAGGGCGTGCCCTGGCGACGTCCTATGCCCCGCTGTTCACCCGCATCGACCCCAGGCACATCGACGCCATGACTGACGCCTCGAAGGACACACTCGCTGCAGCGCCTGTAGCTGCACCTGTAGGAGCGCCTTCAGGCGCGACCAGCAAATCAGGTGCGAAGGCAGATGCCAAAGCGATCGCGGCTAAAGCCGCTCCTACGGAAGCGGATAGAGGCGTCATCGCGATCGAGGATTTCGCCAAACTCGACCTGCGCATCGGCAAGGTGCTGGAGTGCGGTTTCGTCGAGGGCAGCGACAAGCTGCTGCGCTTCCTGCTGGATGCCGGAGACCTCGGCCAGCGGCAGATCTTCTCCGGCATCCGCGCGAGTTACGAAGCGCCGGAGACGCTGGTCGGCCGCAACGTGGTGTTCATCGCCAACCTGGCGCCGCGCAAGATGCGCTTCGGGATGAGCGAAGGCATGATCCTGTCGGCAGGCTTCGACGGCGGCTCACTGGCACTGCTGGATGCCGATGCGGCAGCACTTCCGGGCATGCCCGTCCGCTGATGGACCTGGCGCTGGTCGATTTCGACCACACCGTCACCACCTGCGACACCTATTCGCGCTTCCTGCGCAGCGTCGCCACGCCCGCGCAACTGTCCGCCGCAAAATGGACCATTGGTCCGTGGTTGCTCGGTTACAAATCGCGCCTTGTCTCGGCCGCGGCGCTGCGCACGCGGGTCACCCGCATCACCTTCGCCGGGCGCGATGCCGCGGAGATCGACATCGCGGGTCAGCACCATGCGCACGAGGTGCTGCCGGGGCTGTTGCGACCGGAGATGATGGAACGCATCGAGTCGCACAAGGCGCGAGGAGACACCGTGGTCATCGTGTCCGCCTCGCTGGATGCTTACATGCGGCCATGGTGCGAAATGCATGGACTGGCGTTGATCTGCAACCGGCTGGAAGCCGTCGATGGCCGCTTGACCGGGCGTTATCTCGGTGGCGACCGCGGCATGCACAAGGCCGCCGATATCCGTGCGCGCTACGACCTCGCCCGTTTCGATCGCGTGCATGCCTACGGTGACAGCAGCGAGGACAAACCGATGCTCGCGCTGGCGCATGTGCGTTGGTGGCGCGGTCAGCGCGTCGCCTGAGCGTTACAGTTCGCTTCGATGCCGGAACCCATGCCCTCGCTCGTCGAACGCCTCGACCGTTTGCTGCCGCAGACGCAGTGCGGCCAGTGCGGCTACGACGGCTGCCGACCGTATGCCGAAGCGATGGCGCGCGGCGATGCCGGCATCGACCACTGCCCACCCGGCGGCGATGCAGGCGCACGCGCATTGGCGACGCTGCTGGGTGTCGCCTCGATGCCCTACGACCGCAGCCGCGGCGAACACCTGCCGGCGCGCGTGGCGGTGGTGGTCGAAGCCGACTGCATCGGCTGCACCAAGTGCATCCAGGCCTGTCCGGTCGATGCGATCGTCGGCGCGTCGAAACTCATGCACGTGGTCATCGAGCCGCTGTGCACCGGCTGCGCGTTGTGCTTACCGGCCTGCCCGGTGGACTGCATCGTGATGGTGAGCGAACGCGCTTAGCAGTTGCCCTATCGGCAACTGCTGCGTTCAGCGAACGCCCGGGCATGGAAGGCCGGGCCGGGTTCGACGCAAGCCGAGATGTCGCGCCATGGATGGCCGCGAGCAATCGCTATTCCGTGGCCGCAGCCTCGCACGTATCGCAGACGCGCTCGACCTGGTAACCCTTCGCCTTCAGTTTCTCGACCAGGCCGTCCGCGCCGAGCAGATGCAGCGCGCCGACCACCACCAGGGTGTCGTCCGACTTCGAGCCGGTGAGGCGCTTTTCGATCTGCGGCAGCCACGCATTGTTGCGATCCACGTCGAGCAGCTTGTAGGACTGCGGCGTCTTCGCGGCCATCTCCGCGCGCATGTCCTTGTCCAGCCGCTCCACGTCGCCCGCCCGCCACCACTGGTGCATGTCAGCAAGCTTGCTGATTTCATTCTTCGGATCGAGGAGGAATTCGTCCAGGCTGTAGGCCTGCTCCGGATACGGCACCGAGTCCATCGCCTTCATCTGGTCATCGACAGTTTCCAGCCCGGCGGCGGGCTTGCCAGCCTTGGCCGCACGCTCCATCAGGTGCCGATCCAGGCCGAGGTCGGGCTTGAGACCCATCGCCTGGCTGACGCCGAGCACGAGCCCGAGGCTGACCATCCACGGCTCGGTCTGCTCGAGTGCCTGCACCGAACCACCACCCGCGGCCACCAGCGTATCCAGCCGTTCCAGCGTCGCCTTCGTCAGTACCTTGCTCAGGCTCTGGCCATCCTCGTAAGTCATGTACTTCTGCATCGTGGCCGCCGTTTCCGGCGAAGTCATCTCGCGCGGATCGATTTCGAAGAGCAGGGATTCCGCATCCTCGAAGGCGCGGTCGATCTCGACCGGCATCGGGTAATCCTCTGCCTTCAGCAGATGGAACGAGCCCAACAGGTACACGTCGTTATCGGCATCCGAGACTTTCCACAGCAATGGGCGCGCGACGCCCTTTGCGTTCGCCGTGGCGGCAGGCGGAACGATGCCTGCGCCATTCCTGGCCTCGTCGGCCTGGACGGGAAGCGCAAATGCGGCGGCAAGCGCCAGGGCGAGCAAGCGTGGGGTCACGAGGGATCCTTCGGGGGCAAGGTGGGCTTCACATAGGCTTTTTCGCCGGCCTCCACCGCCAGGTCCAGCCGGTTTTCCGGCGGCGGCAACGGGCAGGTGGCGAACAGCGTGAAGGCGCATGGCGGGTTGTAGGCCTGGTTGAAATCGAGCAGGACGCGACCCTGCGCATCGGGTTTCGGCGCATCGAGGAATCGCCCGGCACCGTAGCTGCCGTGGCCGCTGGTGCGGTCGGCGAACACCAGGAAGAGCGTGTCCTCACCCTGGTCCAGCGCCTCCAGCCGAAAGGTCTTGCCGTTGCGCTGGAACTCGACTGCACCGGGATTGGGCACGTCGTCGATGGTGCCGATGATGTTGGCGATCGGCAGGGTCTTGCCGGCGGGATGCGCGATGAACTTCGCCGGCACCTGCCAGTCGCGACCACCCAGCCAGTACTGCAGGCCGGTGAAATGCACGCGGCTGTCGGCATCCGCGTGCTTCACGCGCAAGGCGAGCCGGCCGCCGCGCTCGATCACCGTCGCCAGGCCCTTGCCGTCATCGAAGGCGATCACGCTCGGGCCCTGTTCGGACTTGTCGGTGCGCAGGCTGCCGCCGCGGCTCGGCTTGCCGTCCACGGTCAGGTCGGTGTCGGCGACGAAGCGCACCGCGCCATCGCGCACGGTGAACACGCCCAGGTGATCCGGGCCCATCGCCAGGCGGATGCCGTTGTCGACGTCGCTGCCCACCCGATGCGTGCCCGGGTCCAGCCAGTGGAAGCCGATCAGGCTGGTCCAGCCATCGGCGCGATTGAGATCGAGGATGCGTCGGCCGCGCCACATGAATTGCTCGTGCGCGTACTGCTTCGCAAGCGCTTCCGTGCGAGCCGCTTCGTCGACGGGCGGCGCGGCGGGTTCCTTCTGGCACGCCGCCAGCACCAGCAGGCACGCCGAGAACGCGACACCGAGTTTGCTCATCGTCCGCGCAGGAACCATCGATCCATCTCCGCCAGGTTGAAACGCGTCCAGGTCGGACGTCCGTGATTGCATTGCCCCGAGCGCTCGGTCGCTTCCATGTCGCGCAGCAGGGCATTCATTTCATGCACGGTGAGGCGGCGGTTGGCGCGCACCGCGCCGTGGCAGGCCATCGTCGCCAGCAATTCGTCGCGGGTCTGGGCAACACGGCGGGTCGTGCCGTGTTCGCGCAGGTCTGCCAATACGTCGCGCAGCAGCGCTTCGACATCGCCATGCGCCAGCAAGGCCGGCACGCTGCGCAGCAGCAGCGATTGCGGGCCGCTGCGCTGCACTTCGAAGCCGAGTTGCGCCAGCGTCGCCACTTCACGTTCGGCGACATCGGCCTCGCGCTCGGAGACGGCCAGGCTGGACGGCACCAGCAAGGGCTGCGTGCGCAGGCCGGCACCGTCATGCGCGTTCTTGAGTTTCTCGTAGCCGATGCGTTCGTGCGCGGCATGCATGTCGACCACGATAAGACCGTCCGCGTTTTCCGCGAGGATGTAGATGCCATGCAGTTGCGCCAGCGCGAAACCAAGTGGCGGCATGCCGCCAGGCGCATCGTTGGGCATCGGCATCGGCACGAATGCATCCGTCGATTGCTGCAACGTCGCGGCATCGCGCGGCGTGTACAGCGCCGCATACGCCGCTGGCGCGTCGGCGACGCGCAAGCCCATCGCGGATTGCTGCGGCACCGGCATCGACCATGCCTGCGATGCCTGCGTCGCATGCATCGACACCGATGCAGTGCCGGCGCGCGTCTCCGCCAGTGCTGCATGCAGGGTGCGATAGACGAAGTCGTGGACCAGTCGCGACTCGCGGAAACGCACTTCGTGCTTGGCCGGATGCACGTTGACGTCGACGCCGCGCGGATCGAGTTCCAGGAACAGCACGTAGGCCGGATGCCGGCCATGGAACAGCACATCGGAATACGCCTGGCGGATTGCGTGCGAGACGTTGCGATCGCGCACGCTGCGGCCGTTGACGTAGAGGTATTGCTGGTCGGCGCTGGCGCGGTTGTAGGCCGGTTGCGCGATCCAGCCATGCAGGCGCATGCCGGCACCGGCGTGGTCCACGCGCAGCGCGCTGCGGGTGAAGTCTTCGCCCAGCGCTTCGTGCAGGCGCACCTCGCTGAGCATCGTGCCTTCCTGCAACTGCGCCTCGCCCTTCCAGCGCCGCGACGGCTTGCCGTTGTGGGCGACGCGCAGCTCGACGTCGGGCCGCGCCAGCGCGAGCGTGCGCAACCAGTCCTCGATGTGCGAAAACTCGGTGCGTTCGGCGCGCAGGAACTTGCGCCGCGCCGGCACGTTGTAGAACAGGTCGCGCACTTCCACCGTGGTCCCCGGCGGATGCGCATGCGGCGTCACCTCGCCGACCTTGCCGCCCTCGACCTGCAGCAGCGCACCATGCTCGCTGCCGCTGCGCCGCGAGGTGAGCCGGAAGCGGCTGACCGAGGCCACCGACGGCAGCGCCTCGCCGCGGAACCCGAGCGTGGCCACCGACTCGAGGTCGTCGATGCTGGCGATCTTGCTGGTCGCGTGGCGCGACACCGCCAGCGGCAGTTCGCCGGGCTCGATGCCGCCGCCGTCATCGCGAATGCGGATCAGGCGGATGCCGCCATCCTCCAGGTCGATGTCGATGCGGCGCGCGCCGGCGTCGAGTGCGTTTTCTACCAGTTCCTTGACGACGGATGCGGGGCGTTCGACCACCTCGCCGGCGGCAATCTGGTTGATCAGGGTGTCGGGAAGTTGGCGGATGCTCACGCCACGATTTTACGGTCTTGGCCGACCGTCGGGATCGTTGCGCGGATTACGGACTGCCGCCTGCGCCGCCAAGACCGGTGGGCGCGGACGCCTGGCTGACCTGGTTCGACTGATTGGCCTGCGCGCGTGCGGCGTACAGCGTGCCGGGCGGCGGCTGGCGGGTGAAATAGTCGTTGATGCCGGCCAGTACCGCAGTCGCGAGCTTGCGCTGGTGGCCGGGATTCGACAGCAGCGCTTCTTCGCCATGGTTGGAGATGAAGCCGGTTTCGACCAGCATCGCCGGCACATCCGAGGTACGCAGCACCGCGAAGTTCGCGTGCTCCACCCGGCGGGTCTTGCCGACACTGCCCAGGCTGCCCAGCACGTGGTTGGCGGCATCGGAAGAGGCCTTCATCTGGCCACTCTGGGTGAGGTCGAGCAGGACCGATTTCAGCGTGTCGCCGGTCGCCAGCTTCACCCCGCCGATCAGGTCGGCGGCGTTTTCCTTGTCGGCCAGCCAGCGGGCGCGCTGCGACGATGCGCCGCGCGTCGACAACACATACACCGAGGAGCCCGTGGCATCGCGGTTCTCGGCGGCATCCGCATGGATCGACACGAAGATGTCGGCCTTGGCACCGCGCGCCATCACGGCGCGCCGGTTGAGCGGGATGAAGACGTCGGTGTCGCGGGTCAGGTAGGCCTTCATGCCCGGCGTGGCGTTGATCTGCCGCGCCAGCTCGCGGGCGATGGCCAGCGTCACGTTCTTCTCGCGATTGCCGTTCGGGCCGATCGCGCCGGGATCCTGGCCGCCGTGGCCGGCGTCGATGGCGATGACCAGCGGGCGCATGCCGGGCTGCATCGTCGGGCGCGTGGCAGCAGGCGCGACGGCTGCAGCGGTCTCCGCCTCGACGGGCTCCGGCTTGCCGGTCGCGATGCGGGTCGGGACGCCGGTCGCCACCGTGCCCGGCAGTTCCGAGACCGTGGCGGCCTTGCCGACCAGCTTGCCGGGATCAGTCGGTACGTCGGCGGATGCCTTGGCGATGTCGGCGATCGGGTCGACCTTCACGGGCGCGGTGGCGATCGGGGCGGCGGCTGAAGCGTCACCCGGCCACTCCAGCACCAGAAGCGGACCGGCGGCGGTGGTTTCGATGCGCGGCGGCAGGATCTTGACCTGGCCGGCCAAGTCGAACACCACCCGGATCGTGCCCGGCTGTGGCTGGCCGGTACGCACGGCTTTCACCGCGCCGGTCGGCGTAGGCAAGGTCAGGTTGCGGGTCAGGCGACTGTCGGCGAAATCCACGACCAGACGATCCGGATTGCGAAGCTCGATGACCTTGTACTCGCCCGGCCGGTCGAGCTGCAGTTCGGCGCGTGTCCCGGTGGCACCGGCATCCACGCGCAACTGTTTGATTTCCGAGGCGTTTGCGAGGTTCCAGCACAGCGCCGCCAGCAGCATGGCGGCCAGCAGGACTTGCTCGAAGCGGATCCCCTTCACTCGCATGCCCGGGAGTTAAGCACTTGCCGGCAGCAAGCGCAAGCATTTTTCCCTTATGAATCCGCAACCTGCCGCACTTTCCTAAATGGGGGCGCAACTCCTGCCCGGAGCGTCAAGCAGGATGCAGTGCCTGCAACCAGGCCTCGCCAATGGATGTGCGCGCACGCAAGGCGCAATGCCTGCCGGCGCCTTCGACCGCCAACGTGATGTCGAGATCGGCGGCAGGCAATCCGCCCCGCCCGCGCTCGGGCCACTCGACCAGCCACAGCCGCGTTTCGACAGGATCGAGGCCGAGGAACTCCAGCTCGCCGGGATCGCCGATCCGGTACAGGTCCAGGTGCAGGCCCATGCCGCCATCGGCCAGCGGGTATTGCTCGACCAGGGTGTAGGTGGGGCTGCGGATGGTGCCGGTCACGCCCAGCGCCCGCAGCAGCGCACGCGCCAGGGTCGACTTGCCGGCCCCAAGGTCGCCGTGCAGGTAGACAACGGCACGCGGCGGAAGCGCACGGGCCAATCGCGCACCGAGCGCGTCGGTAGCGTCCGCATCGTCGAGGAAGAAGTCGTGCATGCGCCTATCGTCGCATCGGATTGGCCAAGCGGCGCAACCACGGCGACAGATCCGATGGCAGCAAACCGCGCTCGCCGTCATCGCGCGCGGCGGCATCACCCGCAGCCGCATGCAGCAAGGCGCCGGCGGATGCCGCTTCGTGGGCAGGCATGCCCTGCGCGAGCAAAGCCGCGATGCAACCAGTCAGCACATCGCCCATCCCGCCCACCGACATCCCCGGGTTACCCGCACAGATCACCACAGGCGGCCGGTCTGCACTGGCGATGATGCTACCCGCGCCTTTCAGCACCACGGTGCAGCCGAGGCGCGCCTGCAAGGCCTGCGCCGCTCCGAACCGATCGCGTTGCACATCGCTAGTGGCGATGCCGAGCAGGCGCGCCGCTTCGCCGGGGTGCGGCGTGGCGATATCGAGCGGACGCAATGCCTGCCCGGATGAAGCCAGCAGGTTCAAGGCATCGGCATCGACCACGCACGGCGCGTCGTTCGCCAGCACCGCCACCAGCAGATCGCGCGCCCAGTCGCCTTGCCCCAGTCCCGGACCGATCGCGACCACACCCGCGCGTGCGAGCAACGGTGCGAGTTGCGCGACATCGTCGACGGCATGCGCCATCGCTTCCGGTCGTCGCGCGAGCAAGGCCGGCACGTGCGCCGCCCGCGTTGCCACGCTGAGCAGTCCGGTGCCGCTGCGCAGCGCCGCTTCGGCGGCCAGCAGGATCGCGCCGCCACTGCCGTAGTCGCCGCCAATGCACAGCACATGGCCGTTGCGACCCTTGTGGCTCTCGCGGGGGCGCAGCGGGAAGAATGTGGGCAAGCCATCCGCGCGCAACGCAAAGGCCGCAGGCTCCACGCCATCGAACACTGCATCCGGCAGATCGAGCGCCGCCAATCCAAGCTCGCCCGCACGATCCAGCGCCACGCCCGTACGCAAGCCGCGATGCCGAGCGATGAATTGCAGGGTGCGATCCGCGACGACCGCCGCACCGGGCGCGTCGCCGCTGCGCGCATCGATGCCGCTGGGCACGTCGAGCGCCAGCACCGGAGCCGGATGTCGGTTGATCGCATCGAACATCGCCGACACCGCGTCATCCGGAGCGCGCGACAAGCCGATGCCGAACACCGCATCGACCAGCACATCGGCATCACCTAATTCGCCATCGAAACACGTGACCCGACCGCCCGCGGCGATGAAATCATCGTGGGCCTGTCGTGCCAGTGGCATACCGGGCACATGCGCTTCAAGCCGCAGGACACGCACCGCAAGACCGGAAGCCAGTGCATGCCGGGCGAGCACGTAGCCGTCGCCACCGTTGTTGCCTGGACCGCACAGCACGACGAGACGCCGCGCGCGCGGCCAGTGCTTCAGCACGCAATGCCATGCCGCCAGCCCGGCACGCGCCATCAAGGCGAAGGCATCGTCGCTGCAGGCTGTGATGCCGCGCGCTTCGAGCTCGCGCAACTGGTCGGGGATATACAGCGGCAACGGACTTTGCATCAGTCGATTCTAGTGCCGGCTCCTATACTTCGCCCATGTCCTCGCCTCCTCCCGACCACATCGCACTCGCGGCTCGCATCCGCGCGATGGCGCATGCAGCCGGGTTCCAGCGCGTGGGGATTTCCGGCGTGGAATTGCAGGACGATGAGGCGTTCCTGCAGTCGTGGCTCGGCGAAGGCCTGCACGGCACGATGGCGTGGATGGCCCAACACGGCGACAAACGCAGCCGGCCGGCGGAACTGATCCCGGGAACGCTGCGGGTGGTGTCGGTGGGACTGGATTACGGCCGGGATGCCGATGCCGCCTGGGACAACCTGCGCGATGGCGAGCGCGCCTACGTGGCGCGATACGCGCTGGGCCGCGACTACCACAAGCTGATGCGCAACCGCCTGCAGAAACTCGCGGACGACGTGGCGAAGGAGATTGGTCCGTTCGGGCATCGGGTGTTCGTGGATTCCGCGCCGGTGCTGGAGCGCGCGCTGGCGCGCAACGCCGGGCTTGGATGGATCGGCAAGCACACCTGCCTGATCGACAAGGAGGGCGGCAGCTGGTTTTTCCTCGGCGAGTTGTTCGTCGACCTGCCGCTGCCGATCGACCCGCCGGCCTCCGCGCATTGCGGCACCTGCGTGCGCTGCATCGAGATCTGCCCGACCCAGGCGATCACCGCGCCGTATCGGCTGGATGCGCGGCGCTGCATCAGCTATCTCACCATCGAGCACGAGGGCAGCATCGACGAGGAACTGCGCCCGTTGATCGGAAACCGCATCTTCGGATGCGACGACTGCCAGTTGGTCTGCCCCTGGAACAAGTTCGCGCAACGCAGCGACGAGCCGGATTTCCGCGTGCGCAACAACCTGGACCAGGCCACGCTCGTCGACTTGTTCGCGTGGGAGGAAGACGAATTCCTGCGCCGCACCGAAGGTTCGGCGATCCGTCGCAGCGGGCACGAGCGCTGGCTGCGCAATATCGCGGTGGCGCTGGGCAATGCGCCGAAGACGAATGCTGTGATCAGCGCGCTGCAATCACGGATCGCCCATCCATCGCCAGTCGTGCGCGAGCATGTGGAGTGGGCTCTCGGACGGCATGAAGCCTGACGTCCGTCATCCCGGCGAAAGCCGGGATGACAGCCCGAAATCAATTGCGAGCTTTCAATTCCTGGAGCAAGACGCGGGTCACCGCATCATCCGCTTCGCTCTCGCCCTGCAGGGCGGGCAACAGACGATTCGCCACCTGCTTGCCAAGCTCGACACCGAACTGGTCGAAGGCATTGATGCCCCACAACACCGACTGCAGATACACACTGTGTTCGTACAACGCGACCAGCATGCCAAGCGAATGCGGCGTCAATGCGTCGAGCAGCAACAACGTGCTCGGGCGATTGCCCGGATAGCGACGATGCGGATCATCGCTGCCCTGCCCGTTCGCCAGTGCCTCGGTCTGCGCCAACAGATTCGCGAGCAACGCGGCATGGTTCTGCACATGCGGATGATCGGCCCGCAGCACGCCGATGAAATCGGCCGGCACCACTTGCGTGCCCTGGTGCAGCGCCTGGAAGAAACTGTGCTGGGTATCGGTACCCGCACCGCCCCACCACACCGGCACGGTATCGACATCGACCGCATCGCCGTCCAGCACCACCGACTTGCCGAGGCTCTCCATCACCAGTTGTTGCAGATAGGCCGGCAGCAGTTTCAGGCGATCGTCGTAAGGCAGCACCGCCTGCGTCGCGGCATGCAGCGCATTGCGATTCCATACCGCGGTGAGCGCATGCCAGATCGCGAGGTTCTCGCGCGGCGCGGCATCGGCAGCATGCGCATCCATCACCGCCGCGCCTTCCAGCAATTCGAGGAAACGATCCATGCCGATCGCCAGCGCAATCGGGAAGCCGACCGCCGACCACAGCGAATAGCGACCACCCACCCAATCCCACATCGGCAGCGTGCGTTCCAGCGGCACGCCGAATGCGGACACGCGCTCGGCATTGGTGCTGACCGCGTACAGGCGCTCGTCGTTGCCCAGCCACGCGCGGACGATGCCGCCGTTGAGCAGGGTTTCCTGGGTACCAAAGGTCTTGGAGATGACGATCGCCGCAGTACGCGCCGGATCCAGCGTGGCCAGCGTGCGCTGCGCGGCATTGCCGTCCACGTTTGAAATGAAATGCAGCTTGAAACGCGCGCCGGGCAATGCGAGCGCATCGACGATCACGCGCGGGCCTAGGTCTGAACCGCCGATGCCGACGCTGACGATGTCGGTGACATCCGTGGATTCGAGCGCTTCGATCAGTTCACGCATCCGTGCCTGCGCGGCCACGGCCTGCGCGCGCGCATCGATGACGACCTGCGCACTGGAGGTATCGCCGCGCAAGGCGCTGTGCAATGCGGCGCGGCCTTCGGTCGGATTGACGATCGCGCCATCCAGCAAGCGACGCATCGCACCGGCAAGATCGGCCTGGTCGGCGATCGCGAACAACGCATCCAGCGCCACGCGGTCGTAGCGCTGGCGGGCGAAGTTCGCGTAGAGCGGGCCGCTGCGCACGGCGAGATCGCCGGCCCGTTGCGGGTCGGCGTCGATCAGTTGCGCGATGGAAGTGCTGGCGAGTCGTCGTGCGTGCGCGTCGAGCCCGGCCAGCCTGTTCATGCGGCCTGCTTCGGCATCGAACGGTTGGTGTGGGTCAGGCGATTGTCGCGGTCCACGTAGACCAGGGTCGGCTTGAACTTGGCCGCCTCGGCCTCGTCGCAGTGGCCATAGGCGCAGATGATGACCAGGTCGCCGGGCTGGGCTTTGTGCGCGGCCGCGCCATTCACCGAAATCACGCCGCTGCCTTCTTCGCCGCGGATCGCGTAGGTCGCGAAGCGCTCGCCATTGTTGACGTTGTAGATCTCGATCCGCTCGTATTCGCGGATGCCGGAGATGTCCAGCAGGGTGCCGTCGATCGCGCAGGAGCCTTCGTAATGCAGCTCGGCATGGGTCACGCTGGCGCGGTGGATCTTGGCCTTCAGCAGGGTCAGTTGCATCGCTTCACTCCGGTGGAACAGGCCCGGGTCGACCCGGCAAGCGCGAAGTATAGGTCGGGTTTTCCGCGCCGCAACAAACCCGCCCGCGTTCAGCCGACGGCGGCGAATTCCAGGTTGTCGATCAGGCGCGTGCGGCCGAGTCGTGCCGCGATCAACGCGACCCGGTCGCCGGTTTCGCCATCGCTGGGCTCGGTCAGGTCGGGGCGTCGCACCGCCGCGTAATCGGGGACGAAGCCGGCATCGCGCAAGGTCGTATCGGCATCGGCTTCGACCTGCGCACGGGGCGTGCCGCCAAGGATCGCCTCGCGCATCGCCTGCAGGGTCTGATGGATCGTCGCGGACAGCGCGCGTTCGTCCTGCGACAGGTACTGGTTGCGCGAGCTCATCGCCAGCCCGTTCGGCTCGCGGACGATGTCGCCGCCGATGATCTCGATCGGGACATGCAGGTCGTCCACCATCTGCCGGATCACCGCGAGCTGCTGGAAGTCCTTCTTGCCGAACACGGCGACATCGGGTTGTACCTGGTTGAAGAGGCGAGTGACCACGGTGCACACGCCATCGAAATGGCCCGGCCGATGCGCGCCTTCGAGCACCGCGCTGACGCCGGGCACATGCACGTTGGCGGCCAGTTCCACGCCGAACGGATACATCGCGGCAACATCAGGCAACCACAACGCGTCGCAGCCCGCGGCCTGCAGTCCACTGGTATCCGCATCCGGGGTACGCGGGTAGCGGGTGAAATCTTCGTTCGGGCCGAACTGGGTCGGGTTGACGAACACGCTGGAGACCACCCGATCCACGTGCCGGCGCGCGAGTGCCACCAGCGAGTAATGACCCGCGTGCAGGTTGCCCATGGTCGGCACGAAGCCGACACGCAGGCCCTCGCGCTTCCACCCGCGGATCCGGGCGCGCAGCGCATCAAGCTCGGTGATGGTTTCGATCATCTCGACTCCGAGTGTCAGGCGTAGGCGTGTTCGGGGCCGGGGAAACTGCCATCGCGCACGGCGGCGGCATAGGCGCGGATTGCGCCTGCAACGGAACCGCCTTCGGCCAGGAAATCCTTCACGAACTTCGGCTTGCGATGGCCGGTATCCAGGCCGAGCAGGTCGTGCAACACCAGCACCTGGCCGTCGCAACCGGCACCGGCGCCGATGCCGATGGTCGGAATGGGACTGGCGGCGGTGATCTGCGCGGCAAGCGCGGCCGGCACGCCTTCCAGCACAAGTAGCGCCGCACCCGCTTCGGCAACGGCGAGTGCGTCCTCGCGCAATTTCGCGGCCGCCGCGTCCTCGCGTCCCTGCACCTTGAAGCCGCCGAAGCGATGCACCGATTGCGGTGTCAGGCCGAGGTGGCCACAGACGGGAATCTCGCGCTCGACCAGGTAGCGGATCGTGTCGAGTTTGTGGCCGGCGCCTTCCAGCTTGACCATGCTCGCGCCGGCCTGGATGAAGCGCACCGCGGCGGCATGCGCTTCCTGCGGCGAGCCATCGGATCCGAAAGGAAAGTCGGCGATCTTCAGTGCACGCGTCGCGCCGCGTGCAACGGCGGCGGTGTGATAGACGATGTCGTCGACACGCACCGGCAAGGTGGAATCGAAGCCCTGCACCACCATGCCCAGCGAATCGCCGATCAGGATCAGGTCGGTGCCGTTGTCGTCGAGCACGCGGGCGAAGCTGGCGTCGTAGCTGGTCAGCATCACCAGCTTGCGGCCTTCGGCGCGCGCCTGCGCCAGCATCGGCACCGTCCAGCGCTTCTGTGGCAGATCGTTCTGCAACTCGCTCATGCCTGGCTCCTGCCCGCGGGCGGCTAAGGTAACGCTTCGATGCCGTCGACCGCCATCGCCGCCACGCAGTCGCGGGCGGGGCCGATGCCGGGGATCAGCGCATCCGGCCAAGCCTCGAGCAATGGCAGCAGAGCGAAGGCGCGCTCGTGCAGGTGCGGATGCGGAACACGCAAGCCCGATTCGTCGATGACGTCATCGCCATACAGGAGCAGGTCGAGGTCCAGCGTGCGTGGGCCCCAGCGCTCACCGTCAAAGCGCAGGCGGCCGAACTCGCGTTCGATGGCAAGCAGTGCATCGAGCAAGGCGCGCGCCGGCAAGCCCGTGTCGAGCACCGCGACGGCATTGATGAAATCGGGTTGGTCGGTGACACCCCAGGCCGGCGTGCGGTACAGCCGCGACGCGCGCAGCAAGCATGTATCGGGCAGTCGCGAAACTGCGCTGACGGCTTGGCCGACCGTGTGTGCGGCATCGCCGAGGTTGGCCCCAAGGCCGACCGCCACCCGGATCATGCGGAGGCGGGACTCGACGATCCGCTGCGCCGCCGACGACGACGCTTGCGCGGTGCATCGCCTTCGACGCCCTCCTCGGCCACGTCCGCAACATCGTCCGATCCCGCGTCATGCGCGACCTGTTCGCCAGCCGCGATCGTCGCGGCGGGATGCAGTTGCGCCTCGCGCCAGTACGCCACGTCCTCGGCATGCGAATCCGACGCGGCCAGGCGCAGCTCGAGGAAATCGAACGCCGCACGGAACCGCGGGTGCGACAGCAGCCGGAACACGCGCTTGCGCTGGCGCAGCGAAAAGCGCTGCTGCAACAACCAGATTTCCTGCATCGGCAGGGAGAAGCGACGCGGCAATGCGGTGCGGGCGACTTGATGCAAGGTCACCCGGTCGGCTGCTCGGCGCTGCGCATCGGCGGCGTGCACGCCCTGCGCCTGCAACAGCGCCAGTGCGCGACAGTAGGCCGGCCACAACAGCACGGCGTACAGGAATGCAGGCGAGACCGAATCGTCGGCGGCCACGCGCGCATCGGTGTTGCGCAGCCCCTGCACCAGCATGCGTCGCAACGCACCGGACTTGTTCGACGCCAGCGCCTGCGCGGTCTCCGGCAGCAGCGCCGGCAGCAGGCCATGCGCCTCCAGCACTTCGAAGCTGGCCACCGCGTGGCCGGACAGGAACAGCTTCAGGGTTTCCTCGAACAGGCGTGCCGGCGCGGCTTCGGCCAGCAGCGGCGCCAGCCGCGCGATCGGCTCGGCGGTCGCGGCCTCGATGGTGAAGTCCAGCTTCGCGGCCAGCCGCGCCGCGCGCAGCATGCGTACCGGATCCTCGCGATAACGCGCTTCGGGGTCGCCGATCAACCGCAACAGGCGTGCCTGCACATCGTCGTAGCCGCCGACGTAATCGCGCACCGAGAAATCCTCGATCGCGTAATAGAGTGCGTTGGCGGTGAAGTCGCGGCGGATCGCATCGTCCTCGATGCTGCCGTACACGTTGTCGCGCAGCAGGCGGCCGCCCTCGTGCTGCTCGCGGTCGCCGCTGCCGTCGTCGCTGTTGGCGCGGAAAGTGGCGACCTCGATGATCTCGCGCCCGAACACCACGTGGGCCAGGCGGAAACGCCGGCCGATCAGGCGGCAATTGCGGAACAGCGCCTTGACCTGCTCCGGGGTGGCGTCGGTGGCGACGTCGTAGTCCTTGGGTGCGCCGCCGACCAGCAGGTCGCGTACCGCGCCTCCGACCAGGTAGCCGCCGAAGCCGGCCTCTCGCAGCCGGTACAGCACGCGCAGCGCGTTCTGGCTCATCTGCTTGCGGGACAGGCCGTGCTCGTCGCGGGTGATCACGCGAAGGCTGGGCTCGGGATAGACAGGCTGGGAGTCGGTTTCGGTCATGCGCTACGGCGGTGCCGCGGTCGGGAATGGAATGGGTCGCGTTGCCGTGGGCACCGCAGCCGCCTATACTAGCAAGCTCGACGTGCGGCCCAGCCGCTGGCGAGCCGGTCGTCCAGCCGGCGAGTTCCGCACCACCTCTGCTCCCATCGTCTAGAGGCCTAGGACGCCGCCCTCTCAAGGCAGCAACACGGGTTCGAATCCCGTTGGGAGTACCAATCAATAAAAAGCCCGGGTGCTCGCACCCGGGCTTTTTATTGATCCGCCCTTCGGGATGAGAACCCGTACGGGTTCGACAGCGGCGCCCGGAGCGCCGCTGGACAACCGAAGGTTGCCCGTAGCGAAGCGTAGGGCGCGGCACAGGGATGTGCCGCGTCTATCCCGTTCGACCATGTCGTGTCGGCCCGTGTTCTTCCCCCTCTGCCACGTCTATCCCGTTGCCCGCAGCGCTAAACTACCCGCATCGCATCACGGACCGTCCCCATGCCCTTCGTCGTCACCGAGAACTGCATCAAGTGCAAGCACACCGATTGCGTCGAGGTGTGCCCGGTGGACTGCTTCCACGAAGGCCCGAACTTCCTGGTGATCGATCCGGACGAGTGCATCGACTGCACGCTCTGCGAGCCGGAATGCCCGGTCAACGCGATCTACCCGGAAGAGGACGTGCCCGCCGGGCAGGAGCCTTTCGTCGCGCTCAATGCGGAACTGGCGAAGGCGTGGCCGGTGCTGGCGACCCGCAAGGATCCGCCCGTCGACGCCGCCGACTGGGACGGCAAGCCGGGCAAGCTGGCCCTGCTGGAACGCTGACGGCGGCGTCAGTGGGCGTTGGCCCAGCGCCGCAGCCCTTCCGCCTGCGAGCGCAGGTTGACCCGCAGCAACTCATCGACCACGTAGCGTTCCGCGCGTTGGCGCATCTGCAGGCGTAGCGCGGCACTGCCGGCGCTGGCCGAGCCACCGGTCATGTTGGTCTGCAGGCCGATGTGCATCAGGCACCGCTTGGACGGGTAATCGCCGCTCGGGGGCCGCACCCGGTCGATGTCGCGGACGATCTCGCCAACCTGGTCGTAGCCGCGGCGGAACGCCTGGCGCGGGAAATCGCTGTAGAGATCGCCGGTCCTCTCCACGTACTCGGGCACCACCGGCATCGGCATCCGCGTATACGGCGTCGGCTCGTTGACCGCCGCGATGCTGGCGCGCACGAGGGTATGGACGTAGCCGCCCATCGAATTCAGGTAGCTCACCATCTCGTCGCTGCGCGACAGGGCCTGATGGGTACCGCGGGCGATCATGATCAGGCCACCCACCAGCCAGCCACCCTCGAGCATGTCCAGGCCCCGGCCGATGAGGTCGTCGGCGACCGTGGTTGCCGCCCCGGACATGTCGCCACTCGCGATTTGCTGGCTCGCCACCAGGGTTGTGCCGACCAGCCCGACGCCTGCGCCCACGAAGCCCGGCAAGGCATCGCCCAACCCGGTGGCCGCAGCGCCGGCGACCATGAACGCGTCGCCCATGCCAGGCCCGGAGGCGCCATCACCCATGTCCGGCGGCCGCGGCATACGCCGGCGCACCATCGCATGGAACCGATCCCATTCCTCCGGCGGCGGCATCGTCCTGAAATCAAGGGTCATCTGACTGCGTCTGGTTGGCGGCGATATCCGTTCCAACGGCCTCGATACAGCGGGGCGGCCATGCCGGGCGCCACCGGGAGGTGCCGCATGCGCGCTGCGTTTCAACGTACACAGAGGCGCTCGAGGCATTCGTGTCGGATGACATGGCCTTGCGGAAATCGATGCCGACCTTCTACGACCACATGTACGCGGAGCTCTCCCTGGGCCGCATCGAAGCGGACCTCAAGGACAAGGCGAAAGACCTGGTGAAGATCGCCAAGGCGATCGAAGCACTGGGTTGAACCAGGGACCCGACGTTCGCGACCCGCGGAAACGACGACGGCACCCTGCGGTGCCGTCGTGATCGAGCCGATGTTGCCGCTTACGGCGCGATCGCGGCCTTCAGCGTGCCGATCAGCTTGACCGGTGCCTCGCCGACCGGCGGCAGGCCGCGCGGATCGACCGCGGAGATGTAAACGCCGTCGCCGGCCTTGGTCACGCGCACCAGGAACTTGGCATCCATGTAATCGATGTCGTAAGTGCCCAGGATCTGCGCCTTGCTGGCGATCTTCACGCCCGGGGTGGCGGCCAGCACCTCGCCGACCTTGCCGAACAGCATGTCGCGGTCGCCAGTGGCGTTGAAACCGATCGGCGCGGCACTGCTGCCACCCGCGTTGTTCATGCCCGAGGCACTCACGCTACCCGCTACCGCCGGCATGGACATCGCCTTGTCGGCATTCGGCCGGTCGAGGTCCGGCGGCACTTCCAGCGGGCGGCTTTCCGCGCTCTGCGTGTACAGCTCGTTCTTCTTGCCGAACCAATGGCAACCGGAGAGGCCGGCCACCAGCAGGGCGGCGGCGAGCGGTGCGGCAATCGGGGACACGCGGGCACTACGAGGCATCTGGAGCTCCTGTCTGGCCGCCTTGGGCGGTTTCAGTCTTCGAGTTGGAGGATGTCCGCATGCAGGCGCTGGGCCTCGGCGGCATATGTGGATGATAGCGGCTGAAGCGGCAGCCGCAGGCCGTGACCGATTCCGTTCAGCGCGAGTAGGGCTTTGACCGGGATCGGATTGGGCTCGACCCCGAGGAAGTGATAGAGCGCGTACAGCCTGGCGTCGAGGGCCTCCGCAGCGGCCACGTCGCGGCCACGCGCCAGGTCGCAAAGCCGGCGGAAAGTGGCGGGCACCACGTTGGACGCGACAGAGATGACGCCATCGGCGCCGGCCAGCATCGCCCGCACTGCGGTGGGGTCGTCGCCGCTGAGCACGGCGAAGCCGTCGCGCCGGCAGGGCAGCAGGTCATCCATCCGTGCGGCCTCGGCACGCGCTTCCTTGATGCCGACGATGTTCGGGTGCAGGGACAGTTCGCCGGTGGTTTCCGGGGCCAGGTCGCAACCGGTCCGGCCGGGCACGTTGTAGAGCACCACCGGCAACCCGCCCTCGTCGGCGACCGCCCGGAAATGCGCGAGCAGGCCGGACTGGGTCGGGCGCACGTACGGCGGCGTCACCACCAGTGCCGCATCGGCGCCGAGCGCCGCAGCGCGGCGATTCGCATGGATGGTCTTGGCGGTATTGGAGTGGCCGGTGCCGGCCAGCACCGGCACCCGGCCGCCGAGGAACTCGACTGCACTGGCCAGCAGCACGTCGTACTCCTCATCGAACAGGGCCGCGGCCTCGCCGGTGGAGCCGGCCACGATCACGCCCTGGGTGCCCGCGTCCAGCTGCGCCTGCAACAGGCGCTGCCAAGCAGGGAAGTCGATATCGCCGGCGGACGTGAAAGGCGTCGCCAGCGCAGTAATGCTGCCGGA
Organism: Thermomonas sp.; assembly: GCA_036666995.1. Taxonomy (GTDB): domain Bacteria; phylum Pseudomonadota; class Gammaproteobacteria; order Xanthomonadales; family Xanthomonadaceae; genus Thermomonas. The sequence continues at coordinate 20,051 of JAVWUU010000035.1, forward strand.
AAGTCGCAAGACGGTGGCTCTGGCTGGGCGCGGCGGCGGAACGCGCGGCGCGATGGAGGATGGACGAAGCGAGGCTGAATCTTACTTGCGGCTCGAAACCACCGGCAAGTATGCTGCGGGGCATCGGGCGGCCAGCGCGCGCCACCCTTCCCACCCGCTCCGGACGCTCCCTTGACCGATATCTCCGCCAGGCCGGCGCCGAACGAAAACCACCTGCTGATCAACGCGTACACCACGCATCCGCAGTCGCCCCTGCTGGCCGTCACCCGCCGCATCTCCGATTCCGGCTGCAACCTGGTGGACACGCGCCTGGCCACGGTCGGACGCGACGTCTCGGTGACCGCGCTCGCCACCGGCTCCTGGGATGCGGTGGCCAAGCTCGAGACCATGCTGGCCAAGCTGGAGCGCGAGGAAGGCCTGAAGCTGATCTGGTACCGCACCGGCCCGAAGCCCGTGCAGTCCAGCCTGCTGCCCTACGTGGTCGAGGTGATCGCCTCGGACAAGCCGGGCATCCTGTTCCAGTTGGCCGACTTCTTCGACCAGCAGGGCATCACCATCGAAAGCCTGCACTGCTCGCGCTACCGGGCGATGCAGACCGGCGCCGACATGTTCTCCGCGCAGCTGACCATCGGCATCCCGGCGGACATGCATATCGCCGCCTTGCGCGACGACTTCCTCGAGTTCTGCGACCACCTGAACCTCGATGCCATCATGGATCCGATGAAGTACTGATGCCCGGACGCTCATAAATGGATGTCGGCGACCGCGTGCCCGATCTCCCGCTGGCCCTGTCCAGCGGCAAGCCAGGCTCGCTGCGCGGGTATGCCGGCAAGTGGCTGGCGCTGTACTTCTACCCCAAGGATTCCACCCCGGCCTGCACCACCGAAGGCCAGGACTTCAATGCATTGCTGCCCGCCTTCAAGCGCGCCGGCGCGGTGGTGCTGGGGGTGTCGAAGGATTCGCTGAAGTCGCACCAGAACTTCTGCACGAAGCAGGGCTTCAAGTTCGACCTGGTCAGCGATGCCGACGAAACCGTCTGCAATGCCTTCGGCGTGATCCAGCCGAAGAAGCTCTATGGCCGCGAGTACGTCGGCATCGTCCGCAGCACCTACCTGATCGACCCGGACGGCGTCATCCGCCAGTCATGGCAACCGGTGAAAGTCCCCGGTCACGCGCAAGCCGTGCTTGACGCGTTGAAGGCCGCAAACGCCAAGTGACCAACCCCGTTTCCCGTTCCCATCATCGCCCCGCCCCGCGGGACGCGATGGTCCGCCGCTGTCCGACCGCAGGAATCCGAGCATGACGCGAAGCAAGCGCATCTACGTCCTCGACACCAATGTGCTGATGCACGACCCGACCGCGCTGTTCAAGTTCGAGGAACACGATGT
>JAVWUU010000036.1:0-16530 GCA_036666995.1 Thermomonas sp.
CCGCGCTTCTCGGTGACCGCCTGCGAATGCAGCAACGCGGTGCCGGCCAGCCACGGCATGAAACTGGCGTTCTCGACCGGATCCCAGAACCACCAGCCGCCCCAGCCGAGTTCGTAGTACGCCCACCACGATCCGAGGGTGATACCGATACCGAGAAAGGCCCAGGCAACGATGGTCCAGGGACGCGACCAGCGCGCCCACGCTGCATCAAGACGACCGCCCATCAATGCCGCGATGGCGAACGCGAACGCCACCGAAAACCCGACGTAACCCATGTACAACATCGGCGGATGGATGATCATCCCCGGGTCCTGCAGCAGCGGGTTGAGGTCGCGGCCTTCCACGGCAGCCGGCAACAGGCGCTCGAACGGGTTGCTGGTGAAGATCAGGAAGGCGAGGAAGCCGACCGCGACCACGCCCATCACCCCGAGCACGCGCGCCACGACCTGCATCGGCAATGCCCGCGAGAAACGGGCCAGCGCCGCGGTCCACAGCGACAGGATCAGCGCCCACAGCAGCAGCGAGCCTTCGTGCGCGCCCCACACCGCGGTGTAGCGGTAGATCATCGGCAACAGCGAGTTGGAGTTCTCGGCGACGTAGCGCTGCGAGAAATCCTGGGTGATGAAGCCATGGGTGAGGATGGCGAAGGCAAGCGCCACCAGCGCCAACTGCAGATAGGCGGCGGGCCGCGCCACGGCCATCAGCGGCCTCAGTCCGCGTTGCGCGCCCAGCAGCGGCAGCAGGGTCTGCGCGATGGCGGCAAGCAAGGCCAGGATCAGCGCGACCTGGCCGAGTTCGGGAAGCATGGTGTCAAGCGGCATTGCGGACGGCATCGAAATTCAAGGCATCTGCTCCGGAGTCGCCGGCACGTCGTGCTTCTTGTGCGCCGCGCCCATCTTGTCGGCGACTTCCTTCGGCATGTAGGTCTCGTCGTGCTTGGCCAGCACGTTCTCGGCGACGAACACGCCATCCTGCATGCGACCGGTGGCGACCACCGCCTGCTTCTCGCGGAACAGGTCGGGGAGGATGCCGGTGTAGACGACGGGCAGGCGCGCATCGCCGTCATCGACCTCGAAGCGCGCTTCCAGCGTGCCGGGCGTGCGCTTGAACGAGTCGGCGGCGACCATCCCGCCCAGTCGGAACCGCGCCTCGCCGGATGCGACCTGCGGGCCGGCTTCACCGGTCAGGACTTCGTTCGGCGTATAGAGGTAGGCGACGTTGCGTTGCAGGGCCATCGCGATCAGGGTGGTCGCCAGCGCAGCAGCAGCCGCCACGGCGAGCACCAGCCACAGGCGACGCTTGCGGGTCGGGTTCATCGTTCGAGTTCCGTGTTCGTGGCGGGCGCGCGATTGGCGGCGCGCGACGCGCGCAGGCGCACCGCACGCAAGGCTGCGCGCACTTGAAGTTGCGGGGCGAGCCAGTCCCACAGCATCACCACGGCGAACACCGCATAGGCGGCGATGACGTATTCGCGGTAGCTCATCGGGACTGCTCCACGGCGACATGGCCCGCGAGCTTGCCGACCCAGTCCTTGCCGGCCTCGCGGCGCAGGTTGTCAGCGCGTGCGCGCGCCAGCAACGAGCCGACGAACCAGAGGTGCGTGCCAATGACCATCCACCACAACGGCGCGATCATGCTCGCGTCCATCGAGGATTCGCCGAGCAGGCGGATGGTCTGGCCCTGGTGCAGCGAGTTCCACCACACCACCGACCAGCGGATCACCGGCAGCAGGGCCACGCCGACGATCGCCAGCAGGCCGGCGGCGCGCGCCGCGTTGCGGCGGTCGTCGATGGCGGCGTACAGGCCCATCACGCCGAGATAGAGGAACAGCAGGATCAGCTCGGTGGTCAGGCGCGGATCCCAGTCCCACCACGTGCCCCACATCGGTTTGCCCCAGATCGAACCGGTGGCGAGGGTGATCAAGGTGAAGGCGGCACCGCTGGGCGCGCAGGCCATCGCCAGGATCTCGCAGAGCTTGATCCGCCAGATCAGTGCGATGGCGGCGTAGAAGGCCATCAGCCCGAACACCGCCATGCTCATCCACGCGCTGGGCACGTGGATGTAGAGGATCCGGAAGCTGTCGCCCTGCTGGTAGTCGGCCGGCACCTGGAACAACGCGCCATACAGGCCGATGCCCATCGTCAGCAGGCCGAGCAGGTACGCCCAAGGCGTCCAACGGGCGGCGAAGCGGTCGAAGGTGGGCGGGGAACCGAGTTGGTGGAACCAGCGGATCAGCGGGGACATCACGGCCTGTGCGGGTGCGGCGCACATGGGGCCGCGGCAATCAGGGAAGGATACCAGCCCCTCGCGGGGGCGACCTCCGCGCGGCGGCGCGGGTGGCCTGGCACCACCCACCCGTGCCGCCGCGCGATGGACTCATTGCACCGTCAGGCTGCCCTGCATCAGCGAGAGGTGGCCGGGGAAACTGCAGAAGAACCTGTACGGACCGCCATCCTTCAGCTTGGACAGATCGAAGGTCACCGACGCGGATTCGCCACCGCCCAGCATTTTCGTGTGGGCGACGACGCGGGCATCGTCCGGCTTGATGTGCTCCGGTGCGACCGCCATGCCGTCGGCGGCGATGCCGGCCATGTCGGCCTCCTTCGCTACCACCAGGTTGTGGCCCATCACGTTCACCGCCATGGCACCGACGTGCTTGAGGGTGATGGTGAACCGGGTGCAGGAGGCGGGCACGGCGATCGAGTCCGCGTTGTACTGCATCGCGTCGTTGCTCTCGATCGTCGTGGCGCAGTCGGCGACGGTGGCGGGCTTGCTGCCGGTGGCGGCAGGCGCGGCTGCGATCGGGGCGGATTCGACAGGTGCCGGAGTGTCGGCAGCCTCGGTCGCGGGCGCTGCCACCGGCGGTTCGGCAGGCGGTGCCGGCGACTGGCCGCAAGCGGACAGGGCAAGCGCCAGCGCGCTGGCGACGAAGACATGACGGGATTTCATCAAGGGCTCCTGGAACGCATGAGCCGGCCATGCAGCCGGGATGCGCCATCGTCCCGCCTGATGCCCGGGTGCGCCTTGACCCCGATCAATTGTGGGCGATACGCAGGGCCGCGGCCGCCGTCAGCGGTGCCAGCACCAGCGCCAGCACCAGTCCGGCCGCGAGCAGCAGGAGCGCGCCCACGGCATCGAGTCCTTGCGCGCTGGCTGCCACCGCACCGGCGCCGAACACCAGCACCGGCACATACAGCGGCAGGGCGAGCAGGGCGACCAGCACGCCGGCGCGACGCATGCCCACGGTCAGCGCGGCGACCACCGCGCCGAGCAGACTGAGGATCGGCGTGCCCAGCAGCAGGCTGGCCATCAGCACCGGCAATTGCGCGCGCGGGAGGTGCAGCAGCTCGCCGAGCAGCGGCACCGCCACGATCACCGGCAATGCGGTGGTGGCCCAATGCATCAGCGTGCGCACCAGCACCAGCCACCACAGCGGCACCGGCGCCAGCATCCATTGCTCCAGCGAACCATCCTCGGCGTCGCCGCGGAACAGGCTGTCCAGCGCGAGCAAGCCGGCCAGCAATACCGCCAGCCAGAGCACGGCGGATGCGACCGGTGCCAGCGATTCCGCATCGCCACCCAGTGCCAGCGCGAACAGCACCACGGTCAGCAGCGCGAACAACGCCGGTTGGAACGCATCGCCGCGACGCGCCCACAGCAATTGCAGGTCGCGACGCACCAGCGCATTGGCGGCCTGCCACATCATGTGGCTGCCCCGAGTTCCAGCATCCGCGTGCGCACCGGCGGTGCCGCATACGCGCCATGGGTGGTGATCAGCGCCGCGCCGCCGCCGCGCAGATGCGCCTGCACCATTCGGTTGACCAGGGTGATGCCGTCCAGGTCGAGGTTGGCATAGGGCTCGTCGAGCAGCCACAGCGGTGCCGGGGACAGCCAGAGCCGCGCCAGCCCGAGTCGTTTCTTCTGCCCCGCGGAGAGCGTGCGCAACAGCGCATCCTCGTAACCGCCCAGGCCGACGATGGCCATGGCGGCCTCCGGACTCTGCGCCTTGCGCCGGCCGTGCAGGCCGCACAGGAAATCCAGGTTCTGCAATGCGCTGAGGTCGGCTTTCAGCCCGGGCAGGTGGCCGAGATAGGCGACGAAGCGCGCGCGCAGTTCGTGCTGCGCTGGCTGGCCATCGATCTGCATGCTGCCTGCGTCGGCACGCAGCAGGCCGGCCAGTACGCGCAGCAGGGTGGTCTTGCCGGCACCGTTGCCGCCCTGGACCAGGAGCGCCTCGTTGGCGTCCACCGAAAAATCCAGCGGCCCGAACACCGGCGTCTCGTTGCGGGAGAACGCCAGCCCGCGCACGGCGAGCAGGGGACTGGCGGAGACGTTGGAGTCGGGCATGGGCGAACGATTTTAGCGACATGCACCATCGGCATGGGGATCGGTCACGCGTGCGGCCAACCGGATTCCGTAAACTCGGGTTCCCACGCCAAGCCCACATCGCAATGCAGCCAGAGACGAAACTGCCGAAGGTCGGCACCACCATCTTCACCGTGATGTCGCAGCTGGCGATGGAACACGGTGCGGTCAACTTGGGCCAGGGCTTCCCGGATTTCCCGGTGCCGGGGCGGCTGGTCGATGCACTGACCCGCGCGATGCAGGCCGGCCACAACCAGTACGCGATGATGACCGGCATTCCCGCGCTGCGGCAGGCGATCGCCGGCAAGACCGAGCGCTGCTACGGCCGGCGGCCCGACGCCGATGCCGAAGTCACGGTCACCAGCGGCGCCACCGAGGCGATCTTCGACGCGATCCACGCGGTGGTGCGGGCCGGCGACGAGGTGATCGTCCTCGATCCCTGCTACGACTGCTATGAGCCCGCCATCGACCTGGCCGGCGCGAAGGCGGTGCATGTCGCGCTGGATCCGCTGACGTTCGCGCCCGACTGGAACGCGGTGCGCGCGGCGATCACCCCGCGCACGCGGATGCTGATGATCAACAGTCCGCACAACCCGTCCGGTGCGATGTTCGGCGTCGACGACATGCGCGAAGTGGCATCCATCCTCGCCGGCACCGACATCATCCTGCTCAGCGACGAAGTCTACGAACACATCGTGTTCGACGGTGCCCGCCACGAATCCGCACTGCACTATCCGGAACTGCGCGAACGTGCGTTCGTGATCTCCAGCTTCGGCAAGACCTACCACTGCACCGGCTGGAAGATCGGCTACTGCATCGCGCCGCCGGCGTTGAGCGCGGAGTTCCGCAAGGTCCACCAGTACAACGTGTTCTGCACCTTTGCCCCGGCCCAGCATGCCTTCGCCGAGATGCTGGTCGAAGAACCCGAGCACTACGAGGAACTCGGCGCGTTCTACCAGGCCAAGCGCGACCGCTTCCGCGAGCAGTTGCTGACCACCAAGCTGAAGCCGCTGGCGGTGCCGGGCGGTTATTTCCAGTTGGTCGATTATTCGGCGGTCAGCGATCTCGACGATGCCGCATTCTGTCGCTGGCTGACCATCGAGAAGGGTGTGGCGGCGATTCCGCTGTCGCCGTTCTACGAAACGCCACCGACCGGCCAGCGGCTGGCGCGGTTGTGCTTCGCCAAGAACGACGCGACGCTGGATGCGGCGATCGCGCGGTTGCAGGCGCTATGAACAACCTCCGCGTCTCCATCGTCCAGGGCGAAACCCGCTGGCACGATCCCGCCGGCAATCGCGACTACTACGGTGAGCTGATCGCGCCGCTGCACGGCACCACCGACCTGGTGGTATTGCCGGAAACCTTCACCAGCGGCTTCTCCAACGACGCGATCGGCAACGCCGAGACCATGGACGGGCCGACCGTCGAATGGATTCGGGAGCAGGCGGTGAAGCTCGATGCTGCAATCACAGGCAGCGTGCAACTGCGTACGGAGCAGGGTGCCGGCACTTCAAAAGTATTCAATCGGATGTTGTTCGCCACGCCGGATGGCGGCCTCACGCATTACGACAAGCGCCACCTGTTTTCCTTCGCGAAGGAGCACGAGCGCTACGCCGCCGGCGAGGAGCGCGTCGTCGTTGCATGGAAGGGCTGGAACATCCTGCTGCAGGTCTGCTACGACCTGCGCTTCCCGGTGTTCGCGCGCAATCGCTTCAACGTCGATCGCGCGGATGCGCCGGACTACGACCTGGCGCTGTACGTGGCCAACTGGCCATCGGCGCGCGCGTATCCGTGGAAGACCCTGCTGCGCGCGCGCGCGATCGAGAACCTCTGCTACGTGGTCGGCGTCAACCGCGTCGGCACCGATGGCAACGGCCTGCACTACAGCGGCGACAGCGCGGTGATCGATTTCCTCGGTCATCCGGTCAGCGAGGCCGCCGACGAGGAAGTCGTGACCACGACCACCCTGCAATCCACCGAACTCGCCGCGCATCGCCAGCGCTTCCCGGCGATGTTCGATGGCGATGCGTTCCGCCTGATCGACGGGAACTGAAGCCTCAGGCCAGCGCGACCGGCTCGCGGCCGTAGACCACGCGGTTGCGGCCCGCACCCTTGGCACGATAGAGCGCGGCATCGGCTTCGGCGAGTAGGACCTCGATGCCGTCGGCGGCGAACGCGGTGGCCACGCCAATGCTCACCGTCACCGGGATCGCCTTGCCATCGAACGACACCGGCGCAGCCGCAAGCGCGGCACGCATGGCCTCGGCGACCGATGCCGGTTCGCGGCCCGGCGCGCCGTCGAGGATGGCGATGAATTCCTCGCCGCCCCAACGTCCGAGCAGCGCGTCCCCAGGCAACGCCGCGCGCATGCGCGTCGCCGCTTCCTGCAGCACCGCATCGCCGGTCTGGTGGCCATGGCTGTCGTTGATGCGCTTGAACTCGTCGAGGTCGAGCAGCATGACAGTCAGCGGCTCGGGGATGCGTCCGAGGCGCTCGCCCAGCGCACGCGCGGCGGCGTGGCGGTTGGCCAGGCCGGTGAGCGCATCTGTGTTGGCCACGCGTTCCAGCGCGTCGCGGCTGGCGCGCAGTTCATTGCGATGGCGCAGCGTGCTGCGATAACGCGCGTACAGCAGTCCGGACACCACCAGTACCGTAGCCAGCCCGACGAACAGGGCGATGGCGATCAGCCGCTGGCGGTTGAGGCGCAGCGCCTGGATGTCGTTGTCGCGCTGCAGGAGCTCGCGCTCGGTCTTCGCGCGTTCGCGTTCCAGGCTGGATTCCAGCAGCGCGATCCGGCGCGCGGCGACGTCGATCGCCAGTTCCTTGTCGAGTTTCTGGTGGGCCTTGCGGGTGGCGAACGCGCTGGCGGCGTCGCCGGCACGCAACTGCAGTTCGGACATCAGGTCTAGCACCGAACGCTCCAGGATCCGGTCGCCGAGATCGCGCACGTCGGCCAGCACCGCATCCGCTTCCTTGAGTGCTTCCGCGGTGCGGTCGCGCGCGGCGAGCACGCGCATGCGGCTGATCCCGATCAGGCTGCGGTCGCGCACCGCCACCTGGTCGCGCGAGGCATTCGCCTTCTCGACCCAGCGTTCGGCTTCGTCGATGCGCCCCTGCAGCAGGCGCAATTCCGCCATCCGGGTAAAGGCGTTGACCCGGTTGGGATGGCTGCCCGATCCCTCGGCCAGGCGCACCGCCTGTTCGCCGTGGTACTCGGCTTCCCTGAATTTCTCGAGCCGGGTGAAGGTGCCGATCAGTTCGCCGTGCAGGGCGATCGCCTCGCGGCGGTTGCGCTCCTCGACATAGTCCAGCGCCTGCAGCAGATGCCGGCTGGCGAGCTCCTCATCGTCGAGATTGAGATAGAGCACGCCGAGCATGCGCAGGCTGCGCGCGGTCTCGGCCTTGTCGCCGGCCTTGCGGGCGATCGTCAGCGCATCGCTGTGCATCGCCACCGCATCCGAGAAACGCCCGGTGCGGCCGTCGAGGTTGCCGATGGAATTCATCTCGCGGGCTTCCATCACCGGGTCGCCAGCCTCGCGGAACAGCGTGCGTGCCTGCAGGAACAGGCTGCGCGCTTCCTCGAAGCGACCGAGCTTGCGTTCCAGCACGCCGCGCTCGTGCAGCCAGAGTGCGCGCCAGCGGGTGTTGCCAGCAGGCTCGACCATGGCCTGCATCTTCGCCAGGACGGCTTCCGTCTCCTTCGAGCGCCCGCGGTTGACCAGGATGGTGGACAAGCGGATCAGCGCCTCGAAGCGCAGGTCCGGGAGGTTCAGCGCATCGGCCTGCGCGATGGCCTGGTCGAGGCCTGCCATCGCCGCGTCGGCGTGTTCCTGGTCGTTCGCGAATTCGGCTTCCGCCAGCAGCGCCCAGGCGCGGAACTTGGGGTCGGTCGTACTCGTGCGCAGGCGCGCGGCCTGCGCTTCCAGTTGCGCGGCGGTGCGGGTCTGATCGGCACGCAGGGCGGCGATGGCCGCGGGCTCGCTCGGGTTCGCGGCACCCGCACCGAATGCGAGGCACATGCCCAGCCACAACAAGGCGGCCAACGCGACGTTGCGTCGCAACGATCCGCCCCACCCCCTGCTTCTGCGGCTGCCCATGTCCGGGTTCCCCCCGATTGTCCGTGGCAGCATGCCAGAGTCGGGGCGGGCGGCGAAACCGTTCGACGCTTTCAGTCCCTTGCGGAGCTCGCGAACGCGGCGAAGCCCGCCACGAAGCCGGCCAGTTGTTCCCGGACCTTGGCATCGACCAGGTGGCCGTCGGCGTCGAACACGCTGCCGGCGCGAGACACCATCAGCCGATTGCCCGCCCACAGGCGCACGCCCAGGGTCTTCAGCACCGGCAGCCAGTGGTTCTGCGAGAGGATCGTGCCGAAGCCGCCTGGCGAGGCACCGGCAAGGGCGAACGGACGATCGCCGAAGACCTCGGGAATGGCGGGCGTGCCGCGCGAGAGCCAGTCGATCCCGTTCTTGAACACGCCGGGGATACCGTTGTTGTATTCGGGGGTCACCAGCAGCACGCCGTCGCTGGCGATGATGCGCTGCTTGAGTGTGGTCACCGCCTCGGGCTCGCCATCGCGGGCTTCGGCATCACCGTCGTAGAGCGGGATGCCGTGCAGGGTGGCGGTCTGGAATTCGACATCGCCACCTGCGACGTCACGCGCCGCACGCAGCAGCGAGGTGTTGAACGACCCGGCGCGCAGGCTGCCGGAAATGCCGAGGATGCGGGTCATGTGCGTGCTCCGTGTCGTGGATTCGAGGTCAGGCAAGCGTGCTGGCGATGCGGATCTCGCCGGTCAGCACCTTGTGGATCGGGCAGGCGTCGGCGATCTGCATGAGTCGCGCGCGCTGCTCATCGTCGAGTTGGCCGACCAGCTGGATGCTGCGGCTGATGTCCGTGCCGGACGCCGGCTTGCCTTCGGGGTTGAAGGCGAGCTCGACGTGGACCTGGGTCAGCAGCCACTGCTTGCGGCGCGCGTACATCATCAAGGTCACCGCGGTGCAGCTACCCAGCGATGCCAGCAACTGCTGCTCCGGCGCAGGGCCGGCATTCGCGCCGCCCAGATCCTCGGGTTCGTCGCCCAGCCAGTGGTGACCGTGGTTGTCGCTCAGTTCGACGGTGTAGGGCGTGGCGCCGATGCTGGCGCGAACGGTGGAAACGGCCATGGATACAACTCCTGGTCACTGGTTGCGCATTGAAGCGCGTGGCCGTGATCCCGGCGTTCACCGGGATCACGAACGATTGCCGCTCAGTGCATCTGTCCGAACTTGCCGCCGTTGAAATCGGCGATCGCCTGGTGGATTTCCTGGGTGGTGTTCATCACGAACGGCCCGTAACCCACCACCGGCTCGTCGATCGGTTCGCCAGCCAGCAACAGCACCTTCGCATCCCCGCTGGCTTCGATGGTGACATCGGTGCCGGCGGTCGAGAGTGTGGCCATCTGCGCAGCGCGCAGGACCGTCTCGCCGTTGAGTTGCACGGTGCCGGCGAGCACCACGACCAGGGTGGTCCAGCCTTCCGGCTGCGGCAACGCGATCGTCTTGCCGGCGGCCAGGCGCAGGTCCCAGACATTGATCGGGCTGAAGGTGCTGGCCGGGCCGCGATTGCCATCGAAGTCGCCGGCGATCACCCGCAGCGTGCCGGCATCGTCCGCCAGCGCGACCGCGGGGATCTGCGCATCGGTGATGCCCTGGTAGCCGGCCGCGGCCATCTTGTGCCTCGATGGCAGGTTCACCCACAACTGGACCATCTCGAACGGGCCGCCGCGCTCGGCGTAACCCGGCGAGTGGAATTCCTCGTGGATGATCCCGCCCGCGGCGGTCATCCATTGCACGTCGCCTTTGCCGATGATGCCGCCGTTGCCGGTCGAATCACGGTGCTCGACCTCGCCGTCGTAGACGATGGTGACGGTCTCGAAGCCGCGATGCGGATGCTGGCCAACGCCGCGACGCTCGCGGGTTGGCTCGAACTGGAACGGGGCTGCGTAATCCAGCATCAGGAACGGGCTGCGCTCGGCCACGCCCGGCCCGCTGTAGCCGAACATGCCATGCACCGGGAAGCCGTTGCCGACCCAATGCCGGCCGGGGGCGCTGGTGACGTTGAGGATCTTCTTGGTGCCCATGCTGCTGCTCCCTTCGCGGATCGGCGGAATGCCGTTTTCCGTGGCCGGCATCATGGATTGTGCACGCGCATGCATCCAGTCGGTCAATTGATACCGGATTGTTCTATTTACGTGATCAATAGTGGTCGCATGCGTAGAGCGGCATCGCAAATGGAAAGGGCGCCCGTGGGCGCCCTCGCGAAGATCGATGCCGCCCGATTACTTGGTGAAGCTGATCGCCAGCGACGTGTGGAACGGCGCGCGCGGCGGAATGAACACGATCCTGTCGCGGACATACCGCTGCAGGCAGATCGCCAGCGGCGAGCCGCCCTCACGCCAGGTGCGCTGCACGCGGCCGGCCGCGTCCAGTTCCATCACGATGGTGAAGCCGCTGAAATCCTTCTGTGGCTTGCCCAGCGAGCAGGCCACCACGCCTTCGTCCAGCAGCTTGCCCTGTGCGGCCAGCATCGCGTCGTGTGGCGCGCCGGTGACGCTTTTCTCGTCGGCATCGGCCAGGCGCTTCGCATCGACATATTCGGTCGGTCGCGGTGCGGCGGGATCCGCCGCATGCGCGGGTGCCAACCCAGCGAGCAGGAGCAGGGCGAGCGTTGCGCGCTGCATCACGGGTGCCAGCACGATCAACGGTTGCCGTACGGGCTGCCGCCACCACCGCCACCACCGCCACGCGGGCCGCCCGGCTTGTTGCCGCCGGGACGCGGGCCGCGCGGGCCGTTGTTGCCCGGTCGTGCGCCGCCCGGCTTGTTGCCACCCGGACGCGGGCCGCGAGCGCGATCGGCGTACGGATTGAAGGCACCGGGATTGGCGTGGTCGGACGGGAAGCTCGGCGCGTTGCCGGGATGTCCGTACGGACGCGGTGCACGTGCGGGACGCCCTTCGCCACCGCCCGGATTGCCGCCGCCTTCGCGACGCGGGCCGCGATTGTCGGCATTGAAACCGCCGCCCTGCGGACGCGGGCCACGGTTGTCGCCCTGCGGACGTGGCCCGCGCGGTGCGTCCGGATTGAAGCCGCCGCCTTGCGGACGTGGCTTGTTGCCGTACTTCTTCGGGCCGCGATTGCCGGCATCGGGATTGCGATGGCCGCTGGGGCCGGTGTCCACGCCGTCCGGCACGTACCAGGTGCGCATCTCGGTCGGATTCTCGCCGCGCTGCTCGCCCGGACGCAGGCGTTGGCCCTGCGGGCGCGGGCCCTTGGGCTTGAAGGTCTTGTTGGCCTGCTTGGCGGCCGCTTCACCGCTCACGGTCAGGCCACCGGGCTTGCGCGGGCCGCCACGGCCGCGGCCGCGATCCTCGCGCACGTTGTCGAAGCGGCGCAGTTCGCGGCCTTCGTCGGCGGTGCTGTGGCCGCCCACGTAGCCATGGCTGCGCGCATTGCCGGCGACCACGGTCTTGCTCGCCTTGCGCTGGCCGAGCACCGGCATCAGGGTCAATGCGGACGGCGTGCCGTCCTCCAGCCCGACCGCCTTGCGCAGTGCATCGACCTCGGCCTGCGGCAGTTCCTGCGAATGGCCGCGCAGCAGCGGCTGCGGCAGGCGCACCTCGCCGTAGCGGATGCGCTTCAGCCGTGACACCTGGCAACCCTGCGATTCCCACAGCCGGCGCACTTCGCGATTGCGGCCTTCCTTCAGCAGCACGCGGAACCAGTCGTGCGAATCGCTGCCGCCGATGCGTTCGATCTCGTCGAACTTGGCCGGGCCGTCGTCCAGCGACACGCCACGGGCGAGGCGGTCGACGATCTTCTCGCTGACCACGTCCTCGCCTTCCGGCGCACGCACGCGGCAGACGTATTCGCGCTCGACTTCGAAGCTCGGATGCATCATCGCGTTGGCCAGCTCGCCGTCGGTGGTGAGCAGCAGCAGGCCGGTGGTGTTGATGTCGAGGCGGCCGATCGCAATCCAGCGCGCGCCCTTCAGCGAGGGCAGCGCATCGAAGATGGTCGGGCGACCTTCCGGGTCTTCGCGGGTGGTGACTTCGCTTTCCGGCTTGTTGTACATCAGCACGCGCGGCGCATCGACCAACGCGCTGGCGACGAAGGTCTTGCCGTCGAGCTCGATCTTGTCGCCGCCGGTGATGCTCATGCCGGTGCGCGCGACTTCACCGTTGACCTTGACCAGGCCGTCGGCGATGCGCTGCTCCAGCGCGCGGCGCGAGCCCAGGCCGGCCTGCGCCAGGACCTTGTGCAGGCGTTCCTCGATGCGCGGGGCCTCGGTGGCTTCCGGCGCGGCCTTCGCCTTCAGGCTCAGCGGGCGGCGGGTCGATTCGTCTTTCTTGCTCATGGGTTCTGCTCCGACGATGCCGTGGCGTCGTCTCTGTCGTTGTTGTCTTGATCGGGCTCGATGTCCGCGACGGTGTCGTCGGCATCGGTGTCGGTGTCTCGGGAAATGGGGTCAGAGGAGGTGTCCTCCCCATTCGTGTCGTTGGCTTCGTTGTCTTCAGCGGAAATGTTCTCTGACCCCATTTCCGGTTCACTCGCGATACCCGCCGGCACCGCTGGCGCGAACGGCAGCTGCGGTTCCAGTTCGCCGATATCGCGCAGTTCCGACAGCGGCGGCAGTTCGTCCAGCCGCTTCAGGCCGAAGTAGTCGAGGAAGGTCTTTGTCGTCGCCAGCAATTCCGGCTTGCCGGGCACGTCGCGGTGGCCGACCACGCGGATCCATTCGCGCTCTTCCAGGGCCTTGATGATGCTGCTGTTCACCGCCACGCCGCGGACCTGCTCGATCTCGCCGCGGGTGATCGGCTGGCGGTAGGCGATCAGCGCCAACGTCTCCAGCGTCGCCCGGGTGTAGCGGGTCTGGCGCTCGGTCCACAGGCGCGCGACCCAGGGATGCACGTCGGCCTTCACCTGGAAACGCCATCCGGACGCGACTTCGACCAGCTCCACGCCACGCTCGGCGCAGGCCTCCTGCAAGGCCTGCAGGGCGGCCGGGATGCTGCCTTCCGGCGCGGGCTCGTCCAGCGGGAACAGGGCGTTGAGCTGGACCACGGTCAGTGGCTGGCTGGCCGCGAGCAGGGCGGCTTCGATGATGCGGGTGACGAGGGTTTGATCCATCGGTTCTTGAGGTCTTTGCCGTCATTCCTGCGAAGGCAGGAATCCAGCGGTTGAATTGGTCAGGAAAAACTGGATCCCGGCGTTCGCCGGGATGACGAGCAACGATGACGTCTCAATCGTCGTTTGCAGCATCAGGTTCGTCATCGAACTCGCTCGACAAGTCGGCGACCGCAGGGGCGCCCTCATCGGAGGCGAGCGACTTCACGTAGATCGGTGCCGACGGTCCTTCCTGGACGATGTCGAGCAGTTGTTCCTTGGCCAGGGTCAGCAGGCCGAGGAAGGTCACCACCACGCCGAGCTTGCCTTCCTCGACGGTGAACAGCGATTCGAAGCGATGGAACTGGCCGTCGGCGAGGCGTTCGAGCAATTCGCCCATGCGCTGGCGGACGCTGAGCGCATCGCGCTTGATCGCGTGCTGGGTGTACAGCTCGGCGCGCTTGAACACGTCGTGCAGGGCCAGCAGCATCTCGCGGATGTCCACCGGCGGCGGCAGGCGGATTTCCGCGCGGTCCGGCACGAAGGCGTGGACCGGCGCGGTGTCGCGTTCCTGCCGGGGCAGGGTGTCCAGGTCTTCGGCGGCCTTCTTGTAGCGTTCGTACTCCTGCAGCCGGCGCACCAGGTCGGCGCGTGGGTCTTCCTCGATGCCCTCCTCGCTGGGCGGGCGTGGCAGCAGCAGCCGCGACTTTATCTCGGCCAGGATCGCGGCCATCACCAGGTACTCGGCGGCCAGCTCGAAGCGCATCTCGTGCATGCCCTGGATGTAGTCGACGTACTGGCGGGTGATCGACGCCACGGGTATGTCGAGGATGTCCAGGTTCTGCCGGCGGATCAGGTACAGCAGCAGATCGAGCGGGCCTTCGAACGCATCGAGGATGACTTCCAGCGCGTCAGGCGGGATGTACAGGTCCTGCGGGATCTGCAGCACCGGCTGGCCAAGCACCATCGCCAGCGGCATTTCCTGCTGCTGGGGGCGGGTGGACTGGTTGGCAGCGGGTACGTCGGCGCTGGCGCCGGCACTCGATTCGGATGTCATCGGTTGGCGGCCCCCTCCGGGCCACACCTTGTCGCAATGGCCGCAAGCGGCCGGGCAGTGCTGCGTAGGAGCTGCATTCCGCCATGCCTGTGCACGCCTGCACCCTGGGCAGGGCGCATCGGGACGGGTGGCGGGTAGGCCGGATTGGCGGGCGCGGTGCGGCTTGGTGGAGCCGGATGTCGCGCGCGGCCGCAAGGTCGGGCCTGGAACGAGGCCGCAGGGTAAGCGCTGGAGCAGGCCGTGTCCACCTGCGCCGCCTACAATGCCCGCACCGGTTCATGGAGAAGAATGCCGATGTGGTACGCGATTGAAGGCTTCGACGGCGCTGATGTCCTGCAAAAGCGCTTGGCCGCGCGGCCCGGACACCTCGCGCGCCTGACCGCGTTGCGCGATGAAGGGCGCCTGCTGCTGGCCGGGCCGTGCCCTGCGATCGATGCCGAGGACCCGGGTCCGGCCGGCTTCAGCGGCAGCATCGTGATCGCCGATTTCGGTTCGCTCGAGGACGCGCGCGCCTGGGCCGACGCCGATCCCTACGTCGCCGCTGGCGTGTACACGCGCGTCGATGTCCGCCCGTTCCGCAAGGTATTGCCATGACCGAGGCCGACATCCCGCAGCTGAACCCGGAACGGGTGTCGCGGATTCGCGAACTGCTCACCTCGGCCTTAGAGCCGGAGTCGCTGGTGGTCACCGACGACAGCCACAAGCATGCCGGCCATGCCGGTGCGCGCGGCGGGCAGGGGCATTTCGGCGTCGACATCGTCAGCAGCGCGTTCGCCGGCAAGTTGCCGCTGGCCCGGCATCGGCTGGTCTACGCCGCGTTGGGGGACATGATGCAGACCGACATCCATGCGTTGTCGATCCACGCACGCGCGCCGGACGAGGCCGCCTGAGCAGGGCAGTACGGTATGGCGGAAGGCGTGCTGCATCGCAGCGAAGTCGGTCATGCCAGCGCTTGTGAAACCCAAGCAAAACAACAGGTTAAAAAACCATTAGAGCGTGACGCCATCGTCATGTAACCGTTTTCTTGCAACTCGACTGGAAACGATTACAGTCCGCCTCGACGCAACATGTGGGGCGGCGGATGACAGTCACGATCAAGGATGTGGCGCGGGAGGCCCAGGTGTCCGTGGCCACTGTTTCGCGCGCCTTGAACGGCCAGGGCAACGTGGCCGAGGCCGTCCGCAACCGCGTCCAGGAAGTCGCCGGGCGCCTGCGCTACATGCCGCACCACGCCGCGCGCAGCCTGAGCAGCCGGCGGACCCGCACGATCGGGGTGGTGCTGCCCGAGGTCTACGGCGAATTCTTCTCCGAACTGATCTATGGCATCGACCAGGTCGCGCGCGAGCACGCGCTGCACCTGCTGGTCTCCAGCTACCACGGCGACCCGCGTGAACAGGGCGACGCCTTGCGCAGCATGCGCGGGCGAGTGGACGGCTTGTTGGTGATGTCGCCGTACGCGGACACCGACGGCCACCTGGCGGATGCGTTGACGGTGTTGCCCGACGCCGTGCTGATCAGTTCGCACCTGGGCCTGCCGGGCCGGCGCCGGATCGGCACCGACAACCATGCCGGTGCCCGCGCGATGGTCGAACACCTGGTGACGCTCGGACATCGGCGGATCGCCTTCGTATCCGGCCCGTCCGGCAACCACGAGGCCGAGGAACGCCTGCGCGGCTATCGCGATGCGCTGGCGGCCCTGCTGCCGGGTGCGGTCGAAGACATCCTGCCGGGCGACTTCCGTGAACCTTCTGGCGAAGCGGCGGGGCGCGCGCTGCTGGCCCGGCCTGAGTTGCCAGACGCCGTGTTCGCCGCCAACGACGTGATGGCGCTGGGTTGCCTGGCCGCCTTCAACGCCGCTGGCGTGGCGGTACCGGGGGAGATCGCACTGGCCGGCTTCGACGACATTCCATTGGCGCGTTACGTGCCGCCGGGCCTGACCACGATGCGCATGGACATCGCCGCACTTGG